>NZ_JBVITE010000026.1:0-100276 GCF_055575155.1 Kitasatospora sp. NPDC034533
GTTCCAGCACCGCCCATTGGGCGTCCGTCAGATCTCCCCGAGCCATGGAACGTGATCATCTCACGACCTTGATCCACTTCTGAAACAGGCCCTAGTCCGCGTGGTCGCGGCGCGGTCCGCATGGTGTGGCCACGCGAGGTGGTCCACGCGGCGCGGTCCGCATGACGCCAGTCCACGACGGTGTGGCCCGCACGGCGTGATCACGCGGTGCGGCCTTCGCCCGCGGGGCCGACCGGCCCGGACCGCATGGTGCGGCCGGGCTCAGCCCGCCTGCGCGTAGTCCGTCAGTATCACGCCGGTCGCGAGGGACTCCTCGTACTCGGTGCGTGCCGTCTCCAGCAGCCTCCGCCAGGAGATGACCGTCGGGCGACGGCGCAGCAGCGCGCGGCGCTCGCGTTCCGTCATCCCGCCCCACACCCCGAACTCCACCCGGTTGTCCAGCGCGTCCGCGAGGCACTCCGTCCGGACCGGACAGCCGCTGCACACCGCCTTCGCGCGGTTCTGTGCCGCCCCCTGGACGAACAGTTCGTCCGGATCACTCGTGCGACAGGCGGCCTGCGCACTCCAGTCGTCTACCCAGCCCATGCCGGCGCCGTCCTCTCCCGTATCGAGGCTCCCCCACGGCGGCAACGGCATATTCACCGTTGCCAGTTGAGGACGTTACGGAAGAACGACAGCTTGCAACAGCCCCTTCGGGCTCAATCTCGAATGACCCGATCGGACTATGGGTGGCGATCAGCTCACTCGTTGGAGTGATCGCAGGTCGCACCCCTTGCCAGGAGCGGAGCCCCCACTCTCGCCACAGGCGCCGTCACGGAGCGCGACCGGCCACACGGGCACAGCAGGCCACAGCTGCCTCAAAACCCAGTCATCGCAGGGCAATTCGGGCAAGTCTCCTCGCCCACAAGAGTGAATGATGTTGACGCACCGAAGCTGTCGCAAGCTTGTGACAAGCCTAGGCGAACACCTGCCCCGGTGCGTGGGATTCCGCGGCGTAGGGTTCTCCTCATGGCACCGAAGAGCCCCCAGGCATCCCAGCCCCCAGGCAACGCCGGAGCTCCGCGCGGCAGGACCGGCGGATCAGCGTCCGAGCACGCGAGCAACGGCATGAAGTTCCTGGGCGTCAGCGTGCTCTCCGGCGTCCTGCTGGCCGGTCTCGCCCTGCCCGCCGTCGGCGCCATCGGGCTGACCGCCAAGGACACCGCGGACAGCTTCGACAACATCTCCGACGACTTCAAGACGCCGCCGCTCACCCAGGCCACCCAGATCTTCGACGCCAAGGGCGGCCTGATCGCCAAGGTCTACGAGCGCGACCGCACGGTCCTGACCGCCGACCAGATGTCGCCGTTCATGCGGCACGCCCAGGTGGACATCGAGGACGCCCGCTTCTACGAGCACGGCGCCGTCGACCTCAAGGGCATCCTGCGCGCGATCAGCAAGAACGCGGAGAGCGGCACCACCTCGCAGGGCGCCTCCACGCTGACCCAGCAGTACGTCAAGAACGTCAACGTGGAGAAGGCCGGCGACGACCAGGCGGCCGTCCTGGAGGCCCAGCGCAAGACCCTGGGCCGCAAGATTCAGGAGCTGAAGGTCGCCATCAAGCTGGAGGAGGACCTGTCCAAGGACCAGATCCTCACCAACTACCTCAACATCACCTTCTACGGCCACCAGGCCTACGGGGTCGAGGCCGCCTCCCAGCGCTACTTCAGCAAGAGCAACAAGGACCTGACCATCGCCGAGGCCGCCACCCTGGCCGGCATGGTGCAGAACCCGTCGTCCTTCGACCCGGTGCGCTACCCCGACAACACGGTCAAGCGCCGCAACGTCGTGATCGACAAGATGCTGGAGAACAAGCACATCACCGCCGACCAGGCGAAGGAGGCGAAGGCCGCCCCGCTGGGCCTGAAGTACAAGGACCCGCAGAACGGCTGCATCACCGCCCAGGCCGGCATGGGCTTCTTCTGCGACTACGTCCGCCACGTGGTCAAGCAGGACCCGGTGTTCGGCAAGAGCGCCGAGGAGCGCAAGAAGCTCTGGGACACCGGCGGCCTGAACATCTACACCACGCTGGACCCGGACAAGCAGGCCGCGGCCCAGAACGCGGTGACCAAGCTGGTCTACGTCACCGACCCGGTGTCGGCCGCCGCGACCATGATGGAGCCGGGCACCGGCAAGATCCTCGCGATGGCCCAGACCCGCCCGTACGGCCTGGACGGCAACAAGAACCAGACCGTCGTCAACCTCAACGTCGACGCGGCGATGGGCGGCGGCAACGGCTTCCAGCCCGGCTCGACCTTCAAGCCGATCGTGGCCGCCGCCGCGCTGGAGAACGGCATCCCGGCCACCCAGCAGTACAAGTCGGAGAACCGCATCGAGTGGCCGACGATGAAGACCTGCGAGGGCACCTGGAAGAACACGGAGAAGGGCAAGGCCCGGACCGTGCCCAACGAGAGCGCCTCCGAGGTCGGCCCGTACGACCTCAAGACGGCCATGGCGATGTCGGTCAACACCTACTTCGTCGAGATGGAGGCCGAGATGGGCCTCTGCCCGGTGAAGCAGATGGCCAACAAGCTGGGCATCACCGCCAAGGCGAGCGGCAAGCCCCTTGAGGAGGTCCCCTCGATGGGCCTCGGCGTGCAGGAGATGTCCCCGCTGACCATGGCGAACGTCTACGCGACCTTCGCCGCGCGCGGCAAGTACTGCTCCCCGATCGCGATCAACAAGATCACCACGGTGGACGGCAAGGAGGTCCCGGTCCCGCAGTCCGCGTGCAGCCAGGCCTTCTCCGAGAGCACCGCCGACGCCCTGAACACCGTGCTGAGCGGCGTGACCGAGAAGGGCACCGGCAAGGACCTCGGCCTGGACGACGGCCGCCCGATCGCCGGCAAGACCGGTACCTCGGACGAGAAGCGCGCCGCCTGGTTCAGCGGCTACACCCCGCAGCTGGCCACCTCGGTCTGGCTCGGCGGCCCGGCCGGCGGTGTGCCGATGAAGAACATCAAGATCGGCCCGAACTACTTCCCCGAGGTCTTCGGCGCCGGTGGCCCCGGTCCGATCTGGCGCATGGCGATGAACCAGGCGCTGAAGGGCTCCCCGGTGGAGCAGCTGCCCACCGCGAACATCCCGGACATGCAGGCGGCCACCCCGCCGGCGAGCACCAACACGACCCCGGCGTCCGACCAGAACACCCAGCCGGCCGGCAACCCCCCGCCGCCGCAGCAGGGGCAGGGCGCGGGGCAGGGTCAGGGCGGCAACCCCGGCAACGCCGGTGGCCCCGGCGGTCTGCCCGGTGGGCTGCCCACAGGACTGCCCGGCGGGTTCACCCTCCCGCCGATGCCCGGGAACGGGAACGGGAACGGGAACGGGAACGGGAACGGTGGCCGCCACGGAGGCGGCAACGGGAACGGCTGAGCCTGCTCCAGCTGCCGGAAAGGGGCGCCCTCCAGTGCGGAGGGCGCCCCTTCGGCGTGACCGGGCCGGGCCGGGCCGGCGTGTGGGTCAGGCCAGGACGGATCAGGCCAGGGCGGCCTTCACGGCGGCGGCGACCCGGCCGCCCTCGGCCAGACCGTCGACCTTGGGCTTCACCAGCTTCATGACCGCGCCCATCCCCTGCGGACCGCTCGCGCCGCTCTCGGCCACGGCGGCCGCGACGATCGCGGCCAGCTCCTCGTCCGAGAGCTGCTTGGGCAGGTAGGTCGCCAGCAGCTCGCCCTCGGCCCGCTCCCGGGCCGCCTGCTCCGTACGGCCGGCGTTGTCGAAGGCCTCGGCCGCCTCCCGGCGCTTCTTCGCCTCGCGGGCGACCACCTTCAGCACCTCGTCATCGGACAGCTCGCGCTTCTGCTCGCCCGCCACCTCGGCGCTGGTGATGGCGGCCAGCGTGAGCCGGATGGTGGACGAGCGCAGTTCGTCCCGGTCCCTGATGGCAGCCGTGAGGTCCTCGTGCAGCTGCTCCTTGAGCGTTGTCATTTCCTCTTCTTATCCTTCGGCTGTAGGCGGGCTCAACCAGGTTTCCAGCGGGCATCCACCGGGGTTTCCGCAGATGAACGAGTATGCCCCGGCAGCCGGGGACCGGCCTCCGCCGGGCGGCGCGTCGGTGACGGCGGCCCTGGTCAGGTCGGGTCCGGTTCGGTCCGGTTCGGTCCGGTCCGGTTCTCCGTCTGTGAACAGTCGACGCCCCGGCCGGCCGCAGGAGCCCGGCGGCGGGATTCGGCCAGGGTGGCCGACCTTGCCCGCACGATATCGACCGAAACGCCGAGAATCGCCGGACCGGGCACGGGCCTCCGGCACCGGATCGGAAATCAACACATTGCGTCCACTCGGCAGAAATAATTCCCGTAGTACACTCGCTCGCGCATCACTCGACGCACCTCGATGACGCCTCACAGCACCCCGGAAGGCCGCTGCTAACAACGGCGATAAACCGCCGCAACACTCCTGACACTTCGTTCCGCAACCATCTTCCACCACCACCGCCGCCCCACGCCACCGAAGCATCCCGCCCCCGGAACCCCGCGGGCGCCGCACCCGGTCGGCGGCGGTCGCCGTCCGGGTGACCGGCACCGCGAAACGGCACTCCGAATTCACGCTCGTATTCTGCTCACGACGGCAGGAAGCACGGGGAATGGACAGCAATCAGCTCCGCTCGATGTTGGTGAACCGGCGACGGACGATCGGCTGGAGCCAGGAGCAATTAGCCGAGCGCTCCACCGTCAGCGTCCGGACCATTCGAAATCTGGAAACCGGCGCCATCAAGAATCCACGGCGAAGTTCCGTCGAACTCCTGGTGGGGGCCCTGTTCTCCGACGCGATCCACCCGGACGAGTCCTCGTTGTCCCCCGCCGTCACCGCCGGCACCCCGGCCGGGCCACCGCCCGTCCGGCCAGAGCCCACGCCGCCGGCCCGCGTCGTCGAGGTTCCGGAGGACGCCCGGTGGCAGGGGCTGCGCCCCAAGACGGACGTCACCGTCGGCCGCCGGGCCGACCTTCGGCACATCGTCACCACCCTGCGGCCGGGCCGCCCGCTGGTGCTCACCGGGCCGGCCGGGGTCGGCAAGACCCGGTTGGCGCTGGACGCGGCCGCCCATCTGCTGGACGGCCTCCGGGACGGCGTCGCGGTCCTGGAACTCGGCTCGGTCACCCCTGAGGCCGTCGACCCGGCAGCCGCCTCGGCCCAGGCCCGGCAAGCCCTCGCCTCCCTGCTCCGGGGCCTCGACCGCGACGTCCGGGGCCTCGACCGGGGTTCCCGGACCGCCCCCGAGCCGCGCATGCTGCTGGTCGTCGACAACGCCGAGCACGTCATCGACACGGTGGCCGGGCAGGTCCGGGCGCTGCTGGAGCGATACCCGGCGCTCCACATCCTGATCACCTCGCTCCGGGCACCCGCCGGGCTCCCCGCCGACCTGTGGGAGGTGTCGCCGCTGCCGGTCGACCGTCCGGAAGGCCCCCACGGCTGCCCGCCCGCCGCCGAACTGTTCTGCCGCCGGGTGCGCTCGGTCGTCCCGACGCTGGACCTCCGCGACCAGATGCCGCAGGTGGTCGAGCTCTGCCGACGGCTGGGCGGCCTGGCGCTCGCGATCGAGAACGCCGCCGTCCGGATGCGCTCGGTGCCGCTGCACGTCCTGGTCGAGGAGTCCCGGGTGCTGCCGGTCCTGGGCCAGGAGGAGGTGGGCGGGCTCTCCCACCACCGCTCGCTGCACCGCAGCCTCGCCTGGGCGTACGGGCTGCTCGACGAGCGGCAGCGCCGGGGGCTCGCACGGCTCTGCCGGCTCCCGGAGGAGTTCTCCATCGACGACGTCCGGCGGGGGCTGGTCGACGGTGGTCGGGAGGTGGTGGGCGGCGGCCGGGAGCCGGTGGAGGGTGGCCGGGAGCCGTCCCGCGACCTCGACCTCCTGGCCGAGCTGGTCGACTTCTCCGTCGTCCAGGTGGAACGCGGCCACCGGTACGCGTACCGGGTGCCCCGGATGATGCGGGAGTACGTCAACGCCGTTCCGGCCTGAGCCCGGCCGCCGTCGCCCCTCCTCCTTCTCCTCCTCCGTAACCCGACAAGCCGGTTACACCTATCCTGGCCGTATGACCGACGGAGACGACGCGGCCGCCCGGAGCACCGACCAGCCCGGGCTGGTCCTCACCACCCCCGCGGGCAGCCGCTTCCACTTCGATCCCGGCGCCCTCTGCCTGGAACTGCTCACCACCGGCGGCCCGGGCCCGTCCGCCCGGTACGAGGTGCTGCACCGGCCCGCCGACCTCGCCGCCTGGCTCCCCCGGTCCCGACTGCGGCTGCCCGCCGACGCCGTCCGGATCTCCCCCGCCGAGCTCACCGCCGTCCGCGTCCTGCGCGACGCGCTTTGGCGCCTCGCCGCCGCCCGCGCCCACGGCGGCGTGGGCGGGCCCGAGGACCACGCCGTCCTCAACCGGGCCGCCGAACACCCGCCGCTGGTCCCCCGGATCTCCCCGGACGGCACCGCCGCCGCCCCGCTGCCCGCCGACGGCACGCAGCTGGCCTCCACGTTCGCCCGCGACGCCATCGCCCTGCTCACCGGCCCGTACGCGGGCCGGGTCCGGGAGTGCGGCGCGGACGACTGCCGGCTGATCTTCGTCGACACCTCGCGGCCCGGACGGCGGCGCTGGTGCTCGATGGAGCGCTGCGGCAACCGCCACAAGGTCCGCGCGCTGCGTGCCCGCCGCGAGTCCGAGGAGGTGCCCGGCTCCCCCTCCCGCACCGCCGACTCCGGGCGTGCACAAGCTGATCGACCGTCTGAGAGCATGGCCTGATGCGACCGCTGTACTCCGTTCCCCTCGGCATCGCCGCCGCCGGAACCGCCTGCCTCGCCTACTCCGTCGGGTACGAGGTCCGGGCCTTCCGCCTCCGCCGGATCGAGGTGCCCGTCCTTCCGCACGGCGCCCGGCCGATCCGGGTCCTCCAGGTGTCCGACATCCACATGGTGAACGGGCAGGGCAAGAAGCAGCGCTGGCTGAAGAGCCTGGCCGGCCTGCGCCCCGACCTGGTGGTCAACACCGGCGACAACCTCTCCGACCCGCTCGCCGTCCCCGCCACCCTCGACGCGCTCGGGCCGCTGATGGAGTTCCCGGGCGTCTACGTCTTCGGCTCCAACGACTACTACGGCCCGGCCCGCAAGAACCCCGCGCGCTACCTCAAGGCCATGCGCAGCGGCGTCCACGGCATGAACAACCCCGACGGCACCGCGCGCCGCGGCATCACCGGCGCCGTCCACAACCCGTGGGAGAAGCTCCGCGACGGCTTCGACGGGGCCGGCTGGCTCGACCTCACCAACACCCGCGGCCGGCTCACCGTGAACGGGCTCGACCTGGAGTTCACCGGCCTCGACGACCCCCACATCCGCCGCGACCGCTACAGCGAGGTCGCCGGCGGCCCCTCCGCCGACGCCGACCTCTCCCTCGCCGTCGTCCACGCGCCCTACCTGCGCGTCCTCGACGCCTTCACCGCCGACCGCTACCCGCTGATCCTGGCCGGCCACACCCACGGCGGCCAGCTCTGCATCCCCTTCTACGGCGCCCTGGTCACCAACTGCGACATCGACACCCGCCGGGTCAAGGGCCTCTCCACCCACACCGCCGGCGGCCACCGCTCCCACCTCCACGTCTCGGCCGGCTGCGGCACCAACCGCTACACCCCCGTCCGCTTCGCCTGCCCGCCCGAAGCCACCCTCCTCACCCTCACCCCGGCCCCCCGCTGACCCCCGCCGGACGCCCGCCCGAAACCGGATTTCGTGTCTCGGCGAGCGTCCGGTAGAGTTCTACTCGTCGCGAAGGAGACGGAGCGACAAACCGCAAGACCGGGGTGTGGCGCAGCTTGGTAGCGCGCTTCGTTCGGGACGAAGAGGCCGTGGGTTCAAATCCCGCCACCCCGACCCAGTAACACCAGCTCAGGGCCGGTGTCCCGCAAGGGACACCGGCCCTGACTGTTTCTCCCGAAGGCCTCGGGAGGAATTCCGGGAGAATTCCGACCCGGAGTTTCCCGGGGGCCTTCGGTGACCCGTCCTCAGTGGCGTGCCGATCACTTCCCTGGCCGTTCACCGCGCCGCCCGTCGTGCGCCCGCTCCCGCACGCGGGGAGCCCCGGCCCCGTCCCGCGCGTCGGGCCTCAGAGGGTGGTGGGGAGTTCGGTGCGGGAGGTGATGGCGAGCTTGGGGTAGGCCTTGTAGAGGTGGTGGGCGACGGTGCGGGGGCTGAGGAAGAGCTGGGCGGCGATGTCGCGGTTGGTGAGGCCCTGGGCGGCGAGGCGGGCGATCTGGAGTTCCTGAGGGGTGAGGGGGGACGCCGGGGCGCCGGTGGGGGTGCCGGGGGCCGGGGCCGGGGTGCCGGTGGCGGAGAGTTCGGTGCGGGCGCGGGCGGCCCAGGGGTGGGCGGCGAGGCGCTCGAAGGTCTCCAGGGCGGCGCGCAGGTGGGGGCGGGCGTCGGTGCGGCGGCGGGTGCGGCGCAGCCATTCGCCGTAGAGGAGGGCGGTGCGGGCCTGCTCGAAGGGGCGGTGGGCCGTCTCGTGGCGGGCGAGGGCGGCCTGGTACGCGGACTCGGCGAGTTCGTCGGGGCCGAGCAGGGCCTGGCAGCGCAGCCGGAGGGCCTCGGCCCAGGGGCGGTCGGTGGCGGCCGCCCAGCGGGCGAAGCGCTCGTACGGTTCGGCGGCGCGTTCGGGGGTGCCGAGGCGGACGGCGGCCTCGACCAGGTCGGGGACGGCCCGGGTGGCGCTGACGTGGTGCCGGTGCGGGCCGGTGGTGAGGGTGTGCAGCCGGTCGGCGGCGTCGCCGGCGCGGCCGTGGCCGAGGTCGAGCAGGCCGAGCGCCCACTGGGTCCAGGGCAGCCCGGCCGCGGGGGCGGCGGTCTGCGGGCCGGTGGCGGCGAGGGCGGCGGCGGCGAGTTCGGTGCAGCGGTCGGCGCGGCCGTCGAGGGCGGCCAGGCAGGCGAGCAGCGCGGTGAGTTGGCTGACCCACTGGTGCTGACCGGTGTCCCGGGCGAGGCCGAGGGCCTCGGTGGCGGTGACTTCGGCGTCGCGGTGCCGGCCGTGGAAGAGTTCGGCCTCGGCCTGGAAGAAGCGGAGGGTGGGCATCACGCCGACGGTGCCCTTGGCGCGGGCCTCGGCGACCAGTTCGGCGGCGAGTTCGGCGGTCTCCTCGTCGCGTCCGAGGACGAGCGTGGCGCCGCACAGCTGGACGAGGTCGACCGGGCTCTCGGCGCCGGCCCGGCGGGCGGCCTCGGCCACCTCGTGGACGGGCGGGAGCGGCGCGGCGGGCCGGCCGAGCGCGGGCAGGACGGCCGCGGGCAGGTGGCGGGCGAGCGGGGCGAGGGGGTCGTCGTCGGCCAGCGGCAGGGCCGCCAGGCGGTCCAGGACGGCGGCCACCGGCTCCTCCCCGACGTACCAGGCGGCGTGGAAGGCCTGGAACAGCATCCGGGCGGCGTAGCGCGGGTCGATGTCGGCACCGGCGGCGTCGAGCAGCAGCCGGTGGGCGGTCGGGTGCGCGCCGCGCCAGAAGTGCGCGGCGGCCCGGACCTGGTCGAGCAGGGCCTGCGCCAGGACGTCGCCGGTCCGGGCGGCGGCCTCCTCGGCGAGCGCCTCGGCCCGCTCCAACTCGCCTTCTTCGATGGCTGATTCGGCGGCCAGGACGAGTCGGCGGGTGGCGCCGTCGCGGTCCGGGGTGAGCCGGGCGGCGCGCTCGTACGCGGCGGCTCCGCCGTGGCCGCCGCGGCGCTCGGCGCGGACGGCGGCGCGTTCCAGCGCGTCGGCGAGGCCGGCGTCGGGGCCGGTGGCGGCCAGGGCGAGGTGCCAGGTGCGGCGGTCGCCGTCCGGCAGCGCCCCGGCGACGGCCCGGTGCACCGCCAGTTTCTGGTGGTGGGGCGCCCGTTGGAGGACCGCCGAGCGCAACAGCGGGTGCCGGAAGGCGATCCGGCGGTCGGGTGCGACCGTCACCAGGCCGGATTCCTCGGCGGGAGCGAGGTGTTCGGCGGTGACGCCGAGGGCGGCAGCGGCCGGCAGGACGACGTCGAGCGACCCGCTCTCCTCGGCGGCGGCGACCAGCAGCAGCGTCTGGGTGGCCGCGGGCAGGCCGGTGACCTGGCCGTGGAAGGCGATCAGCAGCCGGCTGGTGAGCGGCAGCCCGCCGGTGGCACCCGGCTGCGGCCCGGCCACGACCGGGAGTTCGGTGAGCGCCAGCGGGTTGCCGGCCGCCTCGGCGAGCAGCCGGTCGCGGACGGCCGGGGGCAGGTCCGGGCCGACCCGTCGGACCAGCAGCCGGGTGGCGTCGGCCTCGGCCAGGCCGGTCACCTCCCGTTCGGGCAGGCCCAGCCGCCGCTCCGCCGGGGCACCGGCTCCGCCTCCGGTACGGGCGGCGAGCAGCAGGGCCACCCCCTCGGCCTGGAACCGCCGGGCGGCCAGCAGCAGGGCGTCCAGCGAGGCCCGGTCCAGCCACTGCACGTCGTCCAGGACGCACAACAGCGGTTGGTCGGAGGCGAGTTCGGCGAGCAGTCCGAGGGTGGCGAGCCCGACCAGCAGGCGGTCGGCGGGTCGCTCGGGGAACTCGCCGTCCTCCGCCAGCCCGAACGCCGCCTCCAGCGCCCGCCGTTGCGGCCCGGGCAGGGCGTCCAGCCGGTCCAGGCCGGGCGTGAGCAGCAGGCTCAGCCCCGCGTACGGCAGTTCGGCCTCGTACTCGACGCCGGCCGCCCGGATCACCCGGAACGCCGCCCCCGCCCGTACGACGGCGTCGTCCAGCAGGGCGGTCTTGCCGATGCCGGCCTCGCCCCTGAGCAGCAGGGCCCCGCTGCGGCCGGCCCGTGCGCCGTCCAACAGTCCGTCCACGGCGGCCTGTTCGCTTTCCCTCCCGTACAGCATGCCCCCGACCCTACCGATCCGCCCCGCGCGCCGGCCGGGGGCCGGGGCACCGCGCGCCGGTGTTCCCCGGCCGAAGCCACGTACCCCGGCCGAAGCCACGTCCCCGGTACCGAGCTGCGCACCCCGGTACCGAGCTACGTACCCCGGTACCGATACGTGACGGATTCGCCGCCGCCCGCCCGTCCCTACCGTGGTGAGCACCGGGAGCGACCCGGACGACCACCCAGCGGAACACCGGAGATGACGATGACCGAGATCACCACCGCCGCCCTCCAGCAGCTCGCCGAGCGCTACCTCGCGGTGTGGAACGAGACCGACCCGGCGGCCCGCCGCAAGCTCATCGACGAGGCGTGGGCCGAGGACGGCCGCTACACCGACCCGCTGGCCGCCGTGGCCGGCCGGGACGCGATCGACGCGCTGATCGGCGCCGCCCAGGCCCAGTTCCCGGGGCTGGAGTTCACCCTCGGCCCGGTGGACGCCCACCACGACATCGCCCGCTTCACCTGGAACCTCGGCCCGGCCGGCGAGGAGCCGGTGGTGATCGGCTTCGACGTGCTGACGGCCACCCCGGACGGCCTGATCGGCGCGGTGTACGGCTTCCTCGACCGCGTGCCGGGCGCCTGAGGGGCCGCACACCGGCCACAGGGCGCCCGGAGACCGCGTGCCGGGCGCCCGAGGGCAGCGGCGTGGCCCGCCGGGCACCCCGAGGGCAGCGGCGCCGGGTGCCCGGGGGCCGGAGCCCGGGCACCCGGCCGAGCGTTCCTGGACGCCCCGGCCGGTGCCCCGGCCCGCGCCGCCGATCCCGCCCCGCCCGGCGTCCCCCGGCCGCCACGCCGACGCCCCCGACCGCCCCCCGAACGGACCCCCGGCGCCCCGGTGGCCCGGCCGAGCCCCACCCGCCCGTTCCCTTCCCTCCCCCCGATCGGGTTGGATGGTCGGATGAGTGAGGAGAAGAGCGCCGTACCGGCGTGGGAGCAGCGGTTCCGGGCAGCACGGGTGTCCCTGCCCGACTGGGCCGAGGACGCCCCCCACCGGGCGCTGTACGTGTCCAACGCCACCGGCACCTACGAGGTCTACGCCTGGGACCGCGCCACCGGCGCCCACCGCCAGGTCACCGACCGCCCTAACGGCACCACCGACGCCGAGCTGTCCCCCGACGGCGAATGGGTCTGGTGGTTCGACGACAACGACGGCGACGAGTTCGGCGTCTGGCGCCGCCAGCCGTTCGCGGGCGGCCCGGACGAGGAAGCCGTGCCCGGCCTCGCCCCCTCCTACTCGGCCGGTCTGGCCCTCGGCCGCGACGGCACCGTGGTCGTCGGCCGCTCCACCGACGAGGACGGCACCACCCTGCACCTGCGCCGCCCCGGCAGCGCCGAACCGGTCGAGATCTACCGGCACGCGGAGTACGGCGGCGTCGGCGACCTCAGCCACGACAGCACGCTGCTCGCCATCGACCACACCGAGCACGGCGACGCGATGCACTCCGCGATCCGGGTCGTCCGCCTCACCGGGACCGGCGGCGTCGAGACCGTCGCCGAACTGGACGAGGTGACCGGCCGGGACGAGCCGCGCGGCGTCGCCTGCCTGGGCTTCGCACCGGTCGAGGGCGACACCCGCCTGCTGGTCGCCCACCAGCGCACCGGCCGCTGGGAGCCGATGATCTGGGACGTCGCCACCGGCACCGAGACCGCCCTCCCGCTGCGCGACGAGCAGGGCCGCGAGCTGCCCGGCGACGTCTCCGCCCAGTGGCGGCCGGGTGCCGCGGAACTGCTGGTGGAACACGAGTACGAGGCGCGCAGCGAGCTGTTCTCGTACACGCTCGCCGACGGCCGGCTGACCAGGCTGGACACCCCGCGCGGCACCGTCGGCGGCGCCACCGCCCGCCCGGACGGCACCGTCGAGTACCTGTGGTCCTCCGCCGCCGAGCCCTCCGCCGTCCGCTCCACCGCCGGGACGGTGGTGCTGCGGGCGCCCGGTTCGGTGCCGCCCCGTTCGGTGCCGGTCGAGGACGTCTGGGTGGACGGCCCCGGCGGCCGGGTGCACGCGCTGGTGCAGCGGCCGACGACGCCCGCCCGGGGCCCGTACCCGACGGTGTTCGAGATCCACGGCGGCCCGACCCACCACGACAGCGACGCCTTCGCCGCCGGTCCGGCCGCCTGGCTGGACCACGGCTTCGCGGTGGTCCGGGTCAACTACCGCGGCTCGACCGGCTACGGCCAGGCCTGGACGGACGCGCTGCACGAGCGGGTCGGCCTGATCGAGCTGGAGGACATCGCGGCGGTCCGCGAGTGGGCGGTCGCCAGCGGCCTCGCCGACCCGGCGCGGCTGGTGCTCACCGGCGGCAGCTGGGGCGGCTACCTGACCCTGCTCGGCCTCGGCGTCCAGCCCGGGAACTGGGCCCTCGGCGTCGCCGCCGTCCCGGTCGCGGACTACCACACCGCGTACGCCGACGAGATGGAGGCGCTCAAGTCGCTGGACCGCACGCTGTTCGGCGGCACCCCGGAGGAGGTCCCGGAGCGCTTCACCGCCTCCTCGCCGCTGACCTACGTCGAGCAGGTCCGGGTGCCGGTGTACATCAGCGCCGGCGTCAACGACCCGCGCTGCCCGATCCGGCAGATCGAGAACTACGTCGAGCGGCTGAAGGAGCTCGGCAAGCCCCACGAGGTGTACCGGTACGACGCCGGGCACGGCTCGCTGGTGGTGGAGGAGCGGATCAAGCAGCTCCGGCTGGAGATCGACTTCGTCCGGCGGCACCTGCCCGCGGCGTCGGCGGAGGCCGGCGCGAGCGGCGCCGGGGGCACGGAGTGAGACGTCTGCCGGCGTTCGCGGGGGTGGCGGTGGCCGGAGCCCTGGTGCTCACCGGCTGCTCGGGATCGCAGCAGAACGGCGCCGCCTGCCCGCCCCCGGTGGGCCCGGCGGCGCCGAGCCCCTCGGCCGCGGTGCCCACCGGCTCCGCGGTTCCGGCCGTACCCGCCACACCCGCGGCTCCCGCCGCCGGTGCCGCCTCGCTCGCCACCCCGCTCGCCACCGCGACCAAGGCGAGCGCGGTGGGCGCCGGTACGGCCGTCCGGCTCGCGGCGTACCAGCCGGACGGCGCGGGAGGGACCGCGGTAAGCGCCTCGGACGGGACCGTGGGCGGGACCGTGGTAAGCGCCTCGGACAGCACCTCGGACGGGACCGTGGAACTCGCCAAGGGCTCGAAGGGGTCCAGCGGCTCCTCGGGCTCGAAGGGGTCGAAGGGGTCCAAGACCGGTCGCACCGTGCACCACCACATCGACCACTACGACTCCGACGGCACCTCCGGCGGCAACGGCAAGGGCCACTGCCACAGCGACCCGACGCCGCTGCCCACCGACTCGTCCTCGCCGACTCAGCTCCCGTTCCCGGCACCGACACCGACACCGACACCGACGCCCACTGCGCCCCTGCCGCCGGCCAAGTCGGCTCCGGCACCGGCCCTGCCGACCCCGCCGAAGCGCTGAGGAAGGACCGGAGAGCGGTCGGTCACTCCAGGACCGGGTCCAGCCCGAGGGCCCGGTCCTGCTCCGCCTCCGCCTCGCGGCGGACCAGCCGGAACCACATGAAGACCACGAAGCCGCCGAAGACGAACCACTCCAGGGTGTAGCCCAGGTTCTGGAACGCCCGCAGGGTGAGCCCGTCCCCGCCCTGCGGCTGCACGGTCGGGACGGGGGTCAGCCCGGCGGGCGCGTCGTCGGCGGCCACCCAGCCGTCGTACCAGCCGTCGTACTCCAGCACGTTCAGCAGCGACGCCCGGTTGATCATGCCCAGCTGCCCGGCGGGCAGGCCGCCCGCCACCGCGCCGTTGCTGCCCGCGCCCTCGTTGGCCTGGAGGCGCCCGGTCACCGTCACCTGCCCGCTCGGCGGCGCCCCGGCGGCGCCCGCGCCCGGCTCCCCGGGCGCCCAGCCGCGCACCACGGCGACGGCGTGCCCGTCGGCGGTGCGCAGCGGGGTGAGCACGTAGTAGCCCTGCCTGCCGTCCAGCACGCGGTTGGGGACGAGCAGCTGGTGCTCGGTGTCGTAGCTGCCGGTCACCGTCACGGCCTTGCCGACGGTCTCCGTGTTCACCTGCGGGGTCGCCTGGTTGAGCAGGGCGTCGATCGGCCGGGCGTCCCCCGCGGCGGTGACGGACTGCTTGGTCTCCTGGTGCGTGGACACCCGGTCCTCGAAGCGGCCGAGCTGCCAGGAGCCCAGCCACAGGCAGACCGCCACGGCCGCCACGGCCAGGACGGTGCCGCCGAGCCAGCGGGGAGTCAGGAGGAACCGGTACACACCCCCACGGTAACCACTCCTCACACCCGTCCGGCCCCCGGGCCCCGCGCCACGACCCCGGTCTCAGTGCCCGCGGCGGTCACCCGAGGCGGGCGCCCGAGGTGGTCAGCCCCGGAGGGGTCACCCCGCCGTCGGCGAGCCCGACGGCTGCGGCGCCGCCCCGTCCAGGCCCTGGACCCCGCCCCGGTAGACCGTGCCGCTGCACGGCACCGGCAGCGTCGCCGTGGCGACCGCCGGGCTGCCCGGGGCGGGGGTGTGGGCGAGGGTGGCGGTCGCCGGCGCGGTGGGCGGGTTGCCGCTCGGGGAGGCGGTCGGGCTGGAGTCCGTGCTGGGGCCCGCCGACGGTGACGAGGAGGCCTGCGGGTTGGAGCTGGGCACGCCGCTGGAGCCGGACGCCGGGGCGCCGGACCCGGTGGTGGGGACGTCCGAGCGCAGACGCGCCTGGTTGACGCCGTTGGACGGGCCGGCCACGGTGCCGGAGCCGGTACAGGCCTGGTCGGGGACCCAGGCGAACGGCACCCGGTACCCGGCCCTCGGCGCGAGCACCGGCGGCTCCGCGTCCACCGCGGGCAGGCCGACGGCCGGATCGCCCGGGGCGTGGTCGGCGGTGCGGACGCGGCCTCGGTCGCCGCCGCTGACGGCGGTGACCTCCACCGAGCCGGGACCGCCGAGCCGGCAGCTGCGCCCGGAGACGTTGTAGACGGTGAAGGAGCCGTAGATCCGCCCGGCGCCGTCGGCCGTGCCGACCTGCGCGGCGCCCTCCCCGAGGTCCGCCCTGGCGCACAGCGGGACGATTCCGCCGCCGGCGCCGGAGCTGCCGGTGGACGTGGTGCCGCCGCCGGGTGCGGCCGTCGCCACGCCGCCGGGGGCGTGTGAGGCGGCGGCCGGCACCGGCGGCGTGGCCCCGCCGGTGCCGCTCGGGCCGGTGTGCGAGGCCGTACCGGCGCCGTCGGTGCCGGCGGCGCCGCTGGGTGAGGTGGCGGCCGGGCCCTTGACGTCGGCCGAGCCGGGACCGCCGGAGAGCCCGAGGTGCTCCCCCTCGCGCAGGACGGGCAGGCCGATCGCGACGACGAAGGCGAGTGCGGCCGCACCGGTCCAGGCTCCCCGCCTCGCGGCCCGTCGGCGGGGCACCGCCCGCCGGATGCGCGGCAGCCCGCCCGCCGAGGGCTGGATCCCGGAGACGGCACCGTGCATCAGCTCCCGCAGCGCCCGTTCCTCGGCGGACAGCGCCGAGAGGTCCGACAGGTCCGGGACCTCCGAGGGATCCGGCGCCCGACCGGCGCC
This sequence comes from Kitasatospora sp. NPDC034533, assembly GCF_055575155.1. Lineage (NCBI taxonomy): Bacteria > Bacillati > Actinomycetota > Actinomycetes > Kitasatosporales > Streptomycetaceae > Kitasatospora > Kitasatospora sp. NPDC034533. The sequence goes on from NZ_JBVITE010000026.1 coordinate 16,431, forward strand.
GCGGCCCGCCCCGGCCGCCGCCCCCTGCGCCCCGGCCGCCGACCCCGCCGACCCCGCCGCCGACCCCGCCGCGGGCCGCCGCCGACCGCCGTCAGCCTCAGCCATGTCCGGCCTCCATCTGGACGCGCAGGGCGGCGAGTCCGCGCGAGCCGTAGGCCTTCACCGAGCCGAGCGAGATGCCCAGGGTCTCGGCGACCTGCGCCTCCGTCATGTCCACGAAGTAACGCAGCACCAGAACCTCCCGCTGACGGCGTTGCAGACCCCGAAGAGCGGCCTTCAACTGGTCGCGCTCCAAGGCATCGTAGGCACCTTCTTCTGCACTGGCCATGTCAGGCATGGGCTTCGGCAGCAGCCGCAGTCCGAGGATGCGGCGGCGCAGCGTGGAGCGGGACAGGTTGACGACCGTCTGCCGCAGGTAGGCGAGGGTCTTCTCGGGCTCGCGCACCCGTCGCCGGGCGGCGTGCACCCGGATGAACGCCTCCTGGACGACGTCCTCGCAGGTGGAGAGGTCGTCCAGGAGCAGCGCGGCAAGCCGCAGCAGCGAGCGGTAGTGCGCCTGGTAGGTCTCGGTGAGCAGGTCCTCGCTGGTACCCGCGTCGGTACCGGCGCCGGAGTCCGCCGCACCGGGTGCGGCCGCCGTCATCAGGTCTTCTTCCGGCCTACTCACAGGCCACGGGGCGCGCGACGGGAAGGCCATCGCGGCTCTCGCCGGAATGCCCGTCCTTGCCCCCACCATCACGTTCGCCACGCACGTTGGACACTCGATCCCCTGTCATGGTTGCCCGGCCCGGGGCCCATTCTTCCGCATCGGTGGAAGAGGCCTCCAGGGGATTCCCCCGGGATTCCGGACGGATTGTGTCGAGGAGCGGACACAGGTATGGACACGGGTGCGGACCCGGGCCCGCTCCCGGCTACTGCCCCGTCAGCTCCGCGGCCACCAGTTCCGCGAGCTGCACCAGGTTGAGCGCCGCCCCCTTGCGCAGGTTGTCCCCGCACAGGAAGAGGTCCAGCGCCTCCGGCTCGTCCATCGCCCGCCGGACCCGCCCGACCCAGACCGGGTCCGTCCCGACCACGTCGTTCGGCGTCGGGAACTCGCCCGCCGACGGGTCGTCGTAGAGGACCACGCCGGGCGCGTCCCGCAGGATCTCCTGGGCGTGCTCCCGGGTGACCTCGCGCTCGAACCGCGCGTGCACGGCCAGCGCGTGGGTGCGGACGACCGGGATGTGGACGCAGGTCGCCGAGACCTTCAGCGCGGGCAGGCCGAGGACCTTGCGGGACTCGTCGCGGATGCCCGCCTCCTCGGCGGACCAGCCGCCCTCGCGCAGCCCGCCGGTCCAGGGCACCGCGTTGAGGGCGAGCGGGGCGGCGAACGGCCCCTGGTCGGCGATCAGCGCGCGCAGGTCGCCGGTCTGCCGGCCGACCTGGGCACCCGCCACCAGCTCGGTCTGCGCGCGCAGCGCCGCCTCGCCGGCCCGGCCCTCGCCGTCGGCGGCCTGGTAGGAGGCGACCACGAGCTGGGCCAGCCCGTACTCGGCGTGCAGCGCGCCGACCGCCGCGATCATCGCGAGGGTGGTGCCGGCCGGGCTGGCGACGATGCCGCGCGGGCGGATCCGCAGCGCGGCCGCGTTGACCTCCGGGACGACCAGCGGCACGTCGTCGGCGGTGCGGAAGGCGGCCGAGTCGTCGATCACCACGACGCCCTTGGCCACCGCGATCGGCGCCCACTGGGCGGAGACCCGGTCGGGCACGGCGAACACCGCGACGTCGATCCCCGCGAAGGCCTCCTCGGACAGCGGGACGACCTCGGCGGCCTCCCCGCGCACCACCGCCTCACGGCCGGCCGAGCGAGGGGAGGCGACGAGCCGGATCTCGCCCCAGACGTCCTGGCGGAGGGAGAGCAGGCCGAGCAGCACCTCGCCGACCGCGCCGGTGGCGCCGACGACGGCGAGGTTCGGACGCCGGGCCGTCACCCGGCGTCCCGGCCCGGTGCCCGGGTCATCGCCCGGCGCCTCCGTTCCGCCTCCGGGTCATCGCCCGGTGCCGCCGTAGACGACGGCCTCGTCGCTCTCGCTGTCCAGGCCGAAGGCGCTGTGCACGGCCCGGACGGCCTCCGGCACGTCGTCGGCGCGGGTGACCACCGAGATGCGGATCTCGGAGGTGGAGATCAGCTCGATGTTGACGCCCGCGGCGGACAGCGCCTCGAAGAAGGTCGCGGTGACGCCGGGGTTGGAGCGCATGCCGGCGCCGACCAGCGAGATCTTGCCGATCGCGTCGTCGTAGCGCAGCGACTCGTAGCCGATGCCCTCCTTGACCCGGCCGAGCGCGTCGATGGCCTTCTGGCCCTCGGTCTTGGGCAGGGTGAAGGAGATGTCGGTCAGGCCGGTCGACGCGGCGGAGACGTTCTGCACCACCATGTCGATGTTGACCTCGGCGTCGGCGATGGCACGGAAGATGCGCGCCGCCTCGCCCGGCTTGTCGGGCACGCCGACGACCGTGACCTTGGCCTCGGAGGTGTCGTGGGCGACTCCGGAGATGATGGCCTGCTCCATCTCGCCCCCTTCGGGCTTGTTCGGGTTGTCGTTGCTGACGATCGTCCCGGGAAGACCCGAGAAGGACGAGCGTACGTGAATCGGGATGTTGTAGCGCCGGGCGTACTCCACACAGCGGTCGAGCAGCACCTTGGAGCCGGACGAGGCCAGCTCCAGCATGTCCTCGTAGGCGATCCAGTCGATCTTGCGCGCCTTCTTCACCACGCGTGGGTCGGCGGTGAACACGCCGTCCACGTCGGTGTAGATCTCGCAGACCTCGGCCTTGAGGGCGGCGGCGAGCGCGACGGCGGTGGTGTCCGAGCCGCCCCGGCCCAGCGTGGTGATGTCCTTGCTGGTCTGGGAGACGCCCTGGAAACCGGCCACGATCGCGATGTTGCCCTGGTCCAGGGCGGTGCGGATGCGGCCGGGCGTGACGTCGATGATGCGTGCCTTGTTGTGGACGGAGTCGGTGATGACCCCGGCCTGGCTGCCTGTGAAGGACTGCGCCTCGTGCCCCAGGGATTTGATCGCCATGGCCAGCAGCGCCATGGAGATGCGCTCTCCAGCGGTCAGCAGCATGTCGAACTCACGGCCGGCAGGCAGCGGTGACACCTGCTCCGCGAGTTCGATGAGCTCGTCCGTCGTGTCGCCCATCGCGGACACCACGACGACGACCTCATGGCCGGCCTTCTTGGCGTCAACGATTCGGCGGGCCACGCGCTTGATGCCTTCGGCATCCGCAACGGATGAGCCGCCGTACTTCTGCACGACAAGGCCCACGTGCGCTCCTCGACTCGAAGTCTTTTTCCGGGGGCTGACGGCCCCCGTACCCCCCTGGGGAGAGGGGGGTGCGGTCGTCGTCAGTCTACCGAGCAAGGGTGCTCCGACCGGCGCTTTCCATATGGTGAGACGGTAGTTTCAGCACGTGGGCGGCGGTGCGAGGGGCTCCACCGGCAGGTCTGCGGGCGATTCGGTGCCGCTCCGGAGAATCGGCGGATCGCGGGGTGGCGATCCGGCCGGATTTACTTTTCCGGCCGACCCGCTGAGGCATTCGTCACAATGCGCGGGCGCATTCGCGGAATGCCGGCCACCGCTCTGCGGGTGCCGCCTCGTGTCCGCGGGTGCCGCCTCGTGTCCGCCCTTGCCCGCCCCTTGGTGGCTTATCGACTCAATGGCTCATCGGCTCATCGGCTCATCGGCCGAGGCCGAGTTCCGCCGCCATCAGGTCGCCCGCCTGCTGCTCCAGCTGCTCGTCGGTGAGCCCGTCGTCGTCGGTGTCCGCGCCGTCCGGCACCGCGCCGATCGGGCTGTCCAGCCGGACGTGGGCGATCAGCGACTGGAGGGCCCGCAGCACCGCCGTGCAGGTCGTGCCCCAGTTGGAGAGGTACGAGAACTGCCACCACCACAGCGCCTCGCTGACCCGGCCCTCGCGGTAGTGGGTCAGGCCGTGCTGGAGCTCGCTGACCACACCGGCCAGGTCGTCCGAGATACGGAAGGCGTTGGGCTTCTCCGGCGGACCGTACGGGTCGAAGACCTCGTGGTAGACGTCGATCGGCGCGAGCAGCTCGGCGAGGCGCTCGCGCAGCTGCTCGCCGTCCGGCTCCGGGCCCGCGTCGGGCTCGAAGCGGTCCTCGGGGACGACGTCCTCGATCGCGCCCAGCCGGCCGCCGGCCAGCAGCAGCTGCGAGACCTCCAGGAGCAGCAGCGAGACCGCGCTGCCCGGCTCGTCCCCCTTGGCGACCTCGGTGACGGCGAGCACGAAGCTCTCCACCGAGTCGGCGATCTGCACGGCGAAGTCGTCCGGCTCCGAACCGTGGCCGTGGGTGTGCGGGGCGTGGGCCCCCGGTTCCCCGTGGGACTGCTGGTGGGGGGTGTGGGGCTGCTGGTTGATCGTCCGGTCAGACATCGAGCAGTCGTCTCCCTTCGAAGGCGCGGCCGAGGGTGACCTCGTCCGCGTACTCCAGATCCCCGCCGACGGGCAGGCCGCTCGCCAGACGGGTCACCTTCAGGCCCATCGGCTTGCAGAGCCGGGCCAGGTAGGTGGCGGTCGCCTCCCCCTCCAGGTTGGGGTCGGTGGCCAGGATCAGCTCGGTGACCGTGCCGTCCGCGAGGCGCGACAGCAGCTCGCGGATGCGCAGGTCGTCCGGGCCGACGCCCTCGATGGGGCTGATCGCGCCGCCCAGCACGTGGTAGCGGCCGCGGAACTCACGGGTGCGCTCGATGGCGACGACGTCCTTGGGCTCCTCGACCACGCAGATGACGGCGAGGTCGCGGCGCGGGTCCAGGCAGACCCGGCACTGCTCGGCCTCCGCGACGTTGCCGCAGACCACGCAGAAGCGGACCTTGTCCTTGACCTCCAGCAGCGCGTGGGCGAGCCGCCGGACGTCGGTCGGGTCGGCCTGCAGCACGTGGAAGGCGATCCGCTGCGCGCTCTTGGGCCCGACGCCGGGCAGTCTGCCCAGTTCGTCGATCAGGTCCTGAACCACGCCCTCGTACAACGTCGCGCCTTCCCTCGGATGGTCGGTGGTGCTCCGGTGCCATCATCCAACGAATCGGGCGTCGGACACAGCGCCCGACGCCCGACTCCCATATAAATCACATGGGTCCATTGTCTGAACTTCAGACCCTCTGGCCCCAAGAATCCGAGGTCAGAGCAGCATCAGAACACCTGAGCATCGGACCATCGGAACGGCAGAACAAACGGCAGAACATCGGAACGGCAGAGCGTCAGGACGGCGGGCCGGGCCGTCAGAACGGCAGGCCTGGGATGCCGCCGCCCAGGCCCTGGGTCAGCGGGCCCATGCGCTCGGCCTGCATCTTCTGCGCGGCCTGGTTGGCGTCGCGGACGGCTGCCAGGACCAGGTCGGCCAGGGTCTCGGTGTCCTCCGGGTCCACGGCCGCCGGGGCGATGGTCAGCGCCACCAGCTCACCGGCTCCGGTCACCGTCGCCTCGACCAGGCCGCCGCCCGCCGTACCGTTCACCTTCGTCTCGGCCAGCTCCTGCTGGGCCTTCGCGAGATCCTGCTGCATCTTCTGCGCCTGCTTCAGCAGCTGCTGCATGTTGGGCTGGCCACCACCGGGGAACACGGCTGTCTCCTTGCTGTCACGGCTGTCTTGCGGTGCTTCGTGCGTCATCGCCGAGCCTACGTGCTGCGTGCCGCACGGGCCCCGGATCGGGGCCCGCATCAGGGGCGGCTCAGGGGCGGCTCAGGGGCCGTGGCCCGGCTTCGGGTCCGCGGCCCGGCTCAGGAGCCCTGGTGGTGGATCTCCTCCAGCACCGTCGCCCCCAGCTCGCGGATGATCAGCTCCTGGCCGGAGAACACGTCCTCCTTGAGGTCCGGGTCGTCCGCCTCCGGGATGTCGTCCTCCGGGGCCACCGACCGCACCGGCGGGCGCGGTGCGGCCGCCACGGGCGGCGGGGCCTGCGCCGGCGCGGGCTGCGCGGGCGGAGCCTGGACGGGCGTCGGCGCGGCCTGGACCGGCGCGGCCTGCACGGGCGCCGGGGCGGGCGCGGGCATCGACGGCGCGACGGCCGCCGGACGCGCCGGGGCTCCCCAGCCGCCACCGCCCTGGGCACCACCGGACAGCGCACCACCGGACGGCGCGCCGCCGCCCGGGCCCCCGGCACCGCCGGACGGGTCGATGATGCACTCGACCCGCCAGTCCACGCCCAGGGCGTCGGCCAGCGCCGAGCGCAGCACCTCGTCGCTGTTGCTGCTGACGAAGCTGTCCCGGGCACCGGCGTTGATGAAGGACACCTGGAGCACGCTGCCGTCGAAACCGGCCACCTGGCCGTTCTGGCTGAGCAGGATCCAGGTGAAGCGGCGGCGGTTCTTCACCGCCTCCAGGATCTGCGGCCACAGCTGCCGGACCTGCGCGGCGCCCTGCTGCGCGGCAGCCGACGGCTGCCCGCCGGGGGCCGCCGCCTGGGCGGGAGCGGGTACGGGGGCGGCCGGAGCCGGGGCGGGGGCCGGAGCGGCCTGCGGCGGCGCGGCGGGCGCGGGGGCACCACCGGCGGGGGCGCCGGCGGGCGGGAAGCTGCGCGGGATCGGCCAGGCGCCCGGCGCCGGCCCGGCGGGCGCGGCAGCGGGCGGCGGAGCCTGCACGGGTGCGGGCTGCGCCGGCATGGGCTGCACCGGCGGCGCCACGGGGGCGGGGGTGGGTGCCGTCGGCGCCTCTGCCATCGGGGCCGGAGCCGCCATCGGCGCCGCCATTGGGGCTGCCATCGGCGCGGCGAACCCGCCCGCCGTCGCCCGCCGCTCCAGCTTGTCCAGCCGGGCCTGCAACGACAGCTCGTCGCTGTACGCACCCGGCAGCATCACCCGGGCGCAGATCAGCTCCAGCTGGAGCCGGGGCGCCGAGTTGCCGCGCATCTCCGTCAGCCCCGTGTTGACGATGTCGGCGGCCCGGCTCAGCTCCGCCGCGCCGAACGCGTCCGCCTGCGCCTGCATCACCGCGACCCGGTCGGCCGGGGCGTCGATCAGCCCCTTCTCCCCCGCGTCCGGCACGGTGGCCAGGATCACCAGGTCGCGCAGCCGCTCCAGCAGGTCGGTGACGAAGCGGCGCGGGTCGTGCCCGCCCTCGACCACCCGGTCGATCACCTGGAACACCGTCGCCCCGTCGTGCGCGGCGAAGGCGTCCACCACCTCGTCCAGCAGCGCGGAGTCCGTGTACCCGAGCAGCGCCGTGGCCATCTGGTACGTGACGCCGTCCTCGCCGGCCCCGGCCAGCAGCTGGTCCATGACCGACATCGAGTCACGCACCGACCCGGCGCCGGCCCGGACCACCAGCGGGAACACGGAGTCCTCGACCCGGATGCCCTCCCGGCCGCACACCTCCGCCAGGTAGTCGCGCAGCGTGCCGGGCGGGACCAGCCGGAACGGGTAGTGGTGCGTCCGGGACCGGATCGTCCCGATCACCTTCTCCGGCTCGGTGGTCGCGAAGATGAACTTCAGGTGCTCCGGCGGCTCCTCGACCACCTTGAGCAGCGCGTTGAAGCCGGCCGAGGTCACCATGTGCGCCTCGTCCAGGATGAAGATCTTGTACCGGCTGTGCACCGGCGCGAAGAACGCCCGCTCGCGCAGCTCCCGCGCGTCGTCCACGCCACCGTGCGAGGCGGCGTCGATCTCGATCACGTCGATCGACCCGGGCCCACCGGTCGCGAGGTCCCGGCAGGACTGGCACTCTCCGCAGGGCGTCGGCGTCGGCCCCTGCTCACAGTTGAGGCAACGGGCCAGGATGCGCGCGCTCGTCGTCTTGCCACAGCCACGCGGCCCGCTGAACAGGTACGCGTGGTTGACCCTGTTGTTGCGCAGGGCCTGCTGGAGCGGGGCGGTCACGTGCTCCTGCCCGATGACCTCCGCGAAGGTCTCGGGGCGGTAGCGGCGGTACAGGGCTAGGGACACACCACCGACGATATCGGGACGGACCGACAAACGCGTCGCCCCTCACTCCCCGGCGGCCCCCGGGAACGCAAAGACCCCCCGTGCACCCGCCAGAGCCCTCCTACCCTTGCTGCCTTCCGGCCCTGGGGGGGTTCAGAGAGATGACGCCACACGAGGGGCTGACCCCCACACTACCGGATCCCCGCCCCGACGATCCACAGGCAACCCCCGCCCTCCCACCTGCGAGACAGGTGGTCGCGACCACCCCAAAACATGTACTAAGCTCTCCCTCGGAGGATTCGCCTAGAGGCCTAGGGCGCACGCTTGGAAAGCGTGTTGGGGGCAACCCCTCACGAGTTCGAATCTCGTATCCTCCGCCTTCACGAAGGCCCGGACCGCTTCACTGCGGCCCGGGCCTTCGTCGTTCCCTCGTTCTTGGAACTCTGATTCGCCCACGTGCCGGCCCGGTGGGGAGCCGCCTCGCGTGCGGTTGGCCCTTCCACGGCACCTGCGCCCACGGCGACGACCCTGTCCCAAGGCCCCGGCCAGTGGGCGCGCTCTCCGTGCTTCCATGGATGTGTGGTCCTTTATGTCGGCACCTCGGGCTGGCAGTACGACGACTGGCGTGACGTCCTGTACCCGCCGGGGACGCCGCGGCGGCTCTGGCTGGAGGAGTACGCCCAGCTGTTCTCCACGGTGGAGAACAACAACGCCTTCTACCGCCTGCCCCCGGCGGAGACCTTCGCCGCCTGGCGGGAGCGGACCCCGGAGGGGTTCGTGATGGCGGTCAAGGCGAGCCGTTACCTCACGCACATCAAGCGCCTGCACGACCCCCGGGAACCGGTGCAGCGGCTGTTGTCGGCCGCCGAGGGGCTGGGCTCGCGGCTCGGACCGGTTCTGCTCCAGCTCCCACCCACACTGCGGGCGGACGTCGACCTCCTCGACGACTGCCTTGGCTGCTTCCCGGCCGGAGTGAGGGTGGCCGTCGAACCGCGCCACGACTCGTGGTGGGTGCCGGAGATCCGGGCGGTGCTCGAACGGCGCGACGCCACCCTCTGCTGGGCGGACCGGCGGGGACGCCCGGTCACACCGCTGTGGCGGACGGCCGGCTGGGGCTACCTTCGCTTCCACGCCGGCCTGGCGCAGCCGCCACCCCGGTACGGCCGGCAGTCACTGGCCACCTGGGTGGCGAGGGTCGCCGAGGCCTGGCCGGATCAGGCCGACGTGTACGCGTACTTCAACAATGACCTCGGCTGTGCGGCTCCCTTCGACGCCATCGCCTTCGCCCGCGCGGCCGCCAGGGTCGGCCGGACGGTGAGCCGCACGCCGCAGGACCTGACGGCGAGGCAGGCATGATCCGCAATCGGCTGATCGTCTCCGGTGAGGTCCAGGGCGTGTACTTCCGTGACACCTGCCGGAGCACTGCGCGGGAGCACGGCGTGGCCGGCTGGGTGCGCAATCTTCCCGACGGAACGGTCGAGGCCGTGTTCGAGGGCGAGGCCACATCCGTCGAACAGCTGGTCGCGTGGGCACACCACGGCCCGTACGCGGCCGTGGTGGACCGGGTCCGCGTCCACGAGGAGGAGCCCGAGGGTCTCGTGGGCTTCGAGATCCGCCCGACCCCCTGGACCGGATAGGCGCCGCCTCGAAGCCATTCCGGCCCGCTGATCGGTCGGCGCGGCCGGTCGGTCCGAAGTTGACGCCTCGTCAGACCTGGAGCTGCCGCGCCGCGCGGCAACGGCACGTGGCGGCGGGTCAGTTGGTGCGGATCCATTGGTCGGTGGTGCGCTGGACCGAACCGTCCGCCGCGTAGGTGGTGTAGCTCCTGACCGCGGAGCCCGGCTTCGCCAGGACGCCGTACCAGTGGAGTGTGGAGTCCCCGACCGCGATCGGCACCGCCTCGGTGGAGCCGCCGGTCTCCCAGGTGATCCCGATCTTCGCCACCTCGGGCCTGACCGCTCCGATCACCACGGGCGGGAGGCCGGACTTCGCGCCGTGCTTGAGGCCCAGTGCCGCGGCCACGCCGCCGACGCCGCCGTACGGCCCGCCCGGCTCGTTGACCACGTACAGGGCGTCGTCCGCCTGCCGCTCGCCGTCCACGGTGTAGTAGACGTTCGCGAGGTCGTAGTGCCCGACCCAGTTGCCGTCGCCGTCCCGTGGGATCAGCGATCCCGGGTTCGGGTTGGCGGGGAGCCGCTCCGCGCGCATCAGCTGGTCCTGCTTGAGGGCGTCCTGCTCGGTGGCCGGGGACGGCCATTCGGCGACCCAGGCCTGCCAGGTGCGGCCGTTCAGGCTGCCCTCGCCGATCTTGGCGCGGATCGGGGTGAACGGGTCCCGCGCGGCCCCGGGCACGGTGCCCGGGGCGGGCTGCGCGGGCGAGGCCGGCCCGGCGGTGGCGGCGGCCGAGGGCGCCGGAGTCGAAGGCGCCGCCACGGCCACGGTCGGGACGGTCCGCCGACCGCCCCCGCCGAGCGCCGCCGTGCCGCCGGCGACTCCGACGACCAGCGCCGCCGCCACCCCGCCGGTCAGCAGCCGCCGGCGCCGCAGCCGGCGCCGCCCCCCGGCCACCAGCCGCTCGTACGGCACCTCCCCGGCCTCGACGCTGTCGGCCAGGTCGCTCAGCCCCCACGAGGCCGCGGCCTCCGCCCGCGCCCCGCTCCCGCTCCCGCGCTCGTTCCCGGGCATGGACTCCGTGCTCATCTGCTACCTCCGATGCTGGCCAGTTCGTTGAGTGAGGAGGCCGCCCGCAGCTTGGCCAGGCCCTTGGCCGCCTGGCTCTTCACCGTGCCGACCGAGCAGCCCATGGCTGCCGCCGTCTGGGACTCGCTGAGGTCCTCCCAGTACCGCAGCACCACGGCCTCGCGCTGGCGCGGCGGCAGGGCGGCGAGCGCGGCGAGCAGCACGGCCCGGTCGTCCGGGTCGGGTCCGCCGGGCGCGGGCCGGTCGGGGAGGGCGTCGACCAGGTGCTCGGTCAATCTGCGCCGGAACCGCCGGGCGTGCTCGTTGATGAGTATCCGGCGCACGTAGGCGTTCGGGTCGTCCGCGGCGCGGACCTTGTTCCAGTGGACGTAGGCCCGCTCCAGCGCCTGCTGGACCAGGTCCTCGGCGCCGTGGCGGTCCCCCGCCAGCAGGTACGCCGTCCGCAGCAGCCGTGACCACGCGCTGCCGGTGAACGTCCGGAACTCCTCGTCCCGAACGGTCTTGTGGGCTCCCATGAGCACCTCCTCGCACCTCCAGAGCCCGCAGCCCCGGCCGACCGTTGCCCGCCGTCCGCGACCGCCGTCCGCGACCGGCACCCCGACCGGCGCTCTCGGGCGGGCACTCCCGACCGAGCACTCCCGGCCGGCACTCGCGAGCGGGCATTCGCGATCGGCCGCCGACGGCTGTGACACTGGAGGGGCTCGAAAACCGAGGTGCGCTCCGCCGTGCCTCCTTGCGAACCTAGAGGGATGCCCGCAGTGAGTTCTCCCGCAGTCCAGTCCGCCGCCGCACCCGCCGAGGGCCCCGGAATCGGTGAGCTGGCCGCCCGCCTGCCCGAACTGACCCTGCGCGACCAGGTGCGGATCGGGCGCCGGCTGGAGGGGGCCCGCCGGGTCCGCAAGGCCGAGGCGCGGCAGAAGATCGCGGCCGAGATCGCCGCCGACATCGACCGCGCCGAGCTGGTGGTCGAGCGGCGCCGGCAGGCCGTCCCGAGGATCGGCTATCCCGCCGAGCTCCCGGTCAGCCAGAAGAAGGACGAGATCCTGGCCGCGATCCGGGACCACCAGGTGGTGATCGTCGCGGGTGAGACCGGCTCCGGCAAGACGACCCAGATCCCGAAGATCTGCCTGGAGCTGGGCCGCGGCGTGCGCGGCCTGGTCGGCCACACCCAGCCGCGCCGGATCGCCGCCCGGACGGTGGCCGAGCGGGTCGCGGAGGAGCTGGACAGCCCGCTGGGCGAGGCGGTCGGCTGGAAGGTCCGGTTCACCGACCAGGTCGGCCAGGACACCCTGGTCAAGCTGATGACGGACGGCATCCTGCTGGCCGAGATCCAGACCGACCGCGACCTGCACCAGTACGACACCCTGATCATCGACGAGGCGCACGAGCGCAGCCTCAACATCGACTTCATCCTCGGCTACGTCAAGCAGCTGCTCCCCCGCCGCCCGGACCTCAAGGTCGTGATCACCTCCGCGACCATCGACCCGGAGCGCTTCGCCCGGCACTTCGGCGACGCCCCGATCATCGAGGTGTCCGGCCGCACCTACCCGGTCGAGGTCCGCTACCGCCCGATCGTCGACGAGGCCGACGACGAACAGGACGAGGCCGACCGCGACCGGGATCAGATCCAGGCGATCTGCGACGCCGCCGAGGAGCTCCAGGCCGAGGGCCCGGGCGACATCCTGGTCTTCCTCTCCGGCGAGCGCGAGATCCGCGACACCGCCGACGCCCTCGGCCGGCTGAAGCTGAAGAACACCGAGATCCTGCCGCTGTACGCCCGGCTCAGCTCGGCCGAGCAGCACAAGGTCTTCCAGCGCTCGCGCAGCCGCCGGATCGTGCTGGCCACCAACGTGGCCGAGACCTCGCTGACCGTCCCCGGCATCAAGTACGTGATCGACCCGGGCACCGCCCGGATCTCCCGCTACAGCCACCGCACCAAGGTGCAGCGGCTGCCGATCGAGGCGATCAGCCAGGCCAGCGCCAACCAGCGCAAGGGCCGCTGCGGCCGCACCTCGGACGGCATCTGCATCCGGCTCTACTCGGAGGAGGACTTCCTCTCCCGCCCCGAGTTCACCGACGCCGAGATCCTGCGCACCAACCTGGCCTCGGTGATCCTCCAGATGACCGCGGCCGGCCTCGGCGACATCGCCGCCTTCCCGTTCCTGGACCCGCCGGACTCGCGCAACATCAAGGACGGCATCCACCTGCTGCACGAGCTGGGCGCGCTCGACCCGGACGAGAAGGACCCGCGCAAGCGCCTCACCCCGCTCGGCCGCAAGCTCGCCCAGCTGCCGGTGGACCCGCGGATGGCCCGCATGGTGCTGGAGGCGGACCGCAACGGCTGCGTCCGCGACGTCATGGTGATCGCCGCCGCGCTCTCCATCCAGGACCCGCGCGAGCGCCCGGCCGAGAAGCGCCAGGCCGCCGACGAGCGGCACAAGCGGTTCAACTCGGAGACCTCCGACTTCCTCTCCTACCTGGCCATGTGGCGCTACGTCCGGGAGCAGCAGCGGGAGCTCTCCTCCTCGGCCTTCCGCCGGATGTGCAAGGCCGAGTTCCTCAACTACCTGCGGATACGGGAGTGGCAGGACATCTACGTCCAGCTGCGCACCGTCGCCAAGCAGCTCGGCGTCACGATCGAGGAGCCGCACCCGGACGCCGAGCCGGACGCCGACCGGATCCACCAGTCGCTGCTGTCCGGCCTGCTCTCCCACATCGGCCTGTACGACGTGGAGAAGCGCGAGTACGGCGGCGCGCGCGGTGCCCGCTTCGCGGTCTTCCCGGGCTCCGGCCTGTTCAAGAAGCCGCCGCGCTGGGTGATGTCGGCCGAGCTGGTGGAGACCTCCCGGCTGTGGGCCCGGATCAACGCGAAGATCGAGCCCGAGTGGGTCGAGCCGCTGGCCGGCCACCTGATCAAGCGCAGCTACAGCGAGCCGCACTGGGAGAAGAAGGCCGGCGCGGTGCTGGCCTACGAGAAGGTGACCCTCTACGGGATGCCGATCGTCGCCCAGCGGAAGATCAACTACGGGAAGATCGACCCGGAGCTCTGCCGCGAGCTGTTCATCCGCAACGCGCTGGTCGAGGGCGACTGGGAGACCCACCACCGGTTCTTCGCCGAGAACCGCAAGCTGCTCGGCGAGGTCGAGGAGCTGGAGAACCGGGCCCGCCGCCGGGACATCCTGGTGGACGACCAGACCCTGTTCGACTTCTACGACGCCCGGCTGCCGGAGGACGTGGTCTCCACCCGGCACTTCGACTCCTGGTGGAAGAAGGCCCGGCACGAGCAGCCGGACCTGCTGAACTTCGAGAAGTCGATGCTGATCAACGACGCCGCGGACGGCGTCACCGAGGCCGACTACCCGGACCACTGGCAGCAGGGCAAGCTCCGCTTCAAGCTGACGTACCAGTTCGAGCCGGGCAGCGACGCGGACGGCGTGACCGTGCACATCCCGCTGCCGGTGCTCAACCAGGTCACCTCGGAGGGCTTCGACTGGCAGATCCCCGGTCTGCGGGAGGAGCTGGTCACCGCGTACATCAAGTCGCTGCCGAAGGCGATCCGGCGCAACTTCGTCCCGGCGCCGGACTTCGCCAGGGCGGCGCTGCGCGCGGTGAAGGACCGCCAGGAGCCGCTGCTCCCGGCCCTGGAGCACGCCCTGAAGCGCCTGACGGCCGTCACCGTGCCGCCGGAGGCCTGGGACGACGAGCGGATCCCGGAGCACCTCAAGGTGACCTTCCGGGTGGTGGACGGACGCCGCAAGCTCGCCGAGTCCAAGGACCTGGAGGAGCTGCGGCTGAAGCTCAAGCCCAAGCTCAAGGAGACGCTCTCCTCGGCCGCCTCCGGCCGCGGCATCGAGCAGAGCGGGCTGACCGCCTGGCCGGCCTCGCTGCCGGTGCTCCAGCGCACCTTCGAGCAGCGCTCGCGCGGCCACTCGATGCGGGCCTACCCGGCGCTGGTGGACGAGGGCCAGTCGGTCGGCGTGAAGCTCTTCGACACCCCGGAGGCCCAGGCGCAGTCGATGTGGGAGGGGACCAGGCGGCTGCTGATGCTGACCACCAACTCCCCGGCCAAGTCGATCCAGGGCCGGCTGGGCAACCAGGCGAAGCTGGCGCTCTCGCACAGCCCGCACGGCTCGATCGGCGCCCTGTTCGAGGACGTCGTGGCCGCCGCGACGGACCGGCTGATGACCCTGGCCGGCGGCCCGGCCTGGGACGAGGCGGCCTTCGGCAAGCTGCACGACAAGGTCCGCGCGGACCTGTACGACCTGTCCGCGGACACCACGTTGAAGACGGCCACCGCGCTGATCGCCTTCCACAAGGCCTCGACCCGGCTGAAGACGGTGAGCAGCCCGGTGCTGCTGAACGCGGTGAACGACGTCCGGCTGCACCTGGCCTCGCTGGTGCACCCGGGCTTCGTGACGGCCACCGGCTGGCAGCGGCTGCCGGACCTCAAGCGCTACCTGCTGGCGGTGGACCGCCGGCTGGAGGCGCTGCCCAACCACCCCCAGCGGGACGCCCAGCAGCTGCTGAAGGTGCAGCAGGTGCAGCAGGCGTACGGGGAGCTGCTGGCGGCGGTGCCGGCCGGGCACCAGCCGTCCGCCGAGGTGCGGGCGATCCGCTGGATGATCGAGGAGCTGCGGGTCAGCTTCTTCGCCCAGTCGCTGGGCACGCCGAGCCCGGTCTCGGAGAAGCGGATCATGAAGGCGATGGAGGCGGCGCGGGCGACCCTGTGACCGGCGCGGGCGGCCCGCCCGGCCCGGGCGGGCGCCGGGCGGGGCCGTGAGCTGCGGTGGGCCTTCAGGAGCCAGTTCGACCTGGGGGCCCACCATGGGCTACGATCTGTCTTGTTCGCAGCGCGGCAAGCGAGTGAACGAGATCAGGAAAACCTGGTCCCGTGGAGCAGTTGGTTAGCTCGCCACCCTGTCAAGGTGGAGGTCGCGGGTTCAAGTCCCGTCGGGATCGCCGCAGTGCGAGAGGCCCGGAACCGTCAGGTTCCGGGCCTCTCGCTTTTGACCGCCAGGCGCTTTTACTCCGACTAGGTCTAGACCACAAGTGACGGAGAGCGTGACAGTCGTCACGCATCACTCCTCGAACAGGGCCCTTCGGAACCCCCGCCGGAACCTCGTTAATTTAATATGTAAAATTGTACAGTATTCACTGTAAATCCCCCCCACCTCACGCGCATCAAATCGTTATCCGGAGTTCAACATTCCGACTCGTTGGCCGCCATCGAACACCTTCGCGCGGACACGACAAAGGGGCCGCTTACCGGACCCGGCGGAGTCCGGTAAGCGGCCCCTTTAAAGAGCCTTTGGCCTATCAGGCCTCAGTGCGCTGAGCGGGAATCCCGGCCAGCAGAGCGCGCACCTCCGCCTCACGGTAACGGCGGTGACCGCCGAGCGTGCGGATCGACGTCAGCTTGCCCGCCTTGGCCCAGCGGGTGACCGTCTTCGGGTCAACGCGGAACATGGTGGCAACCTCTGCCGGCGTCAGCAGCGGCTCGGCGTCAGGGGTACGAGCGGTCATGAGCGGCCTCCTCGGGAGAACCGAACCAGGGCGGTTCTATCCTTCAAATTCTGCACCTTGGCCCGCGATGCCCGAAATGGCATAGACGGGCCGAGTCGGTTATAGGACGAACGGCTTGTCCTGGTGTCTACAACTACACCATCCGTCCAGCCCTATCGACCAAACCGCCAAAATTGACCCCTCACGGGTTCAAGGCCGACGGATGGCGATGGACCACCCCATAACGGACAGTCACGCAAGGGTGACATCCGGTTACGAAGGGATCAGACCCTCCGTTTCCCCCCAAAGCACGCATCGACTCCAGAACCACCCAAAAGTGGGCACCCGCACGCGAAGTTGGGCCGGTTGTCCCATTTTTGCACATAGGGGTAAGTTCGCGTCAACGGTGAGTAGTGTCACGTTCGACAGGTATTGACCCGAACCAGGACCTTGGTCATCAGGGCTCCGGTCCCTAAGTCCTCTGACAGTCATACACGCGCGGTCGGACGTCAGTTCGCGTGCCGCAGGGCCAGCACCCGGTTCCACCGCACCGTCAGTTCCCCGTACGCGCGCAGCGCCCCGGCGGTGTCCCCCGCCCGCAGGGCGCGCAGCCCCTCCTCCAGCTCCCCCGCCGAACGGTCCGCCAACAGCCGTTCGGGACCCAGCAGATGCACCAGCCCCCCGTAGTCCAGTTCCACCAGCGAGCGCGGGTGGAACTCCTCCAGCCAGCGCCCGATCCGCTCCGCCCCCCGCACCAACTCCCCCTCCGGCACCGCCTCGCGGAGCGCCCGCAGGGCCCGCGCCACCCGTCGGCGGGCCTGCGCCATCGGCACCAGGTAGAACAGCGCCGCCGGCCGGCCCCGCTCCCCCGCCACCCCTTCCGCGCCGTCCGCCGCCTCCGCGCCCTCCGGCACGAAGCAGCGGTCCTCGTCCCCGAACGGCAGGAACCAGCGCACCGGCACCTCCCACCGGCTGGTCAGGATCCACGGCCGGGCGTCCGGGTGGTCGGCCCGCCAGCGCTCCCGGTCCGCCTCGGCGGCCGCCCGGGCCACCGGCGGCAGCGCGGTGTCCAGCAGCGCCACCGGCGCCCCGGCCCGCAGCTCCTCCAGGGCCTGCCAACTGCGCAGCCTGGTCGCCCACGGGCAGACGTACAGTACGCCGTCCACCACCCGCAGGTACGCCCGGCCGCTCTCCTTCTCGGGCAGCGGCCTGGGCGTGCGGGCGGCCAGTTCGGCGAGCGCCTCGCGCTGCTCGGCGAGCGCCGCCGCCACCGGCTGGGCCGGCTCCGCGGCGTCCGGCCCGTGCTCCGCCGCCCAGGCCTGCCAGCGCGACCGCTCGGGCTCCGGATAGGCGGACAGCGGCTCGTAGACCCGCAGGTGGGCGGCGTAGGGCGGTTGTACGGAAGTGCGTACGACGGTCACGTCCTGCATGGTCGCACGCGCCGCCCGGTGCCGGGAGGGCGCGCTCCGAACCGTTCGCGACCGCGGCCGCGCCGCTCCCCGTCTCACTCCTCGGACGTCCGGGCCCGGCTGGGGCAAGGCCGCCGACCGGCGGCCCGCGCGCGACTAGTCTTCGCCCTAGGCGCCCGCACCACAGCAGCGGGCCTTCGATACTGGAGTCACCACAGTGACCGACGTACAGTCCTCCGCCACGCACCCCGCATCCGGCGTGCTCAGCAGGATCTTCCGTACCGAACAGGACGGCGCCCCCGGCGACGGCCACGAGCAGGTCGTCCTCTGCCACGACCGCGGCTCGGGCCTCAAGGCGATCATCGCCATCCACTCGACCGCGCTGGGCCCGGCCCTCGGCGGCACCCGCTTCTTCCCGTACGCCTCCGAGGAGGCGGCCCTGGAGGACGCGCTGAACCTGTCCCGCGGGATGTCCTACAAGAACGCGCTGGCCGGGCTGGACCTCGGCGGCGGCAAGGCCGTCATCATCGGCGACCCGAACAAGGACAAGAACGAGGCGATGCTCCGGGCCTACGGCCGCTTCGTCGAGTCCCTGCGCGGCCGCTACATCACCGCCTGCGACGTGGGCACCTACGTCCAGGACATGGACGTCATCGCCCGGGAGACCGAGTTCGTCACCGGCCGCTCGCCCGAGCACGGCGGCGCCGGCGACTCCTCCATCCTGACCGCCTTCGGCGTCTTCCAGGGCATGCGCGCCACCGCCCAGGCCCGCTGGGGCCAGCCGACCCTGCGCGGCAAGCGGGTCGGCGTCGCGGGCGTCGGCAAGGTCGGCCACTACCTGGTCGGCCACCTGGTCGCGGACGGCGCCACGGTCGTCGTCACCGACCCCTTCGAGGCGGCCGTCAACCGGGTGCGCGCGGCCCACCCGGAGGTGGAGGTGGTGGCCGACACCACCGCCCTGCTCCAGGCCAAGCTGGACGTCTACGCCCCGTGCGCCCTCGGCGGCGCGCTGACCGACCCCGTCGTCGCCGCGCTGGGCGAGTTCGGCACCTCGATCGTCTGCGGCGCGGCCAACAACCAGCTGGCCCACCCGGGCGTCGAGAAGGACCTGGCCGACCGCGGCATCCTCTACGCGCCGGACTACCTGGTGAACTCCGGCGGCGTCATCCAGGTCGCCGACGAGATCGACGGCTTCAACTTCGAGCGGGCCAAGAACAAGGCGACGAAGATCTTCGACACCACCCTGGAGATCTTCACCCGGGCCGCCGCCGACGGCGTCCCGCCGGCGGTCGCCGCCGACCGCCTGGCCGAGAAGCGCATGCGCGAGATCAGCGCCCTGCGCACGGTGCTGCTGCCCACCGCCCGCCGCGCCTGATCCGGCCCGCGAACGGACCCGTGGTGCGCGGGGGGACTCCACCGAGGCCCCCCGCGCATCACGATGTGGAACCGGATTCTCACTTCTCCGCCCGAACGGGTGATCCGAGGACCCCCTAGGGGGGATAATCGATCCCGGAACGACGGAGCCAAGCCACCACCGAACAGCGCGCAAACCGCCGCAAAACCTCCGCTGACCTGGGAAGACCCGGTCGCGGACGCGGTCGGTGCGCGCCACGTCACACCGACGACGTACCGTCCGGCGGCGGAAACAGGTACCGTTAATGCTCCAGGGGACGGCTTCTCCACTTCGGGCAGGCCGATCCCGAACATGAACACGTGTCAGACTCGGGGCCGTGAGCCCCGCCGTTGAGGGGGTCGACCCATGGGGCGCGGCCGGGCCAAGGCCAAGCAGACGAAGGTCGCCCGCCAGCTGAAGTACAACAGCGGCGGCTTCGACGCTAACCGTCTGTCCAACGAGCTGGGCGTATCGCCGTCCACCGCCTCGATCGAGCCGGAGCCGATCGAGGAAGAGGACGACGACGACCCGTACGCGGAGTACGCAGCCCGCTACGGCGGCCTCGATGACGAGGACGACAACGAGCCGGGCCCCGGGTCCTCGCAGGCCTCCCGCCGCTCGTAACCGAGCAGTCCCGCCGGACCGGTCCGGGCGCCCAGAGCGCCGGGCCGGTCTTCGGCGTTCCCTCGGCCCGGTCCGTGGCCGTCCAGGGCCGCCCGGCCACCTGACGCGGCCCCACCGGCCGCCGCGGTGGCGCGAGAGGGCCCCTCCGGTGCTCCGGAGGGGCCCTCTCGTCGTACCCGGGCCGATCAGCTCGCCCGGAAGCCCTCGTAGGCGTTGTAGAGGGCCGCGCCGCCCTCGTGCTCGTCGGTGCGCTCGACGATGTCACCGAGCAGCCAGGACTCCACGCCGCGGTCCTCCAGGATCGACAGCACGACGTCCACCGAGTGCGGCGGGACGACCGCGACCATGCCGACGCCCATGTTCAGCGTCTTCTCGATCTCCAGGGTGGCCACCTTGCCGACCTCGGCCACGGTCTGGAAGACCGGCAGCGGGGTCCAGGTGCCGCGGTCCAGGCGGGCGTGCAGGCCGTCCGGGATGACCCGGGCCAGGTTGGCCGCCAGGCCGCCGCCGGTGACGTGCGAGAAGGCGTGCACCTCGGTGGCGCGGGTGAGCGCCAGGCAGTCCAGCGAGTAGATCCGGGTCGGCTCCAGCAGTTCCTCGCCGAGGGTGCGGCCGAACTCCTCGACCTTGCGGTCCAGGCTCCAGCCGGCCTCGTTCAGCAGCACGTGGCGGACCAGGGAGTAGCCGTTGGAGTGCAGGCCGGAGGCGGCCATCGCGATCACCACGTCGCCGGCCCGGACGCGCTCCGCGCCGAGCAGCGCGTCGGCCTCCACCACACCGGTGCCGGCGCCCGCGACGTCGTACTCGTCCGGGCCCAGCAGGCCCGGGTGCTCGGCGGTCTCGCCGCCGACCAGGGCGCAGCCGGCCAGGGCGCAGCCCTCGGCGATGCCCTTGACGATCGAGGCGACCCGCTCCGGGACGACCTTGCCGACGCAGATGTAGTCGGTCATGAACAGCGGCTCGGCGCCGCACACCACCAGGTCGTCGACGACCATGCCGACCAGGTCGTGGCCGATGGTGTCGTGCTTGTCCATGGCGGCGGCGATGGCCACCTTGGTCCCCACGCCATCGGTGGCCGAGGCCAGCAGCGGCCGCTCGTAGTTCTTGAAGGCGGACGCGTCGAAGAGGCCGGCGAAGCCGCCGAGACCGCCGACCACCTCGGGGCGGCTCGCCTTCTTCACCCACTGCTTCATGAGCTCGACGGCGCGGTCGCCCGCCTCGATGTCGACACCGGCGGCGGCGTAGGTGGCGCCGTTCTGGTTGGAGGTCACTGCGTGCGGCCCTTTCGGGTCAGGTGGGGGGTTGGAACAGCGGTGGGGTCCCGGTTCGCGGGACCCCACCGTGGGTTCTTACGGGCGGCGCAGCGCGTCGGCCGCGCCCGCCCCGCCGAGCAGCGACTGGACGCCGTCCAGGTCGCTGCCGCTGGTCGGCTTGCCGCGGACGGCCGGCTGCTGCTGGCCGCCCTTGATCTCGGCCTCCAGCAGGAGCTTGCCGAGCAGCGCCGGGTCCGGCAGCTCCATCGGGTACTCGCCGTCGAAGCAGGCCCGGCAGAGCTTGTCCTTGGGCTGCTTGGTGGCCTCGATCATGCCGTCGATCGAGATGTAGGCGAGGGAGTCGGCGCCGAGGGTGCGGCCGATCTCCTCGATGGTCATGCCGTTGGCGATCAGCTCCGCGCGGGTGGCGAAGTCGATGCCGAAGAAGCAGGGCCACTTCACCGGCGGCGAGGAGATCCGGATGTGGACCTCGGCGGCGCCCGCCTCGCGCAGCATCTTCACCAGCGCGCGCTGGGTGTTGCCGCGGACGATCGAGTCGTCCACGACCACCAGGCGCTTGCCGGCGATGACCTCGCGCAGCGGGTTGAGCTTGAGCCGGATGCCGAGCTGGCGGATCGTCTGGCTGGGCTGGATGAAGGTGCGGCCCACGTAGGCGTTCTTCACCAGGCCGGAGCCGTAGGGGATGCCGCTGGCCTCGGCGTAGCCGATCGCGGCGGGGGTGCCGGACTCGGGCGTGGCTATCACCAGGTCGGCCTCGACGGGGGCCTCCTTCGCCAGGCGGCGGCCCATCTCCACGCGGGAGAGGTGCACGTTGCGGCCGGCGATGGCGGTGTCGGGGCGGGCCAGGTAGACGTACTCGAACACGCAGCCCTTGGGCTTGGCCTCGGCGAACCGGGAGCTGCGCATGCCGTTCTCGTCGATGGCGATGAGCTCGCCGGGCTCGACCTCGCGGATGAAGGAGGCGCCGCAGATGTCCAGCGCCGCCGTCTCGGAGGCGACCACCCAGCCGCGCTCCAGCCGGCCGAGCACCAGCGGGCGGATGCCCTGGGGGTCGCGGGCGGCGTAGAGGGTGTGCTCGTCCATGAAGACGAGCGAGAAGGCGCCCTTGACCGCGGGCAGCACGACCTTGGCCGTCTCCTCGATGGAGAGGTCCGGGTGGCCGGCCAGCAGGGCCGTCACCAGGTCGGTGTCGTTGGTCGCGGCGGTCCGCCCGGAGCGCGAGACGTGCTCCTCGCCGGGCAGTTCGGCGACCATGGCCGCCAGTTCGGCGGTGTTCACCAGGTTTCCGTTGTGCCCGAGGGCCAGCGAACCGTGCACGGTCGCCCGGAAGGTCGGCTGGGCGTTCTCCCAGACCGAGGAACCGGTGGTCGAGTAGCGGGCGTGTCCGACGGCGATATGCCCGTGCAACGACCCCAGCGAGGCCTCGTCGAAGACCTGGGAGACGAGTCCCATGTCCTTGAAGACGAGAATCTGGGAGCCGTTGCTCACTGCGATGCCCGCGGATTCCTGACCGCGGTGCTGCAGGGCGTAAAGGCCGAAGAACGTGAGCTTGGCGACCTCCTCGCCGGGAGCCCAGACACCGAAGACGCCGCAAGCGTCCTGGGGGCCTTTCTCGCCGGGAAGAAGATCGTGGTTGAGTCTTCCGTCACCACGTGGCACGCCTTCGAGTCTAGGGCAGCTGACCAGGGCTTCCGGAACCCGGGACTGCCGCTTCGTCCGGTGACGGCGGGTTAACGCGCGTAGACAAAACCCCTTACGGGGCGGGGATTTCGGGTGGGGGAGATTCCCGCGGGTGGCGGTTGGCCTTGTGGTTCGCGCCCGTTGGGGAGTCGGGTGCGCACGGCGGCGGTCGCCCGGGCCGGGCGGAACGTGAGCCTGCTCACCCGGGGTTCTTCCGCCCGCCGGCCGCCCGTCGCCCGGCCGTCGCCCGCCGGTTCCGGCCCGACCGCCACAGCCCGACCGCCACAGCCGACCGACGCCGCCCGGACGGCCCGTGGGGCCCCGGACCTCAGGCCGCGGGCAGCAGCAGTCCCCAGGCGGCCGGGTGCACCGTCCAGGTCCGGGCGCGGACCGGGCCGACGGGGTGGCCGTCGGCCTCGTAGCCGAAGCCGCGGCCGACCACCGAGACGCTCGCCGCCCGGGCCCGCACCCTGGCTCCGGAGGCGTCGACCACCACCTCCAGCTCGCCCGAGCCGTGCGAGGCGCCGGACGGGAGCGTGACCTGGACCAGCCGGACCGGCCGGTGGACGTCGGCGAGCAGCCGGCCGTCGGCCTCGACCCGCACCCGGGAGCCGTGGTCGGAGCCGTCCGACGTGAGTGCGTTCGCCTGCTCGGCCGCAGCCAGTTTCGCCCATAGCGAACGCCAGCCACCCGCTCGGCCCACCGGCCGACGGGTGCTCCCCCCGGTGATCCGCACCCCTCCCAGCGCCACCCCGCCGCCGTCGTCGACCAGCAGGTCCAGCCGGCGCGGCGCGCCCGACAGCACCGCCCGCGCGGCCCGGACCGGTTCCTCCGGCACGCCGAGCGCGCGGGCCGCCAGCAGTTCCTGCGAGCGACCGACCGGAACCATCCCCACCGGTTCGGTGCCCAGCTCACGCTGGCGATGCAGCGCCTGGAGCACCCGCTGGAGCGCGAGATCGGAACCGATCACGACCGGTCGCCTCCGGCCCCGGTGCGAAAGCACCCGGTCGAGCTCGGAAGGGCTCTCCGGAAAGACCACCTTGACGTCCGCGCCCCCGCAGAGCACGTCCTTCGCGATCCGCACCGACTCGCCGTCGGTCTGCCGGGCCACCGGGTCGAGGAGCAGCAGGAGCGGCTCCGGGCCGCCGGTAGCAGGCGTGGACAGGGACGACACGACCGGTCCTTCCTCAGGTAATCTCTCGGTGCAAGAGCCCCTTGCGCCATTGCGCCAGGGGCTTCGTCTATCTCGGGGCAGACTGCGGCCTACGCAGGATGCCCCAACCGGAAGGGGTGTACGCCTGTGCCGGCACTCGTGCTCGTTGGCGCTCAGTGGGGAGACGAGGGCAAGGGGAAGGCCACCGACCTCCTCGGTGGCTCCGTCGACTACGTGGTCCGCTACCAGGGCGGCAACAACGCCGGTCACACGGTGGTCATCGGCGACCAGAAGTACGCCCTGCACCTGCTCCCTTCCGGAATCCTCAGCCCGAACGTGACGCCGGTGATCGGCAACGGCGTCGTGATCGACCCGGCCGTGCTGCTCTCCGAGCTGGCCGGCCTGAACGACCGCGGCATCGACACCTCGAAGCTGCTGATCTCGGGCAACGCCCACCTGATCACCCCGTACCACCGGACCCTGGACAAGGTCACCGAGCGCTTCCTCGGCAAGCGCCGGATCGGCACCACCGGCCGCGGCATCGGCCCGACCTACGCGGACAAGATCAACCGCGTCGGCATCCGGGTCCAGGACCTGTTCGACGAGTCGATCCTGCGCCAGAAGATCGAGGCGGCGCTGCACGACAAGAACCAGATCCTGGTCAAGCTCTACAACCGCCGCACCATCCCGGCCGACCTGGTGGTCGAGGAGTACCTGGGCTACGCGAAGCAGATCAAGCCGTTCCTCGCCGACACCACCCTCGTCCTGGACGAGGCGCTGAAGGCGGACAAGGTCGTGCTGCTGGAGGGCGGCCAGGGCACCCTGCTCGACGTCGACCACGGCACGTACCCCTTCGTGACCTCGTCGAACCCGACCGCGGGCGGCGCCTGCACCGGCGCCGGCATCGGCCCGACCAAGATCGACCGGGTCATCGGCATCCTCAAGGCCTACACCACCCGCGTCGGCTCCGGCCCGTTCCCGACCGAGCTGCTGGACGAGGACGGCGAGGCGCTGCGCCGGATCGGCGGCGAGCGCGGTGTCACCACCGGCCGTGACCGCCGCTGCGGCTGGTTCGACGCCGTCATCGCGCGCTACGCGACCCGGGTCAACGGCCTCACCGACTTCTTCCTCACCAAGCTCGACGTGCTGACCGGCTGGGAGCGGATCCCGGTCTGCGTCGCGTACGAGATCGACGGCAAGCGGGTCGAGGAACTCCCCTACAACCAGTCGGACTTCCACCACGCCAAGCCGGTCTACGAGACGCTGCCGGGCTGGAGCGAGGACATCAGCAAGGCGAAGACCTTCGCCGAGCTGCCGAAGAACGCCCAGGCGTACGTGAAGGCGCTGGAGGAGATGTCGGGCGCGCCGATCTCGGCCATCGGCGTCGGCCCGGGCCGCGACGAGACGATCCAGATCAACTCGTTCCTCTGAGCCGGAGCCCCAGCGCTTCGAGGGCCCCGCGGGATCCGTCCCGCGGGGCCCTTCGCGTTCCCCGTTCGGAAGTTTTGCACTAGTGCAGATATCGATTGCATCTAGTGCGAAGTGGGGATACGTTCGGATCATGACCGCGAAGCTCCCCTCCCCCGTCACCCTCCCCGGCCGCCACATCCGCCTGGAGCCGCTGGAGCGCCGCCACCTCGCCGACCTCTGGGCCACCGTCGGCTCCGAGCCCGAGGTCTGGCGCTGGACCATGCACCTGCCGCCCGCCTCGGAGCAGGAGTTCGGCGCGATCCTCGACGCCCGCGTCGCGGAGGAGGCCGCCGGCGGATCGGTGAACTTCGCCGCCGTCGACCTCGGCAGCGGCCGGGCCGTCGGGGTTACCGGCTACCACGACTTCAGCGCCCGGGACGAGTTCCTGGAGATCGGCGGCACCTGGTACGCCCGCTCGGTCTGGCGCACGGCCGTCAACACCGAGGCCAAGCTGCTGCTGCTCACCCACGCCTTCGAGGACCTCGGCATGGGCCGCGTCTTCTGGAAGACCGACGCCCGCAACGAGCGCTCCCGCACCGCCATCCAGCGCCTGGGCGCCCAGTACGAGGGCACCCACCGCCGCCACCGCCTGCGCCCCGACGGCACCTGGCGCGACAGCGCCTACTTCTCGATGCTCGCCGACGAGTGGCCGGCCGCCAAGTCCCGCCTGACGGAACGGCTCACCCGGGGCTGAGGCGGGGGCGGACGCCGGGCGGGGCTACGTACGCTCGCCCGGGGCCGGACGGCCGGTGGCGAACTCGGGTTTGGCGGGGCGGGGTTCACAGGCCTGGATGTTCACCAGCCAGACCAGCCAGCCGACGAAGAGGACGGCGAGCAGGAGCGCCGAGAGCACGGCGACGAGGAGGGTGTTCACCGGGACGCGGGAACGCGGTGGCGGGGGAGGCGGAGAGGCGTGGGGAGGGGCATGGCTGTCTCCGGTCGGTGATTTCGGGTGTCACGACCATGCGTCTGACGACTGTTTAGACAACAACATGTCAGCGAGTGACACGGACGACCATAGGGTCAAGGTGCCAGAGTTGCTACCGAGCAGGAAGACGTTCACTCCATCGTGGGGTATCCCCGGTTTGGGTAGCTAGGGCCGGGTGTGCGCGGCACACTTCACCGGAAGCATCGACGCAGCCGCGACCCGGAGAAGAGAGTCATGCCACCCCGCTTGTCGCCGACCGTGCGCCAGCAGCGCCTCGGGATCGAGTTGCGCAGGATGCGCGAACGAGTGGGCGTCACGCCCAAGAGCCTGGCCGCCACCATCGGCACCGACCTGCCCAAGATCTCCCAGATGGAGAACGGCAAGTCGGGCATCAGCGCCGAGCGGCTCCGGATCTGGGCCCGCACCTGCGACTGCGAGGAAGGCCCGTACCTGGACGCGCTGCTGGCGATGACGCAGGACCGGCGCAAGTACTGGTGGGACGGCTTCCGCGGCCGGCTGCCGAACGCGATCATCGACATCGCGGAGATGGAACACCACGCGTCCTCCCTGTCCATCCTCAACAGCACCTTCATCCCCGGCCTGCTCCAGACCCCGGAGTACGCCGCCGCGGTCTTCGAACGGCTCCCCCCGCAGTACCGGCAGGAGGCGGACGTCCGGAAGGCGTTCCGGATCCGGCGCCAGCAGATCTTCGTCGACCAGCCGAAGCCGTACAGCGCGTTCCTCCACGAGTCGGCGCTGCGCATGCAGTTCGGCGGTCCGGACGTGCTGCGCGACCAGCTGCGGAGCCTGCTGGAGAACTCCGAGCGGCCCGGGGTGGAGATCCGGGTGATCCCGTTCAGCGTGCCCACCTACACCGGCTCCGGGGAGAGCCTCTACCTCGCCCGCGGACCGGTCCCGGAGCTCGACACCGTCCAGATCGACCTCTCCCACGGACCGAAGTTCGTACACACCCAGGCCGAACTGGCCTCCTACCGCCGGATCAAGGAGGAGACCGCGAGGATCGCACTCGGGACGGACGAGTCCAGGGACTTCATCCGCGCCCTGCTGAAAGACTTCGCATGAGTACCTGGCGCAAGGCGACGGCCAGCGGGGAGAGCACCGACTGCGTCGAAGTCCGGGCGGCGGGCGAGCTGGTGGAGATCCGCGAGTCGGACCGGCCCGAGGTCGTCGTGCGCACCACGCCGCGCAAGTGGGCCGCCTTCGTCCGCGGGGTGAAGTCCGGGGAGTTCGACGGCTACGGCGACTTCACCCGGCCCTGACGTCCGGCCCCACCCTTCCCACGGCGCTAGGCTGGCAGCCCACAGTGACCCCTGCGCCTGGCACGGCCCTCCGGGTGGGGTGCGCGTGCGGGAGAAATCGGAGCATCCGAGGATGGCTCGGCACCTGATCACCAGCGCCCTTCCGTACATCAACGGGATCAAGCACCTGGGCAACATGGTCGGGTCGATGCTCCCGGCGGACGTCTACGCCCGCTACCTGCGCCGCCGCGGCCACGAGGTGCTCTTCGTCTGCGCCACCGACGAGCACGGCACCCCCGCCGAACTGGCCGCCCAGGAGGCCGGGTTGCCGGTCGCCGAGTTCTGCGCCCGGGCACACGCGGCACAGAAGGCGGTGTACGACGGCTTCGGGCTCTCCTTCGACCACTTCGGCCGCAGCTCCTCCCCGCAGAACCGGGAGATCACCCAGGAGATCGCCCGAGAGCTCCAGCGCAACGGCTTCATCGAGGAGCGCGCCGTCCGCCAGGTGTACTCCAACGCCGACGGCCGCTTCCTGCCGGACCGCTACATCGTCGGCACCTGCCCGCACTGCGGCTACGACAAGGCGCGCGGCGACCAGTGCGAGAACTGCACCCGGGTGCTGGACCCGACCGACCTGCTGGAGCCGCGCTCGGCCATCAGCGGCAGCTCCGACCTGGAGGTCCGGGAGACCAGGCACCTGTTCCTGCTCCAGTCGAGGCTCACCGAGGAGGTCGAGGGCTGGATCGCCGCCCACGGCGACGACTGGCCGGTGCTGGCCTCCTCGATCGCCCGCAAGTGGCTCACCGAGGGCCTCCAGGACCGCTCGATCACCCGCGACCTGGAGTGGGGCGTCCCGGTGCCGGCCGACGTGTGGCCCGAACTGGCCGCCGAGGGAAAGGTGTTCTACGTCTGGTTCGACGCCCCGATCGAGTACATCGGCGCCACCAAGGAGTGGGCGGACGCGGCTCCGGCCGGGCAGCCGAGAGACTGGGCGTCCTGGTGGTACGACGTCGACGAGAGCGTCCGGTACACCGAGTTCATGGCCAAGGACAACGTCCCGTTCCACACCGTGATGTTCCCGGCCACCCTGCTCGGCTCGCGCCGCCCGTGGAAGAAGGTCGACTACGTCAAGGCCTTCAACTGGCTGACGTACTACGGCGGGAAGTTCTCCACCAGCCAGCGGCGCGGTGTCTTCACCGACGTCGCACTGGAGCTGCTGCCCGCCGACTACTGGCGCTACTTCCTGATGGCGCACGCCCCCGAGTCGGACGACTCCAGCTTCACCTGGGACCTGTTCGCCTCGGTGGTCAACAAGGACCTCGCCGACACCCTCGGCAACTTCGTCAACCGGGTGCTCTCCTTCAGCCGCAAGCGCTTCGGCGACGAGGTCCCGGGCGGCCACCCGGTGGGCGAGCCCGAGCGGCGCCTCGGCGAGCAGGTCGCGGGCCTCCTCTCCGAGTACGAGGCCCAGTTGGACGCCCTCAGCTTCCGCAAGGCGGCGCAGGCGCTGCGCACGCTGTGGAGCGCCGGCAACGCGTACCTCGACGAGAAGGCGCCCTGGCTCCAGGTGAAGACCGACCCGGACGCGGCGGCGCTGACCCTGCGCACGGCGATGAACCTGATCCGGCTGTACGCGGTGGTCTCCGAGCCGTTCATCCCGACCGCGGCGGCGGCGATGCGCGCGGCCTTCGCGCTGCCTGCGGACGCGCCGGGGGCCACCCTCGACTGGGTCGGCCCGGAACGGGCGCGGGCGCTGGACCTGGTGCCGGCCGGGACGGCGTTCACGGTGCCGCCGGTGCTGTTCGCGAAGATCACGGACGAGGACCTGGCGGCCTGGACGGAGCGTTTCGGCGGCTCGGCGGACTGAGCGGCCGGTGGGGCTGGGGTTCACCCCCGGCCCCACCGCCGTCGTGCCGCCGCTCAGCCGATCAGGTCCAGCGCGCCCGCCCCGGCGAGGTCGTAGCCCCCGGCGAGGACCAGCAGGAGCAGCACCGCCAGCGTCAGCCCGGTGTAGTGCAGCCGCCCGAACAGCGTCCACCAGCGTCCGCGCCAGGCCAGCGCGGTGCAGACCACCAGCGCCGGGGCGAGCACCAGGGCCGCCACGACCAGCGCCGGGACCGCCGTCAGCAACGGGGAGTCGCCCAGGAACAGCGTCTGGTTGAGCGCGGCGGCGTCCGCCGTCAGCGCGGCGAAGCAGCCGGCGGCGGCGATCAGCAGCGCCCCGGTGGCCCAGCCCAGCAGCCGGACGGCGGGCCGGCCCAGCAGCCGGGCGGCGGGCCGGCCGGGACGGCCCCGGCGGCGCACCAGGCGGACGGCCGCGGTCAGCGGCCAGCCGAGCAGGGTCAGGGCCAGCACGGCGAGGCTTCCGGCGGCGACGAGCCGGTGCGGGCCGGGGGCCTGGTACCAGGAGAGCCGCTGGTAGGCGACGGTCGGATCGCCGTCGCCGAGCAGCGTGAGGGTGCCGTCGGCGCCCTTCCGGAAGGCGATCCGCGCCGTTCCCCCGACCTGCCGGAACAGCCCGGGTTCGAGCTGCTCCCAGTGCGTCTCGGCCGCCTCCGGGTCGCGGGTGACGGGGCCGGTGACGGTGAGCCGGCCGTGCGCGGCGGTGACGTGCAGGGAGGCCATCAGGGCGGCGGCCTTGGTGAGGTCGGTGTGGCTGGTGCGGGTGGAGCGGTAGTCGCCGGTGTAGAGGTCCAGGCCGCCGGTGATCGGGGCGGCCGGGGCAGCCGGGGCAGCCGCCGGGAGGAACCGGTCGAGGAAGGCGTCGAGCACCTGCTGGGTGGCCCAGCCGCCGGAGGCGTCGGTGCCGTCGCCGTTGAGGGTCACGTAGAGGCCGATGCCGCGCTGGGGCAGCAGGGCCAGGTTGCTGTGGAAGCCGGGCACGTCGCCGTCCTTGACCAGCAGCTGCTCGGTGCCGTGGGCGCGCTGCTCCAGCAGGTAGGCCATGCCGGGCAGGCGGGGGTCGGGGCCGTAGTGGCGGGCGAGCAGCCGGGCGGCGGACGCCGGGTCGAGGAGCTGCCGGCCGTCCGGGGTGCGGCCCTGGCCGAGCAGGGCGGACAGCAGCCGGGCCATGTCCCCGGCGGTGGTGACGGCGGCGGCGCCGGTGGGGGTCCACGGGCCGTAGAGGCCCCTGGTCTCGGTCTGACCGCCGCCATCCGGGCGGTAGCCGTGGGCGAGGTCGGCGTCGACCGGGGCGGGGTGGGGCTGACTGAAGGTGGTGCGGTCCATTCCGAGGGGCCGCAGGACGTGCTCGGCGACGTACCGGTCGAAGGGCTGCCCGGAGACCACCTCGACCAGGTAACCGGCCAGCGCCACACCGTAGTTGTCGTACGCGGCGGCGGTGCCGGGGGCGCGGACCCGGTCCGGCTGGTGGGCGGCGAGCGAGGCCCCGAGGGCGTCGATGCCGCGGGGCTCGGACCGGGCGAGGCCCAGGAAGCTGTCGTCGAAGCCGGCCGTGTGGGTGAGCAGGTTCTCGACGGTGACCGGGCGGCCCGGGTAGCTGTCCCGGACCTTGAAGGCGGTCAGGTAGTGGTTGACGTCCGTGCCCAGGTCCAGCTTTCCCGCGCCGACCTGCTGGAGGACGGCGACCGCGGTGAACACCTTGGCGTCGGAGCCCATGAAGAAGGCGGTCCCCGCCGGATCGACGGGCTTGTTCGTCCGCACGTCGGAGACGCCGTAGCCGCCGGAGAAGACCTCCCGGCCGCCGGCCACCACCGTCACGGCGGCACCGGGGATCCGGTGTTCGGCGAGCAGCTTCGGCACCAGCTCGTCGAACAGCCCCCGGACCGCCCCCGGGTCGGGCGGGGCGGCCGGCGTACCGCTCCCGGAGGCCTGCGCGGCACGCCCGGAGGCCGGTTCGGCGGCACGCCCGGAGGCCGGTTCGGCGGCATGTCCAGGGACCGGTTCGGCGGCACGCCCGGAGGCCGGTTCGGCGCCGTGCGCCGGGGTGAGGCCGTAGAGGAGGAGGCCGATCGCGGCCACCGCCAGGATCAGGCGGACCAGCGGACGGCGGGCGGCGAAACGCCTGGGCATGGCGAACTCCCGTGATCATCGCGGTGGTTGGGATGGATCCGGCGCTCCGCTCACGGCCGCTTCCGGACACCTCGAACGCTAGGCCGGGAGCGGTGGGCCGGGGCAGGGCCCCTGGACGTCGATCGGGGGGTGTACCCAGGTACCGCACAGAGGGGTCCAGGGCCCAGTGAGCGGGGCACCGGAGTACGGCAGTCTGGGGGCACAGGGGTGGAGACGACGGCCGCGAGGCCGACCACGAAGGGGGCGCACAGTGACAACGGGACGCGTTGACAAGGGAGTCCGGGGCGCCGCGGGCACCCCGCCCGACCGGCTGCGCCGCGCCGCCCGGGACCTGCTGCGGACCGTGGCGCTGGCCGGGTTCGCGGTGCCGCAGTTCCTGGTGCTCTGCGCCGCCAGCACGACCGCCGCCCTGCTGGGCCTGGGCCTCGGTGTCCCGTTGGTGGCGCCGACCGCCTTCGCCCTCCGGGCGCTGGCCAACCGCCGCCGCACGCTGGCCGCCCGCTGGTCCGGCGTCACGATCCGCGAGCCGTACCGGCCGAAGCCGGCCACCGAGCCGGGCCTCAAGGGCCTCTGGCCGCGCTGCCAGGCCCTGCTGGGGGACCCGGCCACCTGGCGGGACCTGCTGTGGCTGGTGGTCGACCCGCTGATCGGCTTCACCGTGGCGCTGTTCCCCGCGGCCCTGGTCGCCTTCGGCCTCTTCGGCCTGCTCCAGCCCTGGCTGTGGGAGCCGATCGCCTCGGCCGGCGGCAACACCTGGTACTGGTGGGTGCACGTGACGGACCCGGGCAGCGCCCGGCTCGCCGTCCTGCTCGCCGTACCGACCCTGCTGGCCGGCCTGGCGATCGCCCCCGGCGCGCTGCGCTTCCACACCGCGTTGGCCGACGTGCTGCTCGGCCCGACCGCCCGCGCCGAGGCGCTGGCCGCCCGGCGCAAGGTCGTCCACCTGACCGAGACCCGGCGCGACGCGATCACCACCCAGGCCGCCGAACTGCGCCGGATCGAACGGGACCTGCACGACGGGGCGCAGGCCCGGCTGGTGGCCATGGGGATGAACCTGGGCGTCGCCGAGCGGCTGGTCGAGCGGGACCCGCAGGCCGCCAAGCGGCTGCTGGCCGAGACCCGGCAGGCCTCCGCCACCGCCCTCGACGAGCTGCGGGACCTGGTCCGCGGCATCCACCCGCCGGTCCTCGCCGACCGCGGACTGGCCGACGCCGTCCGGGCGCTGGCCATGGACAGCCCGCTGAACGCGACGGTCACCGCCGACCTGCCCGGCCGTCCCGAGGCGCCGGTCGAGTCCGCCCTCTACTTCGCCGTCTCCGAGGCCCTGACCAACGCCGCCAAGCACGCGGGGGCCGACCGGGTCGACGTCCAACTCTGGTACGCGGACGGGATGCTGAAAGCGCAGGTCAGCGATGACGGCAGGGGCGGCGCCGATCCCTCGCGCGGCACCGGACTGCGCGGGCTGGAACGGCGGCTTGCTACCTTCGACGGCGTCCTGGCCGTCCGCAGCCCGCTCGGCGGCCCCACGACCCTGACGATGGAGCTGCCGTGCGAGTTGTCCTCGCCGAGGACCTCTTCCTCCTGAGGGACGGGCTGGTCCGGATGCTGGAGGCCTACGACTTCGAGGTCGTGGCCGCGGTGGACACCGGACCGGCCCTCCTGGACGCCCTGCTCACCGAGCGCCCGGACGTGGCCGTCGTCGACGTGCGGTTGCCCCCGACCTTCACCGACGAGGGCCTCCAGGCGGCGCTGGCGGCTCGCAAGCGGATACCCGGGCTGCCGGTGCTGGTGCTCTCCCAGTACGTCGAGCAGCTCTACGCCAAGGAGTTGCTCGCCGACGGCAGCGGTGCGATCGGCTACCTGCTGAAGGACCGGGTCTTCGACCCCGACGAGTTCACCGAGACGGTCCGGCGGGTGGCGGCCGGCGGCACCGCGCTGGACCCGAAGGTGATCGCCATGCTGGTCGGCAACACCGAGCGCAACAAGCCGCTGGACCGGCTGACGCCGCGCGAGCGCGAGGTGCTGGAGCTGATGGCCGAGGGCCGCTCCAACGCGGCGATCGCCGAGCGGATGGTGATCACCGAGCGGGCGGTGAAGAAGCACACTGCCAACATCTTCCTCAAGCTCGACCTGCCGCCCTCGGAGGAGGACCACCGGCGGGTGCTGGCGGTGCTGGCCTTCCTGGAGGTCGCGCCTTGAGCTGCTGAGCCCGCCTTGAGCTGCTGAGCCCGCCTTGAGCCACTGAGCCCGCTTCGAGTCCGCCCGGCGCTACCGCGCCGCGTTCCGCTCGTGGCCGGCGGCCTCGGCGGTCTCGGTCGTCTCGGTCGTCTCGGTGGTCTCGGTCGTCTCGGCGGTCTCGGCGGCCACCCAGGCCAGGTAGTCCGGGCTGCCTCCCGTCACCGGCACGGTGATCACCTCGGGCGTCTCGTAGGAGTGCCGCTCCGCCACGAACGCGCCCAGCCGGCCGGCCAGTTCGGCGCGGGTCTTGAGGTCGATCCGCCACTCCTCGGCGTCCTGCACCCCGCCGTCCCACCAGTACACCGACCGCACCGGGTACACCTGGGCGCAGGCCGCCAGCCGCTCCCGCACCACGGCGGACGCCAGGGCCCGGGCCCGCTCCTCGCTCTCGTGGGTGGTGGTCACCACGACGAAACGCCGCTCGCTCGCTGTCATGCCACGACGGTACCCGGAGCCGGGCGGGGGACCGGCCCTGGCGACGGCCCGGTCCGTATTCCCGTTGCCCGGCGCGCCCGGAGTTGCCACGATCGGGCGATGACGACCTTCACCGGCCACGACGGCACCCGGCTCGGCTACCGCGTCCTCGGCGAGGGGGCCCCGCTGATCGTCCTCGCCGGCGGCGCGATGCGCGACGCCGAGTACCTCGGTGACCTCGGCGGCCTCTCGGCGCAGCACACCCTGTACGTCCTCGACCTGCGCGGAACGGGCCGGTCGGGGCGTCCGGCCGATCCGGCGAGCTACCGGGTGGACCGGCAGGTGGCGGACGTCGAGGCGTTCCGGGCGCACCTCGGGCTGGACCGGGTGGACGTCCTCGCCCACTCCGCGGGCTGCTCGCTCGCGGTCCTGTACGCCCTGCGGCACCCCGGGAGCACCGGGCGGCTGGTGCTGGTCACGCCCAGCCTGAGGATGTTCGGCGCCACCACCACCGAGGAGCACTTCCGCGAGGCGGCCGAGGCCCGCGGCTGCGGCGCGGAGGAGTGGTACCCGGCCGCCCTGGCCGCCGTCCGCACCGCCGTCGCCGGCGGCGCCGCCGACCCCGACGCCCTGGCGCCGCTCTTCCACGGCGACTGGAACGACGCCGCCCGGGCCCACGAGGCCACCCGCGACGCCCAGAGCCACCCGGAGGCCGCCGCCGCGTACCACGACGGCGGCTACGAGCCCGCCGCCGTCCGCGCCGCCGTCGCCGAACTCCGTTCCACAGCACTGCTGTTGGCCGGCGAGTACGACCCCAGCCCGCGCCCCGGGGCGGTCCGCGCCACGGCAGCGCTGTTCCGCCGCGCCCATGCCGCCGTCCAGCCCGCCGCCGGCCACTACCCGTGGCTGGACGACCCGGCCGCCTTCCGCCGGGTGGTGGCCGGCTTCCTCGCTTCCTGACCGGGCGGCGGCGGGCCGGGGCGGAGCGTCCTGGCCAGTCCCGGCGGGCCGGGGCCCGGCGTCCGGGCCAGTCCCGGCGGGCCGGGGCCCGGCGTCCGGGCCAGTCCCGGCGGGCCGGGGCCCGGCGTCCGGGTCAGTCCCGGCGGGCCGTGTGGACGGTCATCGCGGAGAGGTAGAAGGCGTCCGGGCGGTGCAGGATGCCGGTGGGGGCCTCCTCGTCGAGCAGGGCCTCCAGCGCGGCCCGGTCCTGTTCGTCGAGCTGCTCGGCGAGCTGGTCGCGCAGACGGGTCAGCTGGGTGTGCAGGTAGCCCCGGATGGGTCCGGCCAGCGGAGCGGGGTGGTCGACCAGGAAGGTGCGGGTGCCGGTGGGGGTCAGTCCGGCCCGCCCGAGCATGGCCGGCCAGTCCTCGATCTCCCGGGTGCTGCCCGGCAGTTCGGCCCGCATGGCGCTGAAGCCGTCCTCGTGGGCGGCGTCCATCCGGGCCTGGAGCCCGGGCCGGCCGAGGCCGAAGTCGCGCGGCAGGTAGCGGGCCGGCAGGCCGCGTTCGGCGACCGCGAGCAGTCCGCCGGGGCGCAGCGCTCCGGCGAGCGAGGTGAGCGCGGCCTGCTGGTCGCCCAGGTGGTGGATGGCGTTGCCGGACCAGATCAGGTCGGCCTCGCCGAGCTTGTCGAACTCGGCGGGCAGGTCGGCCTGTTGGGTGCCGAGCCGGCCGCCCGAGCGGGTCCGGGCACGCTCCAGCAGGGCGGCCGACTGGTCGACGGCCACCACCTCGGCCGCCGGGAAGACCTCCGCCAGCAGTCCGGCGATCACACCGGGTCCGCTGCCGACGTCCAGGACCCGCCGCACCTCGCCCTCCCGGTGGAGGCCGGCCAGCCAGCGGGCGGCCTCGGTGATGGCGCCGGCCCGCAGGTCCGCCTCCAGCTCCAGGTAGGCGGCGAGGGCGTCCCAGTCGAGGTCGGCGGCGGGAACGTGCCCGTGGCCGTGGCCGTGGCTGTGGTCGTGGGAGTGGGAGTGGGAGTGATTGTGGTGCTGGTTCGCTGACATCCGGATTCTCCGATCGTGGGTTGACGAAAGCTTCCCGTTCAGGCGGGCAGGGCCGCGCCGGACGCGCGGTACCGCTCGACCGCCCGGTCGATCTCCTCCGCCACGAGGTCGTGGTCGAGCGCGATGGCCGCCACCGAGCCCATCCCGGCGGCGGTGACCACCTGGGCGCGCGGGTCGGCGACGTTGCCGACCGCCCAGACGCCCGGGAGGCTGGTGCGGCCGGTCCGGTCGGTGGTGACCCAGCCGTTGTCGTCACGCTCGCAGTCGAGGCCGAAGAGCAGGGCGTCCCGGGGCACCGGCCGCGGGAGGACGAACACCGCCTCGCGCGGCACCACCTGCCCGTTCGCGAGCTCGACGCCGCACAGCCGCCCGTCCTCCGACACCAGACGGACGATCCGGCCCTCGACCACCCGGACGTGCCGGGCGGCGAGCCGCTCCCGCTCGGCGTCGGTCAGCGCGAGGGCGTGCGCGAGCAGCACCACGTCCGCCGACCACTTCCGCAGCAGCAACGCCTGGTCGACCGACCCCGGCGCGGTGCCGAGCACGCCGAGCGGCCGGTCGCGGACCTCCCAGCCGTGGCAGTACGGGCAGTGCAGCACGTCCTTGCCCCACCGCTCGGCCAGGCCGGGCAGTTCCGGGAGCCCGTCGCGCAGCCCGGTGGCCACGACCACCCGGCGGGCGTGCAGCACCGGGCCGCCGGCCAGGTGGACCACGAAGCCCGCGGCGGGCCGGTCGGCGCTCCCTGTGCTCCCTGTGACCCCTGCGCGCAGTGCACTCTCGACGCTCTCGGCGCTCCCAGCGCTCCCAGCGGCCTCGATGTGCTCGACCCGGGCGTCGATCAGGTCCACCCCGTACCGGGTGACCTCCTCCCGCCCGACCGCCAGCAGGGCGGCCGGGGGCATGCCGTCCCGGCTCAGGTAGCCGTGCATGTGGGCGGCGGGCGCGTTGCGCGGCTCGCCCGCGTCCACCACCGCGACCCGGCGCCGGGCCCGGCCCAGCACCAGCGCGGCGTTCAGCCCCGCCGCTCCGGCGCCGACCACCACCGCGTCGTAGCGCTCGCCGCCCCTGCTCCCGGCCGTCGTCCGTACCGTCTCGCCCATGGCGCTCACCTCCACCGCCAGGCTGCGGCCGCCCTCACCGGATCGGCAAGCTTTGTTGCCGTCCCAGCAAACCACCCGGCAGCTCTCCCCGGCACGGGGAGCCGGCTCCACCGACCACGGCGAGCGACACCCCTTGCCTTGGAGCGCACTCCAACTCCTAGTCTCTGATCCGCCACTGACCCACCACCAGGGGGAGAAGCACCATGCGCTACCGCGTCCTCGGCGGCACCGGCATCGAGGTGAGCACCTACTGCCTCGGCACGATGATGTTCGGCGCCATCGGCAACCCCGACCACGACGACTGCGCCCGGATCATCGGCACCGCGATCGACCGGGGCGTCAACTTCATCGACACCGCCGACATCTACTCGGCCGGTGAGTCCGAGGAGATCGTCGGCAAGGCGCTGGCCGCGCGCGGCGACCGCGACGACATCGTGCTCGCCACCAAGGCGCACTTCCCGATGGGCGAGGGCCGCAACCGGGGCGGCAACGGACGGCGCTGGCTCGTCCGGGAGGTCGAGGAGAGCCTGCGCCGGCTGCGCACCGACCGGATCGACCTCTACCAGATCCACCGGCCGGACCACACCACGGACATCGAGGAGACCCTCGCCGTCCTCGGCGACCTCGTCCGGGCCGGCAAGATCCTCGCCTTCGGCTGCTCCACCTTCCCCGCCGACCAGATCGTGGACGCCCACCACGTCGCCGAGCGCCGCGCGCTGCCGCGCTTCCGCACCGAGCAGCCGCCGTACTCGCTGCTCGCCCGGGGCGTGGAGCGGGACGTGCTGCCGGTCGTCCAGCGGCTCGGCATGGGCGCGCTGACCTGGGGCCCGCTGGCCGGCGGCTTCCTGACCGGCCGCTACCGCAAGGGCGTGCCGGTCGACCTCGGCCGGGGGCGGGCCGCCCTCAACCCGGGCCGCTTCGACCCGGAACTGCCCACCACGGCCGCCAAGCTGGAGGCCGTCGAGGCGCTCACCGCCCTCGCCGAGGAACTCGGCCGCACCCTCCCCGAGCTGGCCACCGCCTTCCCCCT
The DNA here is from genome assembly GCF_055575155.1 of Kitasatospora sp. NPDC034533. NCBI lineage: Bacteria > Bacillati > Actinomycetota > Actinomycetes > Kitasatosporales > Streptomycetaceae > Kitasatospora > Kitasatospora sp. NPDC034533. The sequence goes on from NZ_JBVITE010000026.1 coordinate 54,554, forward strand.
GGCCCACCCGGCCGTCACCTCGGTGATCATCGGCCCGCGCACCATGGCACAGCTCGAATCCGCCCTCAAGGCAGCCGACCTGGCCCTGGACGACGCCACCCTCGACCGCATCGACGAGATCGTCCCGCCCGGCACCGACCTCTACCGGGCCGACGGCGCCTGGCAGCCCCCGGCCCTCACCACCCCCGCCCTCCGCCGCCGGCCGGAGGAGGACCGCTCCGCGGCCTGAGCCCGGGGCGTCGGCCACCTTTGAGCGGCGTGGCTCGGTGCTTCGCGGCGCGGTACTTCGCGGCGCGGGACGCGGGACACGCGCGGGACGCGGGACACGGACGACGTCGTCGGCCTGGAGCAAGGGGTCGAGGTCGTCGCGGTGTGGTCCCCCCGCCCGGCCGGTGCGGCCGGGCGGGGCCGGATCACCCCCTGGGGGCGGCGAAGCAGTGGACGGTGACGGTGCGGCCGGAGGCCCACCGCTGGTCGTCACTGCCGAGGTGGGTCCAGCCGAGCCGGCGGTAGAGGGCCAGGGCGGCGGTGTCGGTGGCCAGGACGTCCAGCACGGGATGCAGTCCGAGCGCCCGCGCGTGCGCCACGGCGCAGGACATCAGTCGGGCGCCGATGAGCCGACCGCGCGCCGTCGGGGCGACGTAGAAGCGGGCGATGACGGCGGTGAGTTCCGGGGGGCCGCCGGTGCGGTGGCTCCACAGGCCGGGGGCGAGATCGCCCGGGGCGCGGCGGGTGAGGCCGACGTGCCCGGCGAGCCGCCCGTCCGACTCGGCGATCCAGGCGGCGAGCAGGCCGTCCGGGGTGAGCCAGGCGGCGGGGTGGTCGGGCCACTCGGCGGGGTAGCCGTCGGCGGCGTGGACGTCGCCCAACACCCGGACGCAGTCGGCGAGGTCGTCGGCGCGGCGCGGTCGGACCACCACCTCCGCCCCGGCCTGCCGTGAGTCGGACGCGACGACGGTGGCGCGTTCTTCGAGGTCTGCCATGCCGGTACGTTACCGGCCCGCCCCCGCCGTCGCAGCAGGTCGGCGGCTTGCCCGCCCGCCCTCAGCGCCGCAGCAGGTCGACGACCCCGGACAGGTCCTCCGCGCCGCTGCCGATCTCCAGCCGACGCGCCATCAACCGGAAGTATGGCTCCAGCAGTTCGGCACTCACCCGCTGCTCCTCGGCGGTGCGCCGCAGCGTTTCCTGGCCGGCCACCTGCATCGCCAGGTTCGACACCACCCCCTTGGTGTAGTCGCCGGCCTCCAGCTGCGCCGCCGTGCCCGCCACCGAGCCGGACATCGCGGTCAGCCAGCTCTCCAGCAGCGGCGCCAGCCGGCTCGGTGCCACGGACTCGTCGCGGAACAGCGCGAAGGCGTGGGCGGCCCCGGCGAACATCCCGTACATCGCGCTGAGCAGCGCCACGTCGTGCAGCGCCGCGTGCCCGGCGTCCGCGCCCACGTACCGGGTGCCGGCCGGGACGGCGAGGGTGCCCTCGTGCTCCTCGAACAGTTCGGCCGAGCCGCTGTAGAACACGTACGCCCCGGCCTCCGGGACGCCGATCATCGGCGGGACGGCCATGATCCCGCCGTCCAGGTAGCGGGCGCCGCGCTCCTCGGCCCGGGCGGCACGGACCCGGGCCTGGCCGGGGGTGCTGGTGACCAGGTTGACGAGGTCCTTGCCGGCCAGGTCGACGCCGTCCAGCGCCTCCTCCACGGAGGCGTCGTCGAGCAGGCAGACGACGACCAGCCGGTTCGCCGCGACGGCGTCCGCGGCGGTGGCGGCGACGGCGGCGCCACGGGCGGCGAGGCCGTCGGCGCGGGCGGCGGTGCGGTTCCAGACGGTCAGCGGGTGCCCGGCGGCGAGCCAGGCGTCGGCCAGCGCGGTGCCCATCGCACCGAGGCCGAGCAGGGTGAGCGGGGTCCGGGAGGTGTTCTCAACGGGGTTGGTTGCCATGGCGTTCAGCCTCCGCCGTCCGCGCGGAAACGATCAAGTACGCACTTGGAAGTGGGTGGTTACCCTGGGGTGAGCATCGAGGTCGGAAGGCCGGGAGGGGTGGGCATGGCGACCGTGCCGAGGCCGGGGGCGTACGTCTGCGGGACCGACGCCGCGATGGACGTGATCGGCGGCAAGTGGAAGGTGTCGATCCTCTGGGCCCTCGGCGAGCGCCCGAGCTGCCGCTTCGGCGAGCTGCGCCGGCTGCTCCCGGGGATCACCGAGAAGGTCCTGACCACGCACCTGCGCGAGCTGGAGGCGGACGGCATCGTGCACCGGGAGGCGTACGACGAGGTGCCGCCCCGGGTCGAGTACGCGCTGACGGAGGCGGGGCGGCGCCTCAACACGGCGCTGGGGCCGCTGGGCGACTGGGGGCGGGAGCACGTCCTGGGCAAGGCCCCGTACCCGGCGGCGTAGCGGGCGACACTGGGCCTCACCCGGCGTAGCGGGCGACGGGACGGCGGGGGCCTCACCCGGCGCGCGGGTCCCAGGGAGGTCGCGGGCGACGCGTCAGGCGATCGCGGCCGACACCACCGCCGCCACCGCGATGTTGCACGCGGCCGACACCCACACCGCCGGGTGCGGCTCCGGCTCGACCAGGATCGCGCCGAGCCTGCCCGGCGTCAGCACGTCCACCAGCCAGAACGCGACGGCCATCAGCACCAGCCCGAGCAGGCCGTAACAGGCCGTCGAGACCAGCCCCTTGCCGAAGTCGGCGTAGGTGTACAGGATCGCGGTGAAGACGATGCCGCCGATGCCGAGCAGCGCGGAGCTGAGCAGGACGGCGGCGTTGCGGTTGCGTTCGACCCAGATCTGCTCGCTGAGCTTGCCGGGCGTCAGCAGGTCCACCAGGCCGATGCCGAGGAGCAGCAGCACCACGCCGAGGGCGCCGTAGGCCGCCGCCGCGCCGAGTCCGTGCAGAATGTCGTCCATCGTGGTCCCGGCCCCCGGCCCGCTCTCGTCCTCCCCCGACCGGTCGGCCGGGGCCCCCGACCGGCAGGGTCAAGGGTTGGCAAAGATACCCCACCCCGGTGAGGGGCGGACCGGGATCGGTGAACCGGGGACGGTCAGTCCTCCTCCTGCACCAGGTGGTCGACGCAGGCCGCCACGGCCAGCAGCAGACCGGTGTCCGCACCGTCGGCGATCTCCACCCCGTAGGTGTCCCGGACCCGGAACCACTTGCGGCTGATCCGGGCCAGGTCGTCGCCGTGGTGGTTCTCGATCCGGTAGTCCTTGTCGATCAGGTTGCCGTGGATCTTCAGCTCGCCGCCGGAGGCCAGCTCCACCAGGTACTTGTCCCGGAAGGGGGTGAACAGCTTCTCCCGGACGGTCGCGACCACCTCGCCGTCGGCGTCCTCGATCTTCATCGCGTCGCGGACGGTGAGCATCTTCTCCTTCACCACCGCGACCACCCGCCCGTGCGCGTCCTTCAGCTCGAAGGTGTGCCGCAGCCGCAGGACCTTGCCGTCCACCAGGTACGCCTTGTGGCCGCGGTCGTCCTCGATCCAGTAGTCGTCGCCGACCGCGAACAGCTTCTCCCTGACCAGATACCGCACCGTGGGACCTCCTCCGTGTCGGCGCCCGTCGACGCCGGTCGATGTCTGACGCCGTCTGTCACTGCTCGTTGACGTCTGTCGCGTCCGTTGACGTCTCTCGACGTCTCTCCATGTCTCTCGACGTCCGTCGACATGTCTCTCGACGTCCGTCGACGTCCGTCGATGCCTGTGACGCCGCCCATTCGACCCCGAGTTCCCGGCCGCAGGAAGCACCGGCGGGAAACCCGTCGCGTGGCGGCCCCCGATTCGCCTTCAATACCGCCATGCGCCCCGACCTCACCACCGCCGAGCTGCGCGGCGAACGCCTCGACCTGCTGCCGATCGCCCCCGCGCACGCCGACGAGCTGGCCGCCGCCCTCGCCGACCCCGCCCTGCACGCCTTCACCGGCGGCCGCCCGGCCACCGCCGAGGAGATGCGCGCCCGCTGCGCCCGGCTCGCCGCCGGCTCCCCCGACCCGGCCGAGGCGTGGGGCAACTGGGTGCTGCGGCTGCGCGCCGACGGCGCCCTCATCGGCTACGTGCAGACCACCGTCCGCCCCGAGGCCGCCGAACTCGCCTGGGTGGTCGGCACCCCCTGGCGGCGCCGCGGTCTGGCCACCGAGGCCGCCCGCACCCTGCTCGCCCACCTCACCGCCGCCGGCGTCACCACGGCCGTCGCCCACATACACGCCGACCACCGCGCCTCCGCCGGGATCGCCCGCGCCCTCGGCCTGCGCCCCACCGCCCACACCCGGGACGGCGAGACCCGCTGGCACGCCGACCTCACCCGGCCCGCCCCCTCCCGGCCCGCCCCCTCCCGGCCCGCCACGGCCTGACCTCCGGGCGCGCCGCCCGCCACCACCCCGGACCGACGGCTGACCGGACCCCCGCCCGACCGGCCCCCCCCCCGCCCGACCGATCCCGCTCAGGAATTCCTCCCGCCGGCCATGCGGTTGGATACAGGCATGGCATCTCGTGCACGTGTACGCGCCCCCGAGCTGGTCGGGGCAGGCGGTTGGCTGAACACCGGCGGCAAGGAGCTCGCGCTCGCCGACTTCCGGGGCAAGATCACCATCCTGGACTTCTGGACCTTCTGCTGCATCAACTGCCTGCACGTCCTGGACGAGCTGCGGGAGTTGGAGGAGAAGCACCGCGACACCGTGGTGATCGTCGGGGTGCACTCGCCGAAGTTCGTGCACGAGGCCGACCACCAGGCCGTGGTCGACGCCGTGGCCCGCTACGAGGTGCACCACCCGGTGCTGGACGACCCGGCGCTGGCCACCTGGAAGCAGTACGCCGTACGGGCCTGGCCGACGCTGGTGGTGATCGACCCGGAGGGGTACGTGGTCGCCCAGCACGCCGGGGAGGGGCACGCCCACGCGCTGGCCCGGCTGGTCGAGGAGCTGGAGGCCGAGCACGCCGCGAAGGGCACGCTGCGCCGCGGCGACGGCCCGTACGTGGCGCCCGAGGCGAGCGCCGGGGACCTCGCGTTCCCCGGCAAGGCGGTCCGGCTGCCGAACGGCCACTTCCTGGTCGCCGACTCCGGCCACCACTCGCTGGTCGAGCTGGCCGAGGACGGCGAGACGGTGGTGCGCCGGATCGGCGACGGCCGGCGCGGCCTGGTGGACGGCGACGGCTCGGACGGCATCGGCCCGCGGTTCAGCGAGCCGCAGGGCCTCGCGCTGCTGCCGCAGGGCCACGAGTACGACGTGATCGTCGCCGACACCGTCAACCACGCCCTGCGCGGCGTCCGCCTCGCCGACGGCAGCGTGACCACCCTGGCCGGCACCGGCCGCCAGTGGTGGCAGGGCTCGGCCACCGAGGGCCCGGCCCGCGAGGTGGACCTGTCCTCGCCGTGGGACGTCGCCTGGTTCGACGGCCGGGTGTGGATCGCGATGGCCGGCGTGCACCAGCTGTGGTCGTACGACCCGGCGGCCGGCACGGTCGCGGTCGCGGCCGGCACCACCAACGAGGGCCTGGTGGACGGGCCCGCCGCCGAGGCCTGGTTCGCCCAGCCGTCCGGCCTCGCGGTCTCGGCGGACGGCGAGCGGCTCTGGGTCGCCGACTCCGAGACCTCGGCGCTGCGTTCGGTTTCACGTGAAACCAAGACGGTCGAGACCGCCGTCGGCACCGGCCTGTTCGACTTCGGCCACCGCGACGGCGCCGCCGGGCAGGCCCTGTTCCAGCACCCGCTGGGCGTCACCGTGCTGCCGGACGGCTCGGTGGCCGTCGCCGACACCTACAACCACGCGCTGCGCCGCTACGACCCGGCGAGCGGCGAGGTCAGCACGCTGGCCACCGACCTGCGCGAGCCCTCCGGGGCGGTGCTGGTGGACGGCGACATCGTGGTGGTCGAGTCGGCCCGGCACCGGCTGACCAGGCTGCGGCTGCCCGAGGAGGCCGTACGGGTCGAGGCGGTGGCGCACCGCACCCAGCGCGCGGCCACCGAGGTCGCCCCGGGCTCCTTCCGGCTGGACGTGGTCTTCGAGGCGCCGAACGGCCAGAAGCTGGACGAGCGCTACGGCCCGTCCACCCGGCTGCTGGTCAGCGCGACCCCGCCCGAGCTGCTGGTCTCCGGCGCGGGCGCGGACAGCGACCTCTCCCGCGAGCTGGTGCTCTCCGACGAGGTCGCCGAGGGCGTGCTGCACGTCTCGGCGATGGCCGCCTCCTGCGACGACGACCCGGAGATCGAGTACCCGGCCTGCCACGTGCACCAGCAGGACTGGGGCGTGCCGGTGAAGCTGGTCGCCGACGGCGCCCGCCGCCTCCCGCTGGTCCTCGCCGGGATGGAGTGAGGCGAGCCGGAACGCGACGGGGCCCGGCGAAGGTTCGCCGGGCCCCGTCCGCCACCGTCCTCAGCCCTCCAGGAAGGCCTTGATCGCGCTCGCCAGCAGGTGCGGGTCCTCCGCGCCGCACAGCTCGCGCGCCGAGTGCATGGACAGCGCCGCGATGCCGCAGTCCACCGTCTTGATGCCCAGCCGCGCCGCCGTGATCGGGCCGATCGTCGTACCGCAGGGCATGGCGTTGTTGGACACGAAGGTCTGCCACGGCACGCCCGCCTTCTCGCAGGCGGCCGCGAACACCGCCCGGCCGACGCCGTCGGTCGCGTAGCGGTTGTTGACGTTGACCTTGAGGATCGGCCCGCCGTTGGGCATCGGGTGGTGGCCCGGCTCGTGCCGCTCGCTGTAGTTCGGGTGGACGGCGTGGCCCATGTCCGAGGACAGGCACACGGTGCCGGCGAGCGCCCGGGCCCGGTCCTCGGTGTGGCCGCCGCGCGCGTGGATCGTCCGGTCCAGCACGTTGCCGAGCAGCGGGCTCTGCGCGCCGGTGTCGGACTCGCTGCCCGTCTCCTCGTGGTCGAAGGCGGCCAGCACCGGGATGTACGGCAGGTGGGCGGCGCCCTCGCCGGTGCCGACGGCGGCGAGGGCGGCGGTGGCCGCGTGCACCGAGAGCAGATTGTCCAGGCGCGGGGCGGCCAGCAGCTCGCGGTCGCGGCCCAGGTAGGAGGCGGGCTGGACGTCGTGGGTCATGAGGTCCCAGCCGGCCACGTCGGCGGTGTCCAGGCCGGCCCGCCGGGCGACGTAGGAGATCAGCGAGCCCTCGTCGACCGGGCCCAGGCCCCAGATCGGGGTGAGGTGGCGCTGCTTGTCGAGCTTCATGCCTTCGTTGACCTGGCGGTCCAGGTGGATGGCCAGCTGCGGCACGCGCAGCAGCGGCTCGTCCAGCTGGACCAGCCGGGAGGTGCCGTCCTTGAGCGCGAGCCGGCCGGAGAGGCCGAGGTCGCGGTCCAGCCAGGTGTTCAGCGGGACGCCGCCGTAGATCTCCACCGCGACCTGCCGCCAGCCCTCCGAGCCGGTGTCCGGCACCGGCTTGACCCGCAGGTTCGGCGAGTCGGTGTGGGTGCCGACGATCCGGAACGGGGTCTCGGGGCCCGCCCCCTCCGGCAGGTACCAGGCGATCAGCGCGCCGCCGCGGATCAGGTAGCGCCCGCCGGCCGCGCCGTCCCACGCGTCCGTCTCGGCGACCTGCCGGAAGCCCGCCTTCTCCAGCCGCTCGGCGGCGCTCGCCACCGCGTGGTACGGGGACGGCGAGGTGCCGAGGAACGCGATCAGATCGTCGCTGTGCGTCCGGTCGAAGAATGCCTGGCGGGCGGCGGTCGACATGCTGCTCCTGGGTCGAGTGAGGGCCGAAGCCGGATGGGGAGCGGCTTCGCACCCGAGCATATGCCGGTACACGGACAGGGCACTCGGAACGTCCCATCCGATGCGCAACCAGGACACAACCGTGTCCACCCCTCCCCACCAGAGCGTTCCCCGCCCGCTCCCGCCGCCTTTCCCCCGGCGTTCAGCGCGCCCCGGCACACTCCAGCCGTCGCACCAGCTCCCCCAGGGGCAGCGCCGGCACGGTCGCCAGGACCGTCGCCACCACCCGCACCGCCTCCGGCGACCCGGCGCACGCCCTCAGCAACGCCGCGCGCACCTCCGGCTCCCAGCTCCCGGTGTCCGCCCCGCCCAGGACCTCGAACACGAGCAGCGCCTCGGAGTCCTTCAGTAGCCCGCCCTCCTCCGGTTCCGGTCCCGGCACCCGCAGCCCGGCTGCCGCGATCAGGGCGGCCCGGTCCTGCCCCTCGGCCCTCAGGGCCCGCACGATCCGTCGCAGGGACTCCGCCCGCGGGCGTGCCCGGCCCCGCTCCAGGTTTCCGATCGCCCGCACGCTGAGCCGGGTCCGTTCCGCAAGCCCCTCCTGGGTCAGCCCCACCCTCTCCCGCAAGTCGCGCAGCACGCTTCCGAAGCACTCCGGTCGCCGACCCATCCCATCCCCCCGGACCGATGAAGCCCAGGACTCACCATAAGTAGCCGTCCCGGCACTCACCATCGATATGGCGTGAATCACCCAGACATCGGGATCGTTTGCGGACATAGCACTCCGCGGCGTCCCACATGCCGAGACATCGGCGGTCAAGTGGCCTGCGGCGAAGGGAAGTTCCGGTCCAAATTCCTGTTCGCGACGCCCCGCTCCAGCAAGGATTCATCCCGTGCGAAACGTCTGGCACATCGCACACGTCGGCCTCGCCATGCCGGGCGAGGCCGACGCGTCACGCGCTCCATCGCACCACCGCACAGGTAACCAACCACCCAGTGGCACGACCGAAGGAGCTCTCCAATCATGGCACTACGCAAGCGCGTTGCCGCCCTCGCGATCGCCGGGAGCGCCGCACTCGTCGGCACTCTGGCAGCCGCCGGGCCGGCCGCCGCCATTGACCGGGTCGACACCTCCACCTGCAACTCCCGCAGCGACTTCTTCACGTTGTGGAACTACCCGCCGAAGGTCTGCTTCGCCGGCAACGGCTCGGTCAACGTGAACATCACCCAGGTCTACGAGGTCGACTCGGGCAACAACGAGTCGTACTTCGACTGGTACAGCGCCGCCAACAACGCCATCTACGAGTCCCACCTCCAGAACGGCGGGTGGCAGGCGTTCAGCCCCAAGGTCGATGTGAAGTGGATCAACATCGTCGGCCGATGACACCAACTCCCTGAGCACAGTGGAGAATTGCCGGTGGTGGACCCGGTGCGACCGGTCCACCACCGGTAACTGGCACAGCATCCCGGAACAGCGTGCGGAGGACATCGTGGTGCAGAACCGGAGTCGAACGGTGCTCGTGGCGGCCGCTCTCGTGAGCGTGTTGGCCCCGTTGTCCGCCTGCGGCTCGGCGAAGAAGGACGACACCCCGGCGCCCCCTCCGCTCGCGTCCGTCGTCACGATCACGGATCCGGAACAGATCACCATGCCCACCGACAGCTACGTCCCGACCGCCGCCGAGGCCCGCCAGGTCGCGCAGGCCCAGGACGCCGTCGCCGACGAGTGCATGCGCGGCTTCGGCTTCTCGGGAAGGCCGACCATACAGATCGGACTGGATGACGCGGCGCGCCGCCGGCTGACGCACAGCGCGCTCTACGGCTACTTCGACGCCGCCGGCCACCAGTCGAACGGCTACGACAACATGGTCAGCGCCACTCCCCCCGCCCCGGTCGGCGCCGCACCGCTGTCCGCCGAGGAGGAGTTCGCGCTGACCGGATCGGGGCCGGAAGGCCAGCCGACCCCGCCGAAGATCAACGGCAAGGACGTCCCGCAGGGCGGCTGCCGCCAGGTCGGCCGGGACAAGGTCGGCGTCCCGCTGATGATGACCGACGCGGCGCTTCCCGACGGCGGACCGAAGACGCCCGCGACGGACCCCCGGATCGTCGAGGCCTACGCCACCTGGTCGAAGTGCATGCAGGACAAGGGGTTCAGCTACAAGGACCCGGTGGCCGCCAACCTGGACGCCAAGTGGCGCCGGCCGACGGAGGTCCCCCAGGCGAGTGCCGACCAGGTCGCGACCGCCACGGCCGACGTCGACTGCAAGATCGCGAACAACACGGTGGGGGTCATCGTGTCGGTCCAGAACGCCTATGCCAAGCAGTACGTGGAAGCGAACTCGGCGAAGCTCGCCGCCTACCGGCAACAGCTGGACGACCGGATCAGGAAGGCCGCCGAGATCGTCGCCGGCTCCCACGGATGACGACCGACCGCTCCCAACCCGCTTACGCCCCACCGACATCCGATTGGTCATGCTCTCCCCAGGGGAGCGCCATCGGGGAGAAGACGTTGCTGACGACGACCGGCACGACCGACGGAACCGCCGACGAGCCCACGCCGCCCGCCCGTTCCCGGGCGGCACGACGGCGGCGGGCGTTCCTGGCGGTGGCGCTGGCCGCCGCGCTGGTGGCGGTCGGCGGGGTGGGGGCGGCGACGCTGGTGAAGTCTCCGGCCGAGCGGGCGGCGCAGACCGCGCCGCCGCCGAAGACCCTGCTCACCGCGCCGGTGGTCAGCCAGGTGCTGACGCCGTCGGTGACGGCCCGCGCGACCGTGTACCCGCCCACGCAGTACAACGTGGTCCCGGCCGCCGCCTCGGCCGAAGTGACCCAGCTGTTCGTCTCCAAGCTGGCGGTGAAGGCGGGAGACACCGTCACGGCCGGCGAGTTGCTCGCCGAGGTGTCCGGGCAGCCGCTGTTCGCCCTGCCCGGGCCGGTGCCCGCGTACCGCGATCTCAAGCCCGGCAGCATCGGCCCGGACGTGTCCGAACTCCAGGACGCACTGGTCGGGTCGGGGCACGGGATCGGCGGGGACGACAAGGGTTCGTACGGACCGGGTACGGCCGCCGCGGTCTCGGCCTTCTACCGCGGGCTCGGCTATCCGGTACCGAACACCGGCGCCACCACCCAGCAGGCCGTGGACACCGCGCAGCGGGCCGTGGACTCGGACAGGCAGACCGTGGACGGCCTCGTCGCGCAGAAGAAGTCCGCCGCCGGCGCACCCCAGAACCCTCCACCGGCTCAGCCGGCCCAACCCGACCGGCAACCCGCCACCGGCGATCTCGACCAACAACTCGCCAATGCCCGGAAGCAGTTGGCCGCCGACCAGGAAAGCCTCGCCAAGGCCAGGGCCGCCAACGGCCCGATGGTCCCGGCCGCCCACGTGCTGTTCCTGCCCGCTCTCCCCGCGACCGTCACCGCCGTCAACGGCGCGGTCGGCTCGCCCGTCTCCGGCGCCCTCCTGTCCCTCACCAGCGGCGGCCTGGCCGTCACCGGACAGCTGTCCGCGGCCCAGGCGTCGGGTGTGAAGCCGGGCATGGCCGTCGAGTTGCTCGCCGAGGACACCGGCACCACCATCCCCGGCACCGTCGCCGAGGTCGGAGCCCCGACCACCACTCCCCCGGCCGGCAAGGTGATCACCCTCGGCGGCGCCCCCGCCGGCGGGGGCGCCGCCGCCCCCGGTGCCCCGGTCCAGCCAGGCGCCGCCGGACCGGCCGCCGGAGCGCCCAACAACCAGCCCGGCGGCCAGAGTTACGTACCCGTCGCGATCACCCCGAGCACCCCGATGCCCGCCGCGATGAACGGCAGGAACGTCCGGCTCACCGTCCTCAAGGACAAGGCGGGCGGCCCCGTCACCGCCGTCCCGGTCGCGGCGATCTCCACGAACGCGGCCGGCCGGACCACCGTCGCCAAGGTGGACGCCGCCGGGAACCGCACCACCGTTCCGGTCACCACCGGCGTCACCACCGACGGCATGGTGGCCGTCACCCCGGCGGAGGGAGCCGAACTGCGCGCCGGCGACCAGGTGGTGGTGGGCCGGTGACGGAGCAGCCCCCGGTCATCGCCCTGCACGGCGTGGGCCGCACCCACCCCGGTCTCCCGCCGGTGACCGCCCTCCACCCCACCGACCTGACCGTCCGCCGCGGCGAGTACCTGGCGGTCACCGGCCCCTCCGGCTCCGGCAAGTCCACCCTGCTGCACCTGCTCGGCCTGCTCGACACCCCCACCACCGGCCGCTACGAACTGGACGGCATCGACACCGGCGGCCTGCGCGACCGGGACCGCTCGACGCTGCGCGGGCGCCGGATCGGCTTCGTCTTCCAGTCCTTCCACCTGCTCCCGCACCGCACCGCCGAGGAGAACGTCGTCCTCGCCCAGGTCTACAACCGCTCCCCGCGCCGTGCCCGCCGCACCACCGCCCTGGAGGCGCTGCACCTGGTCGGCCTCGGCCACCGCACGGACGCGCTGCCGGGCACCATGTCCGGCGGTGAGCGCCAGCGGGTGGCGATCGCCCGGGCCCTGGTGAACCGGCCCAGCCTGCTGCTGTGCGACGAACCGACCGGCAACCTGGACTCGGCCAACGCCGAGGCGGTGCTGGAGCGGTTCGACGCGCTGCACTCCCAGGGCTTCACCCTGGTGGTGATCACCCACGACCCGTCCGTGGCGGCCCGGGCCGAACGCCGGGTGGCCATCCACGACGGTGTGCTCAGCGTCCCCGAGGTGGTCTGAGTGACCCGCTCCCCGCTCCCCGAGCCGCCCTCCCGCCTCAGCCCGCGCGACCTGCTCGCCGAGGCGCTCTCCGGGATCCTGCAACGCCCGGGCCGCTCGGTGCTGACCATGCTCGGCACCGTCCTGGGAATCGGCGCCTTCGTCGCCGTCCTCGGGCTGACCGCGACCGCCACCGGCCAGATCGGCGAGCGGTTCAGCCTGACCAAGGCCACCACCGTCACCGTGACCGACCAGCCGCGCACCGACGGCCTCGCCCCCGGAGCCAACCCGCCGAGCGACTTCCCGGCCGACGCCGACCGCCGGATCGCCACGATCGACGGCGTGCGGGCCGGCGGCGTCTGGTGGCCGGTGCCCGGCGCTCCGACGGTCTCCCGCCGGCCGGACGGCGCCGACGAGGGCACCGGCCTGTCCGTCCTGGCCGTCACCCCGGGTGCGGTCGCCGCGATGGAGCCGACGCTGAGCGCCGGGGTGACGCTGGACGACTTCGTCCAGCGGACCGCCCAGCCGGTGGTCCTGCTCAGCGAGGCCGCCGCCAAGCGCCTCGGAGTCGGTCGTCTGGACGCCCAGCCGGCCGTCTTCATCGACCGCCTCCCGTACACCGTCGTCGGGATCTACTCGGACGTCCAGCGCCAGCCGGGCGCCCTGCTGAGCCTGCTGATCCCGGCCGCCACCGCGCTGGAGAGGTACGGCAACCCGGCCCCGCAACCGGACCGCGGCGCCCAGGGCCTGGTCGCCACCCGGGTCGGTGCCGCGACCACGGTGGCCGACCAACTCCCGCTCGCCCTGCGGCCGGACGCCCCGAACGCGTTCACCGTCGTCCCGCCGCCGGACCCGCATAGCCTCCAGGACACGGTGACCTCCGACCTGACCGGGCTGTTCCTGGCGCTCGCCGGCATCTGCCTGCTGGTGGGCGCGGTCGGCATCGCCAACACCACGTTGGTCGCCGTACTGGAACGGACCCAGGAGATCGGCCTGCGCCGTTCGCTGGGCGCCCGGACCGGCCACATCGCGGCCCAGTTCCTCACCGAGTCGACGGCCCTCGGCACCCTGGGCGGCCTGATCGGCACCGGCCTCGGCGTGGTCACGGTGGTCGGGGTGGCCGCCGCCCGCGAGTGGACGGCCGTCCTGCAACCGGCCACCACCCTGCCCGCACCGCTGATCGGCTCGGTCGTCGGCCTGCTGGCCGGCCTCTACCCGGCGCTGCGCGCGGCCCGCACCGACCCGCTGCGGGCGCTCAGGAGCGCGTAGTGACACCGAAGGGCCCGGTGGCAGCCGGGCCCTTCGGTGTGAGGGTGTGTGTCAGGCGGTCGTGGGGGGGGTGGGCCTAGAAGGCCTCCTCCGCCAGCTCCATGATCTCGTTGTCGACGCCCTCGGCGATCGCGCGCTGCGGGGCGACGGTCGGCAGGACGTTCTTGGCGAAGAAGCGGGCCGCCGCGACCTTGCCCTGGTAGAAGGGGACGTCCTTCTCCGAGGCGCCGGCCTCCAGCTTGGCCAGGGCCACTGCGGCCTGGCGCAGCAGCAGCCAGCCGACCACGACGTCGCCGGAGACCATCAGCAGGCGGGTGGTGTTGAGGCCCACCTTGTACATGTTCTTGACGTCCTGCTCGACCGAGGTCAGGTCGGCCAGCAGCTTGCCGACGATGGCCTCCAGGTCGCCGGCGGCCTTGGCGAGCAGGTCGCGCTCGGCGGCCAGGGCGTCGCCGCCCTCGGCGGAGCCGATGAACTTCTGGATCTGCTCGGACAGCGCGGTGAGCGCCTGGCCGCCGTCCTTGACGATCTTGCGGAAGAAGAAGTCCTGGCCCTGGATCGCCGTGGTGCCCTCGTACAGGGTGTCGATCTTGGCGTCCCGGATGTACTGCTCGATCGGGTACTCCTGGAGGTACCCGGAGCCGCCGAAGGTCTGGAGCGACTGGGCGAGCTGCTCGTAGGACTTCTCCGAGCCGTAGCCCTTGACGATCGGCAGCAGCAGGTCGTTCAGGCGCTCGGCGGCCTCGTCGCGCTCGCCGCGCAGCTTGGCGGCCGTCATGTCGTCCTGGACGGAGGCGGTGAACAGGACCAGCGCGCGCATGCCCTCGGCGTAGGCCTTCTGGGTCAGCAGCGAGCGGCGCACGTCCGGGTGGTGGGTGATGGTGACGCGCGGGGCGGTCTTGTCCAGGAACTGCGAGATGTCGGCGCCCTGCACGCGCTCCTTGGCGTACTCCAGGGCGTTCAGGTAGCCGGTGGAGAGGGTGGCGATGGCCTTCGTGCCGACCATCATCCGGGCGAACTCGATGATCTTGAACATCTGGCGGATGCCGTCGACCTTCTCGCCGAGCAGCCAGCCCTTGGCCGGGTGCTTGGCGCCGAAGGTCATCTCGCACGTGTTGGAGGCCTTGAGGCCCATCTTGTGCTCGACGTTGGTGGCGTAGACGCCGTTGCGCTCGCCCAGCTCGCCGGTCTCCCAGTCGAAGTCGAACTTGGGGACGATGAACAGGCCCAGGCCCTTGGTGCCCGGCTTACCGCCCTCGGGGCGGGCCAGCACCATGTGGATGATGTTCTCGGACATGTCGTGCTCGCCCGAGGTGATGAAGCGCTTCACGCCCTCGATGTGCCAGGAGCCGTCCTCCTGCTTGATCGCCTTGGTGCGGCCGGCGCCCACGTCGGAGCCCGCGTCGGGCTCGGTGAGGACCATGGTGGAGCCCCACAGGCGGTCGGTCATCCGCTTGGCGATCTCCAGCTGCTCCTCGGTGCCCTCGTCGGCGATGACGCCGGCGAAGGCCGGGCCGGAGGAGTACATCCAGATGGCCGGGTTGGAACCCAGGATCTGCTCGGCGAAGGCCCAGATCAGCGAGTTCGGGGTGACCTGGCCGCCGATCGACTCCGGGATGCCCAGGCGCCACCACTCGGCGTCCATGAAGGTCTGGTAGCTCTTCTTGAAGGTGGCCGGGATCGGCGCGGTGTTGGTCTCCGGGTCGAAGACCGGCGGGTTGCGGTCGGCGTCGGCGAAGGACGCCGCGAGGTCGTTCTCGGCGAGGCGCGAGATCTCGCTCAGGATGTTCTTCGCGGTCTCGACGTCCATGTCCGCGAACGGTCCGGTGCCGTACACCTGGTCGCGGCCGAACACCTCGAAGAGGTTGAACTCCACGTCCCGCAGGTTGGACTTGTAGTGACCCATGGCCGTTATCTCCGGTTCGTCGCTTCCGGGAGACCGCCTTCCGGCGCCCCGTACCCACCAGTAGGCATCATGATGCTACCCAGCGGTAACTTGAGCAAGCCCCCGCCGGCCGATCCACCGCTATGAACGTGGTCACGTCCCACAGCCGGGACGGCCACTCCTTGTCAGGATCGGCGCCAGCACGGGAGGGTGCGCTCCCGCTAGCCTGTCCGTGTGTACGGATATGACCAGAACACATACCCGGGCGATCCCTACCAGCAGCAGGCGGGACCGCAGCCGGGCATGAACGGCATGCCCGGACCCGACGCCTACGGCGGGCAGTCGCAGACCCC
Source organism: Kitasatospora sp. NPDC034533 (assembly GCF_055575155.1). NCBI lineage: Bacteria > Bacillati > Actinomycetota > Actinomycetes > Kitasatosporales > Streptomycetaceae > Kitasatospora > Kitasatospora sp. NPDC034533. Next base: position 70,413 of record NZ_JBVITE010000026.1, read on the forward strand.
CCAGCAGTCGCTCTACCCGGAACCCTCGCCGCCCTCACTCGCGGACGCGGTCCGGGCCTTCACCACCGGCTCGATGGCGGTCGAGGACTTCCAGGCGATCTTCATCACGTCGAAGGTGCACTGCCCCCGCGGCGACCGCCCCGGCTTCCTGGCGCTGCACAACACCCCGACGCCGGTGATCCCGATGTTCAGCTCGCTGAAGGAGCTGCGCCGCTACGCCGGAAAGGACTCCAAGCACTTCACCGTCACCGGTGCCGAGGTCCTGGACCTGCTGCCGACCGGTTACGGCTTCGCGCTGGACATGGAGGGCGAGCACCGGATGGTGTTCGACGCCAAGGCCGTCGAGCAGATGGTCGACTTCACCATGCGCCGGATGTACGGCTGACCCATCCTGGAAGAGGAGCCCCGCGCTCCTCCGTCACTACATAGTTCAACGTTCAACTTGCTTGTTGTTGAGAATTGAACTAACCTGGGGGACATCAGGCCGAAGCCACTCCCTGAAGGAGGCCGACATGCCCGCCGTGACCGTCGACAACCCGCTGACCCTTCCGCGCGTCACCACGCCGGACCCCGCCGTCACGAGCGCCCGGCCGGTCCTCACCGTGGCCACCGCCCCCGAGGGCTACGAGGGCGAGGGCTTCCCCGTCCGCCGCGCCTTCGCCAAGATCAACACCAAGTACCTCGACCCGTTCATCATGATGGACCAGATGGGCGAGGTGGATTACGCGGCCGGCGAGCCCAAGGGCACCCCCTGGCACCCGCACCGCGGCTTCGAGACCGTCACGTACATCATCGACGGAACGTTCATCCACCAGGACTCGCACGGCGGCGGCGGCACCATCACCGACGGCGACACCCAGTGGATGACGGCCGGCTCGGGCCTGCTGCACATCGAGACCCCGCCGGAGTCGCTGGTGATGTCCGGCGGCCTCTTCCACGGCCTCCAGCTGTGGGTGAACCTGCCCGCCTCGGACAAGATGATCGCCCCGAAGTACCAGGACATCCGCGGCGGCAGCGTCAAGCTGCTCAGCACCGAGGACGGCGGCGCGCTCCTGCGGGTGATCGCGGGCGAGCTCGACGGCCACCAGGGCCCCGGCACCACCCACACCCCGATCACCATGATCCACGCGTCGATCAGCCCCGGCGCCCAGGTCACCCTGCCCTGGCGCGCCGACTTCAACGCCCTCGCCTACGGCCTCGCCGGCAAGGGCACGGCCGGTGCCGAGCACCGCCCGTTCCACATGGGCCAGGCGGTCCTGTTCGGCGACGGCGACTCCATCACCCTGCGCGCCGACGAGAGCCAGGACTCGCGCAGCGCCAACCTGGAGGTCGTCCTCCTCGGCGGCCTGCCGATCCGCGAACCCGTCGCGTGGTACGGCCCGTTCGTGATGAACAGCCACCGCGAACTCCAGCAGGCCATGGAGGACTTCCAGGCCGGCCGGCTCGGCACCGTCCCCGCCGACGGCCACTGAGCCCGAGCGCCCGTGAGGGCCCGGGCGCAGGCGGCGGACCGGTTTCCGGTCCGCCGCCTCCGTCACCGGCCTCCGTCACCGGCCTCCGTCACCGGCCGGTCACGCCCGCCGCCTCCGCCCCGGCTACAGCAGCGCGTAGAGCGCCGAGGCGTCGTCATGGGTCTTGCCGCGCGGCCAGCGCTCACAGGTGGCGTCGGACCGCTCCGCCGCCCGGACCTGGGAGATCAGCTCGGCCGGGCCCGACTCCGCGAGCAGCCGCAGCACGTCGCCCCAACTGCCCAGCCCGAAGCGCTCGGTGTAGCGCGAGGCGCCGTCGGTGAGGGCTGCCAGCGCGTACAGCCGGTCCAGCGGGACGAAGCCGGTCTCGGCGTGCTCGGCCGCGCGCGGGGTGGCGGCGGCGATCCACGGGCCGTTGCCCCGGTTGCGGGCGGCGCGCACGGCCAGCGCGTACTCCAGGTGCAGCGCGGCCCGTTCGGCCGAACCGGGGACGGTCTCCCAGACCTGGCGGCGCAGTCCCTCCCCGCCGGGGAAGCGCTGGTTGTCCCCGATCACCTTCGGCGGGCCGTCCTTGAACTCCAGCACCAGCAGCGAGTCGCCGAGCACCAGGTACTCCAGCGCCTCGCCGTGGCGCCGGGCCGCGACGACCATCGCGGCGGGGGTGTTGGGATGGGCCAGGTCGCAGCGGCCGCCGTGCAGCGCGGCCGTCTCCACGATGGCGTCGGCCAGGCACTCGGCGATCGAGCGGTCCGCCCGGTCGGTGAGCCGGGCGAGCAGGTGGACGCCCAGTCGGCGCACGTACCAGGCCGTTCCGTGCCGGCACCCGGACTCCAGGCCGGTCGGCGAACTCGCGCCGTCCAGCAGGACCAGCGCCTCCGGCGAGGCCGCGGCGAAGTCCTCGCTCTCGCGGTCGGGCCGCCGTGCTTCCCCTGCGAGCTGTAGCTGCATCCCGACAGTGTGGCCGCCGCCCCCGGCCCGCGCCCAGACCCGTGCGCCGGTGTGGCGCGGGCCGGGGCCGCGGTGCCCGGTGGCAGCCGGGGTGGTTCGGCCCTACCGTCGGACAGTGACCGGACGATTCGGCCGATCGGAGCGGGCCGGGTCCGGGGCACCTCCGGGTGTCCGGGTGGCCCGCGAGTGACGAGGAGCGCGAGATGTTCTGGCAGTTCATCGTGGTGCTGGCCGCCTCGCTCGGCTTCCCGACCGCGGCGTTGTTCTACCTGATCGGCGGGCCGCGCTTCCCCGACGAGCGGCGCGGGCCCGACCGGCCGCGCGGCACCGGGGCCCACCGTGCCGGGGCGACCAGGATGTCCTAGTTTCCGGGACCCCTGTGTCCCGGAACTCCCCGGGGCTCCCGAACTTCCGGACTCCCGGGGCTCCCGGGGCTCCTGGTCATGCCGCGCCCCAGCCACGGCCCCGACACGGGCCCGCCACGGCCGCGGCCCCGGCCGGTTTACGGCTTCCAGGCCGGGTCGCGGCCGAGCAGCGCCAGGGCGCGGGCGAACCGGCCCTCGCCGCCGCCGGGTTCGAGGCCGGGGGCGAAGGCCCGGCCCGGCGCCCGCGCCTGCAGGGTGTTCGGGACGGCTTCGGCCACCGTCAGCAGCGCGGTGGCCAGCGCGTCGTCGGCGTCCACCGCGACGACCAGCCCGTCCCGGCCGCCGAGCACCGCGGCGACGTCCCAGCCGTGCACCAGGGTGTCCAGCAGGTGGAAGCCCACCGCCTGGTCCGGCGGGAAGGGACCGCCGTCGCGGATCTCCGGCAGCCACAGGGGCCGGTCCGCGCCGACCGCCTCCCGGAAGGCCTCGGTGAGGTCGGTGCCGGTGCGGCGGAAGGCGCCCGCCGGATCGGCGCCGAGCGGGGCGTCCGCGAACAGCGCCCGGTCCGGCCCGGCGCCGCGGGCGGCAGCGGCGAAGCCCTGGTGCTGGCCGACGCAGTGCTCCAGCAGCCCGCGCAGCGTCCACCCGGCGCAGGGAGTGGGCAGGTCCAGCTGGTCCGGCCGCAGACCGTCCACCACCCCGACGGCCAACTCCATCGCCCGTGCGTGCAGTTCGACGGTCCTCATGCGGCAGGGACCTCCAGTCCGGCGGCGATGAATCCGATCACCTGATCGACGACGGCCGGTTCCGCGACGATCCTGCGGTGGCCGAGCCCCCGAGTGACGACCAGCTCCAGCCGCTCCCCGTACGCCTCGCGGAGCCGGTGCGCCTCGCTCAGCGGGACCACGGTGTCACCCTCGTCGTGCACCACCAGGACCGGCCCGCCGACCGCCTCGGGCCGGCGGGCGGCGTCGTAGCGCTCCCAGCCCCGGGCGTCCCCGGCGAACAGCTCCCGCTGGATCCGCCCCCGCAGCGCGCGCTCCACCTCGGCGTTCAGCCCGAGCCCGGCGCAGAAAGCCGCCGGGAAGAAGCCGACCCGGGACACCCCGGAGACGGCCGCCAGCCGCCCCGCCTCCAGTCCGTCGGCCAGTGCGCCGAAGGCCGCGCAGACGCCGAGCGAGTGCGCCACCACCGCCTCGAACGGCCCGTACCGCTCCTGGAGCCGCAGCGCGAGCTCACGGAACTCCGGCACGCCGGTGGCCCGCCCGCCGGAGCCGCCGTGGCCCGGCGCGTCGAAGGCGACCACGCTCAGCCCGAGCGCCCGCAGCCGGGGCACATACGGGGCGAACCGGGACGCCCGGGACCGCCAGCCGTGCAGCAGCAGGACCGGCCGCTCGCCGCCGCCCCAGCGGTAGCCGACCACCGGCTTCCCGTTGACGGCGAGCCGCTCGGTGACGGCCCGCCCGTGCACCTCCCGCTCCGACTCCCGCACCCGGCTGCGCCGCACCGGGCGGGTGAACAGTTCGAAGGCGGCCCGCCCGGCCGCGCCCGGGGCGATGCGGGCGGTCGGGTTGAGGACGCCGCGGACGAGTGCGTAGGCCGGATCCATCGGTGCTCCCTGTCGGTACGAACGGGCGTTCCCACGGCTGTGCTCGCGGTCCGGAGGCAGCACCACACGCTCGCTCGCCCGGCCGGCTTGCGGCGAGATATTAGCACGACCGTTCGTTCAATTTTCGGGGAGTGGACGACCGGACGCACTACCCTGGGCGTCACCCGCGACGAGCGGGACGGACGAGCGGAACAGGGGCGGGCGATGGCCGGAGCGACCACGGACGGGCGGGTGCTGCGCGGCGAGGAGACCCGCCGGGCGGTGCTGCGCCGGGCGGTGGCGATCGCCTCCGTCGAGGGCCTGGACGCGCTCTCCATCGGCCGCCTCGCCACCGACCTCGGGCTCAGCAAGAGCGGCGTCTTCGCCGGCTTCGGCTCCAAGGAGGAGCTGCAACTGGCCACCGTCCGCGCCGCCCGCCGGATCTTCGCCGACGCCGTCGTCACCCCGGTCGCCGACACCCCGCCCGGCCTCGCCAGGACCCGCGCGCTCTGCGACGGCTGGCTCGCCTACTCCCGCGCCCGGATCTTCCCCGGCGGCTGCTTCTTCTACGAGGTCACCGCCGAGTTCGACGCCCGCCCCGGCGCCGTCCGGGACGCACTGGCCGACTGCGCCCGGGAGTGGTTCGACACCATCGCCGAATCCCTGGACGCCGCCCGGACCGCCGGCGAGCTGCGCCCCGACACCGACCCCGGGGACCTCGCCTTCGCCCTGATCGCGGTCCTGGAGGCGGCCAACTCCCAGGCCGTACTGCACGACGAGGACACCCCGTACGAGCGGGCCGGCCGCCTGCTGTCCCACCTGCTGCGCACCTGGGCCGTCGACCCGGCGGGCCCGGGGCTCGCCTAACGCTCCGTCAACAACGCTTCCAGAACGGAGGACTGCGCCAGGAGGCGCTCGTCCCCGCCCATCGCACCGACCACCTGGAGCCCCAGCGGCAGCCCCTGCGGGGTCCGCTCGGCCGGCAGGCTCAGCGCCGGCCGCCCGAGGAAGCTCCACGGCAGCGACATCACCGCGTCGCCCGTACTGTGCAGGCCCTCCGGCGCCCCGCCGGTCGCCGACGGTGCCAGCCACAGGTCCACCCCGGCCGCCGCCTGCGCCGCGGCCACCCGCTCGCGCAGCCGCTCACGGAACCCCAGGGCGGCCGCCCGCTCCTCGGGCGCGACGCCCCGGCCGGCCCTGATGCTCGCCACCGTCTCCGGCCGGTAGAGGCCGCCGAAACGGGCGAACCAGTCGGCGTGGCCGCGGGCCAGCTCGAACCGGTTGACCAGCTGCAACTGCCGCCTCACCTCGGGGAAGTCCGGGAACACCTCGACCCGTCGCACGGCCAGCCCGGCCCGCGCCAGCCGCTCCAGCTGCTCCTCGAAGGCCCGCAGCGCCCCGGGCTCGGCGCACTCCAGGTACGTCCCGTCCGGCACCCCGAGCACCGGCGCGACCGGCTCTCCGGCCTCCGGCGCCCGGCCGCCGGCGGTCCCGGCGCCACCCAGCCCGGCACCACCCAGCCCGGCACCGCCCAGACCCGCGCCACCCAGCCCAGCACCGCCCAAACCCGCACCGCCCAGACCCGCGCCGTCCCGCCGGCCGTCGCCCCGCCAGCCGTCGCAGAGCAGCGAGGCCGCCAGCGCCGCACCCGCCAGGTCCGCCGTGAACACCCCGAGGGTGTCGAAGCTCGGCGCGTTCGGGATCACCCCCGCCACCGGAATCCGCCCGTACGTCGGCCGGAAGCCCACCACCCCGCAGTACGCGGCCGGGCGGATCACCGAGCCGACCGTCTGGGTGCCGATCGCCAGCGGCGTCAGCCCGGCCGCGACCGCCGCCGCCGACCCGCTGCTGGAGCCGCCCGGGGTGTGGCCCGGATGGTGCGGATTGCGGGTCGGCCCCGGGGCGCTCGCGGCGAACTCGGCGGTCACCGTCTTGCCCGCGACCAGCGCCCCCGCCGCCAGCAGCCGGTCCACCACCACGGCCTGCGGCCCGGCCAGCACCCCGGGCGGCAGCGCCGAACCGCCGTGGGTGGGCAGCCCGTCCACGTGCACGATGTCCTTGACCCCCACCGCCACCCCGTACAGCGGCGGGCGTCCGTCCGGCTCCGGGTACCGCTCGGCCAGTCGCCTCGCCCGCGCGTGCAACCGGTCGTGCCGCCCGGGCTCGGGCACGAACGCGTGGACCAGTGGGTCCACGCGTTCGATCAGTGCGCACAACCGGTCGACGTACTCGGCCAGTTCGGGCACGCCGGCGCGCAACCCGGCCGCCTCCCGGGTCAGCGACCGCGGCCGGACCAGAGGTTCCTCCATGCCGAGCACGGTAGTGCCGCTTACGGGTGCTCGGCCGCCAGGTACGGCGCCTCGCGCAGGAAGTACGCCCCGCAGGTGTGGCAGCACAGCTCGGGGGTCTTTCCCCAGTCCGCCACCGACCGCACCGCCGCCGCCGGATCGAGCTCCCGCCCGCACATCGCGACGCTCTCCTCGCCCCGGACCACGTGCCACAGCCGCACCCCGCCGGCCTCCCCGTCGGCGCCGTACTCGGCTCGCATCTGGTGCATCATGCTCCCCATCGTCCGGCGGCCGCGCCCACCCGGCAACCGGAGCGGCTCCGCCGGTCGACGGCCCGCACCACCCGCCCCTCCCGCCTCGCCGTACACACACGACCCGTCTCTCAGCGTGACATTCGAGTTGACTGGACCCACCGCCCGGCCGAAACTGATGCTGCGTACGCTCCAGACTCGGCTACGGGGGGAACCGATGGGCGATGCAACGCAGTTGACGCATGATCACCTCTTCAGGATGCGACAGGCGGCCGACCGGGTCAGGGGGTTGTCCCAGCGCCGCGCCGAAGTCCTCGCACTCATCGGATCCGACTGCTCCAACCAGGAGATCGCAGCCGCGCTGCGGATCGAGGAGCGGACGGTCAAGGCACACACCGCCGCCCTGTTCGAGCAGCTCGGCGTCCATTCGCGGATCCAACTCGCCCAGGCGGCACTGCTGTTCAGGCTGGATGACTGTACCTGAGGACACTGGCGGGGCCCTGCGGCCCGGTGCTGAGATGTCCTAGCCCCGATCGGGGCATCGACAACCACCCTCCGCACCACGAGAGATGGGAATCCAGCATGCTCAAGTCCCGCGTGAGCCGTGTGACCTCCGTGGCGGTCGCCGCCGTCGCCGCGCTGGCGCTCGGCACCGGTGCCGCCAACGCCGTCTTCGTCAGCGACTACACCACCGCCGCCAACATCCGGAACAGCCCGAACGCCAACGCCACCATCAACGGCATCGGTTACCCGGGCCACGGCACCAACGACTGGTGCTACACCACCGGCTCGACGGTCAACGGCTGGTCCTACTGGGACAGCAACACCGACCGGAAGACCAACGTCTGGGGCTACACCCACGAGGACTACATCAGCGGCGCCCGTTCGGGCCAGACCAGCTCCTGCTGATCGCCCACCGCGCCAAGCCCTCTTCGCCCCACCGCTAATGGGGCGAAGAGGGCACCATCCGAGACTACCGGCCCGCCCGAGCAACGAGGTCCACTCTTGAGGTCCCACCGCCGCACCGCCCTGGTCGTCGCCACCGCCGGGCTCGCCCTGATCACCGGCTGCTCCTCCGGCGAGAGCGCCGACCCCGCCCCCGGCGGCTCCGGCGGCCAGGCCGCCGCACCCGCCCTGACCGCGACGCCCACCCCGACGACCGTGGCCGACACCCAGCAGCTCCCGCTGCGGTCCTTCTCGGCGAGCCCCCAGGAGCTGAACGGCATCGCGAGGGCGCAGGGGCTGCTCACCCAGGACTGCATGAAGCGGCTCGGCTTCGGCTCCTGGCAGCCGACCATCGCCGACCTCACCAAGGTCGGCAAGGACGACATGCCCACCCCGTACGGGTTCCTCAACGAGGCGCAGGCCGCCCAGTACGGCTTCCACGCACCCGGCGCCGTCGGGGCGACCAAGGCCGGCGGCAGCACGGTGAACCCGGCCGAGTTCACCGCGCTGTCCGGGCTGAAGTCCCCCACCGGCGGCGAGCCCGCCGGCGGCAACACCCCGCCCGGTGGCTGCACCGGCGAGGCCGACCGCAAGCTCAAGGGCGACAAGGAGCCCAGCGGCGACGTCTACGGCGACCTCACCGGCCAGTCGATGAACCGCACCAAGTCGGACGCCCGGGTGACCGCCGCCATCGCCGAGTGGGCCGCCTGCATGAAGCAGAAGGGCTACGCCTACAGCACCCCGGAGAGCCTCAGCACCGAGTCCTGGGGCCCCACGGTGACCCAGCGGGAGATCGACACCGCCAAGGCCGACGTCGCCTGCACCAAGCAGACCAACCTCTCCGGCATCGCCTTCGGCGTGCAGAGCGCCATCCAGAAGCAGCTGATCGAGCAGCACGACAGCGAGTTGAAGGCCTACCGCGCCGCCGTCCAGGCCCAGATCGACAAGGCGGCGGCGGTGTTGCGGGAGCACGGCCAGTGAGCCGCCGGCCCGGCCGCCCGCCACGGGCGGTGGTCGCCGCCCTGGCCGCCGGTGCCGCCCTCCTGGCCGCCGCGGGCTGCTCCGGCACCTCCTCGGCCACCCCGGACGCCGCGACCGCCACCGGCCCGTACGGCGAACCGCTGATCGCGGTCGACCCCGACCTCCGGCAGCCGTACCTCGGCTACTGGGACGAGTGGACGAAGGTCGCCCGCGCCGCCGACGACCGGGCCGCCCCGCTCGACGCCCACGCCGACGAGCCCAACCTCTCCATCCTGCGCGCCTCGGTCGACCGGATGCGGCAGGACAACCAGCGCATGGCCGGCGAGGTGAAGCACCGGCTGCTCGGCATGCAGGTCGACGGCGAGGCCCGGCGGCTCTACGACTGCGTGGACCTGAACACCTGGCGGATCGTGGACGCCGGCTCGGGCCAGGAGATCAGACAGGTCGGTGAACGACCGGAGCAACTCAGCATTATGACGATGCGTCAGATCAATGGGACGTGGAAGGTCACGGACATCCAGAACCCGCTGCCCTGCTCGGGCGGCACCACCGGCCCGTCGCCCCGCAACTGACCCAGTCCGAGCGCGAAGTACCGAAGGAAGCACCGGAGTTGGAAGCCGTGGAAGCACCCGAGCCCGAGGTCACAACAGGGGAGCCGGCCGCCCCGGCCGGGTCCACCGCGCGTCGGCGACGGCGGCTGGTCGTCGTGGTCGCCCTGGTCGCGGCGGTCACCGCCGGGGGCGGGATGTGGGCCGCCACCCTGATCCGCTCGCCGGAACAGGCCGCCGCCGACACCAAGGCGCCGCCCGCCTCGGTGCTCACGGCTCCGGTGGTGCAGCGGGTGCTGTCCAACACCACCGTCCTGCGCGGGGTGTTCACGGCCGGCCAGTCCTTCCCGGTGCAGCCGGGCACGGTCTCCGCCAGCGGCGGCGGCCCGGGCGGCAGCACCCCGATCGTGACGGCGCTGAAGGTCAACAGCGGGGACTCCGTGGACTCCGGGCAGGTGCTGGCCGAGGTGTCCGGGCGCCCGGTGATCGCCCTGCCCGGCGCGACGCCCGCCTACCGCGACATGGCACCGGGCGAGAGCGGCGGCGACATCGGCCAGTTGCAGGACGTGCTCCGGGGCATGGGGTACTACTCCGGCGGCGACGACAAGGGGTACTTCGGCGCCGCCACCAAGGCCGCCGTGACCAAGCTCTACCAGAAGCTCGGCTACCCGGTGCCGACCACCGGCGACCAGACCGCCGCCGCCGTCCGGACCGCCCAGCAGGCCGTGGACCAGGCCAAACAGGCCGTCCAGGACCTGGAGAGTCAGCCCGCCCGTGGCAGCGAGCCGACCGGGGCGGCCGGCTCGGCAGGGTCGACCGGAAAGTCCGGCGCGCCCGCCGGGGGCGCGGCGACCGGCGCGCCCGCCGCGCTCGGCCGCGCCCGCGCCGACCTCACCGCCAAGCAGCAGGAGCTGGCCCGCGCCCAGGCCAAGGACGGCCCCCAACTGCCGGCCTCAGAAGTGGTGTTCCTGCCCGCGCTGCCGGCCCGGGTGGGCTCCGTCGGCGCCAAGGTCGGCGACAAGGTGACGGCCCCGGTCCTCACCCTCACCGCCGGCGGCCTCAACCTCACCGGCCACCTGCTCCCCGGCGACGCCCCGCTGGTCAAGCCCGGCATGGCCGTCACCGTGCTGTCCGAGACCACGGGCGTCCAACTCCCCGCCAAGGTCGGCTCGGTGGGCGCGCTCGTCACCCCCGGAAGCCCCGCCGGAGGCGGCGGCGCCAGCGCCCCGGCGGCGGCCCCGGGGGCCGGCACCGACCCGTACGTCCCGCTGGTCGTCACCCCGGACGCGCCCTGGGATCCGGTGCTGGAGGGCCAGGACGTCCGGATCACCGTCGTCGCCGCCTCCACCCAGGGCGAGGTGCTGGCCGTGCCCTCCTCGGCCATCAGCTCGGGCGTCGACGGCCGCACCTCGGTGTCCGTCGCCGCCGCCGACGGCACCCGGCGCACCGTGGAGGTGACGGCGGGTGTCGCCGCGGACGGCTTCGTCGAGGTCAAGCCCGCCGCCGGGGCCGAACTCAAGCCCGGCGAGCAGGTCGTGGTGGGCCGGTGAGCCAGGGCCGTACGGCCCCGGGGCCCGGCACCCCGCCGGTCATCCGGCTGCGCGGAGTCTCCCGCACCTTCCCCGGTCCGCCGCCGGTCACCGCCCTGCACCCGCACGACCTGGAGATCGCCGCCGGCGAGTACGTCGCCGTGGTCGGCCCCTCGGGCTCCGGCAAGTCCACCTTCCTCAACCTGCTCGGGCTGCTCGACCGCCCCAGCGGCGGCACCTACGAACTGGACGGCATCGACACCGGGGCCCTCTCCGAAGCCCGCCGCACCGCGCTGCGCGGGCTGCGGATCGGCTTCGTCTTCCAGTCCTTCCACCTGCTGCCGTACCGCACCGCCATGGAGAACGTGATGCTCGCCCAGGTCTACACCGGCTCGCCGCGCACGGGCCGGGCCGACGCCGCCCGGCGGGTGCTGGACCGGGTCGGCCTCGGCCACCGGACGGAGGCGCTGCCCTCCCGGATGTCCGGCGGCGAGCGGCAGCGGGTCGCCGTCGCCCGCGCCCTGGTGAACCGGCCGTCGCTGCTGCTGTGCGACGAACCGACCGGCAACCTGGACTCGGCCACCGCCCTGCGGGTGATGGAGCTGTTCGAGGAACTGCACGAGGGCGGGCTGACCCTGCTGGTGATCACCCACGACCGCGAGGTCGCCGACCGCGCCCGGCGGACCATCACCATCCGGGACGGCCGGCTCACCGCGTCCGCGACGGCGGTCGAGCGGTGAGGCTGCTGCCCCGCCGAGGTCCCGGCCACGCCGAAGTCCCGCTCTCCCGGCTGAAGTTGCCCGACCTGCTGAGCGAGGCGCTGTCCGGCATGGTGCAGCGCCCCGGCCGCTCGGTGCTGACCCTGCTGGGCACCGTCCTCGGCGTCGGCGCCTTCGTCGCCGTGCTCGGGCTGACCTCCAGCGCCACCGGCCAGATCGGCAAGCGCTTCTCGTCCCTCCAGAACACCACCGTGACGCTGGTCGGCAGCGGCCCGGACGTGGTCCTCGCCAACGGGCAGCGCCGGGCCGCCATGGACTTCCCCGAGGACGCCGACCAGCGGGTGGTCCGGCTCAACGGCGCGGTCGCGGCCGGGGTCTACTGGAGCGCGCCGCTCACCGAGCCGAAGATCGCCACCTCCCCGGTGCCCGGCCCGGGCTCCGGCAGCGGACTGAACGTCCTGGCGCTCTCCCCCGGCGGGTTCGAGGCGATCGAGGCCCAGGTCTCCGCCGGCACCGTCTACAACGCCTTCCACAGCGAACGCGGCCTGCGCGTCGCCGTCCTGGGCTCGGCCGCCGCCGGACGGCTCGGCATCAGCCGCCTCGACGCCCACCCCGCGGTGTTCGTCAACGGCGTCGGGTTCACCGTCATCGGCATCATCGACGGCAGCGCCCGGCTGCCCGAGACGGCACTCGACGTCATGGTTCCCGCCACCACCGCCCGGACGCTCTGGGGCAACCCGCAGAGCGGGGAGAACGGCCGGGCCCGGATGGTGGTCCGCACCCGGACCGGCGCGGCCGGCCTGGTCGCCTCCCAGGCCCCGACCGCGCTGCGGCCCGAGGCGCCCGGGAGCTTCGAGGCCCTCGCCCCGCCCGACCCGCACACCCTGCGGGACTCCGTCTCCACCGACCTGACCGGGCTGTTCCTGCTGCTGGCCGCCATCTGCCTGGTGATCGGCGCCGTCGGCATCGCCAACACCACCCTGGTGGCGGTCCTGGAACGCACCGGCGAGATCGGCCTGCGCCGCGCCCTCGGCGCCCGCCCCCGGCACATCGCCGCGCAGTTCCTCACCGAGTCGACCGTCCTCGGCACGCTCGGCGGACTGATCGGCACCGCCGTCGGGGTCGCCGTCGTCGTCCTCGTCGCCCTGGCGCGGGACTGGACCGCCCTGCTCCAGCCCTGGACGGTGCTGCCCGCCCCGCTCGCCGGCAGCCTCGTCGGCCTGATGGCCGGCCTCTACCCGGCACTGCGCGCCGCCACCGTGGAACCCGCCGAAGCCCTCCGCCGCTGACCGCCCTGCCCGCCCCCGGCCAGGCACCAGCCCCACCGACCCCCGCCCTCAGGACGCCCGCAACAACGCCCCGTCCTGCCACTTCAGGATCTTGTCGAAACTCACGATCGCCCCCCGCAGCGGATGGTTGCGCAGCTGCACGTGGTCGGTGAGGGCGTGGATGAGGAACAGCCCCCGCCCGGACTCCGCGGTGAGGTCGGGCAGGGCGTCCAGGTCGACCGGGCGCAGGGTGGGGGCGCTGGGGAGACAGGGCAGCACGTGGGTGTCGTACGGGTGGCCGTCGCGGCGGGGCCGGTGGGCGGCGAGCACGCGGGTCGGAACGGTGGCCCGGCCGCGGCGGGAACGCCCGCGCGCGGCCGGCCGGGCCGGGGCGGCGCCGACCGGACGGCGGGCGGGCACGGCCGGTGGGGCGGGCGCCGCGGCGCCGGGCAGGCCGGGGCCGGAGTCGGTGACCTCGATCCGCAGCCGGTCCCCGCAGATCGAGGCGGTGACCTGGAACCCGTCGTCCGGCCGCCCGGTGGCGCCGTGCTCGACGGCGTTGGCGCAGGCCTCGCTGAGGGCGACGCCGAGGTCGTCCGCGATCTGCGGGTCGACGCCGGCCGTCGCCATCGCACCGAGCAGGATGCGCCGGGCCAGCGGGACGCTGGCCGGGTCGCGCTTGAGGTGCAGAGTCCACCAGATGTCCACGGGAGGTCCCTCCTGGCTGCGGCTCCACATACAACTAGGTATCTCCGAACGATTCCCGGGTGAACCGTGCCCGAGGCCGGCTACCGCCCGTTCGGCGGATGGACTGGGGGCAGGGGTCTGTGCCGGGCGAGGCGTACGCCCCCTCGCACGCCGCCGCCGAAAGGGGCATTCGTAGGGATTTCCCACCCTGCCCGCCTCAGCGGCGTACGCAATGAGAGGATGGCCCGGCCATGACTGCCCTCGCCGCCGCCCCGCGCCCGGGCGCCCCCGGACCGGCTCAGCCGGTGGGGGCCGCCGCCTGGGACCTGCGGCTTGCCCGGGCGGTGCCGTTCGCGCTGGTGTGCACCCTGATAGCGGCCGCCGGGCATGCCCTGGCGGGCGGCGGGAACGTGCCGCTCGCCGCGCTGGCGGCGGGCTTCGCCGTGGTCCTGGCGTTCGCGTCGGTCTGCGGCGGACGGGAGCGTTCGCTGGCGGCCATCGCCGGGGCGCTGGGGGCGGGGCAGCTGGTGCTGCACTGCCTCTTCCACGGTTTCAACGCCTCCATGTCCGGCATGCACCACGGTGGCTCCGGCCCGCTGACCGTGCCGCAGGTGGCCGGCCGGCTGATCTGCAACGAGGCCCGGCCCGGCACGCTGCTCGGCCTGCCCGGCAGCCCGTCCCCGGAGCAGCTGGTCTCCTCCGCGGGGCTGGACCCGCACGCGTACGCCGCCGCGCCCTGGTGGCAGGCGGGCGTGTTCGGGATGACGCCGTCGATGCTGGCCGGGCACCTGGCCGCCGCGCTGGTCGCGGGCTGGTGGCTGCGGCGCGGCGAGGCGGCGCTGTGGCGGCTGCTGCGGGTGGCCGCCGTGGTGGCCCGGGCGCACTGGGCGGCGCCGCTGCGGACGGCGTTCGCGCTGGTGGCGGCGCTGCTGCGCGGTCTGTTCGGCGCGGCCGGCCCGGCCCGCCGGTTCGGGGCCCGGGGCGGCGAGAGCCCGTTCCCGGCGGGTGCCGTGCTGCGGCACAGCGTGGTGCGGCGCGGCCCGCCGTGCGGGGTCCTCGCGTACTGACCGACGTGCCTGGTGTCCGCGCGGACCCGGGTCCGCGGTGTGCGCACCGTCCGGCCGTTCCCCCGTACCGGGGCGGCCCGAGGCACGACCCCCACGTCCCCACGCGCGGCCCGCCGAGGCACGGTTCACGTCCGTCGCCCGGTCCCGGTGCCGCCGCACTCCGATCGGAGACCCGCATCATGCGTTCCCTTCCCGCCCGCCGTCTCGCCGCCGTCGCCCTGACCGCCGCCGCCTCCGTGGTGGCGCTGGCCGGTCCCGCCTTCGCGCACGTCACCGTGAACCCCGGTGAGGCCGCCCAGGGCGGTTACACGGCCGTCGACTTCCGGGTGCCGAACGAGAGCGACACCGCGAGCACGGTGAAGCTGGAGGTCAACCTCCCGCTGGACCACCCGCTGGCCTCGGTCCGGACCCTGCCGCTGCCGGGCTGGACCACCGCGGTCGAGAAGGCCAAGCTCGACAAGCCGATCAAGGTGCACGGCAACGACGTGACCGAGGCCGTCTCCAAGATCACCTGGACCGCCGACGCCGGCACCAAGATCGCCCCCGGCCAGTTCCAGGAGTTCCGGGTCTCGCTCGGCCCGCTGCCGACCGACACCGACAGCCTGGAGTTCAAGGCCCTCCAGACCTACGACAACGGCGACATCGTCCGCTGGATCGACGAGTCCAAGGACGGCCAGCCCGAGCCGGCCAAGCCCGCGCCCGTCCTGAAGCTCACCAAGGCCGCCGGGGGCGACGGCCACGGCGCCGCCGCGTCCCCGGCCGCGAACGCGGGCAGCTCGGACCACGCCGCCGCCTCCGGCGACACCGAGTCCAGCGACTCCACCGCCCGCACCCTGGGCGTGGTCGGCATCGTGGTCGGCGTGCTCGGCGCCGCCGTCGGCGTGCTCGGCCTGCGCCGCAAGAGCGGCGGCTCCGCTTCCTGACCCCCGCGCCGGCGGGGCCGTGCCCAGCGCACGGGTACGGCCCCGCCGGCGGTCCACCGCGCACGATCGGAACTCCCATGCACCGCACCACCCGCCTGGCCGGCGCCGCCGCCCTCGCGCTGGCCGCCGCCCTGACCCTCTCCGCCTGCGGCTCCTCCGGCAGCGGCTCCTCCGCCGCCAAGGTCACCCAGCAGAAGGAGGACACCCCGTACCAGGGCACCAAGCTCGCCAAGAACTTCGAGAAGCCGGACCTCCAGCTGACCGACACCTCCGGTCAGCCCTTCGACCTGCGCCAGCGGACCAACGGCAAGGCCACCCTGCTGTTCTTCGGCTACACCAGCTGCCCGGACGTCTGCCCGACCACCATGGGCGACATCGGCGTCGCGATGAAGGCGCTCCCCGAGGCCGAACGGCAGAAGATCGACGTCGTCTTCGTCTCCACCGACCCGGAGCGCGACAACCCGAAGGTGCTGCGCACCTGGCTGGACTCGATGGGCAGCGACTTCATAGGCCTCACCGGGGACCTGGCCAAGGTGAAGACCGCCGCCAAGTCGCTCGGCATCATGATCGAGGACCCGGTGGTCAACGCCGACGGCACGGTCACCTCCACCCACGGCGCGCAGGTGCTGGCCTTCCTCCCCTCGGACGACAAGGCGCACGTGCTCTACATGAGCGGCACCGAGGAGAAGACCTACGAGCACGACCTGCCGCTGCTCGCCCAGGGGGTCGCGGCGTGACCTCGGCGACCACCGGAACCCGCCGCTTCCGCCGCACCGCCCTGCTCGGCGCCGTCGTCGCGACGGCCCTGGGCGGCAGCGCCATCCTGGCCGCCTGCGGGACCGACGACGGCACCCCCGGCCGGGACGCCTCCTCCGGCGGCCCGGCCAGGATCAGCGTCGCCGACTCCTACATCCCGCTGCCCCCGGCCGGCGGCATGGCCGCCGGCTACCTGACCGTCCGCAACGACGGCGGCCGCGACGAACTGCTCAAGGTGACCAGCCCGGCCGCCCAGTCGGTCACCATGCACCGTTCGACCGAGTCGACGATGGAGCAGGTGGACAGCCTGGACGTCCCCGCGCACGGCGACCTGCGGCTCGCCCGCGGCGGCAACCACCTGATGATCACGGGGTGGCAGAAGGCTCCCGCCGTCGGTGACGAGCTGGAGCTCGACCTCACCTTCGCCAAGTCCGGCACCATCTCCGTCAAGGTGCCGGTCAAGGAGCTCACCTACCGCCCCGGCCAGAGTTAGGGGACCCGCCACCATGCAGTCGGCCGGCCTGGAGAAGGCCACCCACCGCCGGATCACCGGGGTGCTCGCGGTGCTCGGCGCGTTGCTCGCGCTGATGCTCGCGGGCGCCGGACCGGCCTCCGCGCACGCCACCCTGGACGCCACCGACCCCCGGCAGAACTCGGTGGTCGCCACCGCCCCGCAGGCGGTCACGCTGACCTTCAGCGAGTCCGTCTCGCTCTCCGGCGACTCCGTGCGGGTGCTCGACCCGGCCGGCAAGCCGGTGGACACCGGCAATCCGGCGCACGCCGACGGCAAGGCCAACACCGCCCGGGTCGGGCTGCGGGGCGGCCTCGCCAACGGCACGTACACGGTGGCCTGGCGGGCCGTCTCGGACGACTCGCACCCGGTCGGCGGGGCGTTCACCTTCTCCATCGGCGCGCCCTCGGACACCTCGGTGTCGACCACCGCGCTCCAGGGCGCCAAGGCCGACGGCGTGGTCGCCGCCCTGTACGGCACCGGGCGCACCGTCGCCTACGCGGCCTTCGCGCTGCTGGTCGGCGTCGCCGCCTTCGTGCTGCTGTGCTGGCCCGCCGGCACCGCCCGCCGCCGGGTGCAGCGGCTGCTGATGACCGGCTGGACGGCACTGCTGGTCTCCACCGTCGCGGTGCTGATGCTGCGCGGGCCGTACGAGCGCGGATCGGGCGTCGGACAGGCCTTCGACCTGTCGCTCGTGCGGGCCACGCTGGACGAGCGGATCGGCACCGCGCTGGCCGCCCGGCTGCTGCTGCTCGCGGCGAGCGGGGTGTTCCTGTCGCTGCTGGTCGGGCAGTTGGGGCAGCCGCCGAAGCCGCTCCCCGCGACGGGCGAGCCGGACGGGGACGACGCCGAGGCCGTCGAGCTGCACGAGCTGGAACGGCGGGCCGCCGCGCGGCCGCAGCGCGAGGCCCGGCTCGGCCTGGGGGTGGCCGGGCTGGTGCTGGCGGTCGCCCTCTCGGCGACCTGGGTCGGCGCCGACCACGCCTCGGTGGGCATCCAGGTCTGGCTGGCGCTGCCGCTCGGCGCGCTGCACCTGCTCGCGATGGCGCTCTGGCTGGGCGGGCTGGCCGCGCTGCTGGTCGCGCTGCGCGAGGGCGTCGGCGCCGGGGTGGTGGACCGCTTCTCGAAGGTCGCCTTCGGGTCGGTGGCCGTGCTGGCCGTGACCGGGGTCTACCAGTCCTGGCGGGGCCTGGGCGGCTGGGGGGCGCTGACCGGCACCGAGTACGGGCGGCTGCTGCTGGTGAAGAGCGGCTGCGTGCTCGTGATGCTCGGCGTCGCCTGGATGTCCCGGGCCTGGCTGGCCAAGCTGCGCTCGACCCCGGCCGAGGCCGCGGAGGTCGAACCGGCGGAGCTCGAACCGGCCGGGCTGCCGGAGCCGGTCGCGGTCGCGGCGCGCACCGAGGACCCGGTCCGGCAGGCGCAGCTGGAGCGCCAGCGGGCCGCCCTGCGGAGCGCCGGACGGGACCGCGGGCTGACCCCGACCCGGGCCGGGCTGCGCCGCTCGGTGCTGGTCGAGGCGCTGGTCGCGGTGGCGGTGCTGGTGGTCACCACGATGCTGACCAACTCCCCGCCCGGGCGGGTGGCGGGCGAGGTGAAGGCCGGGGCCGCCGCTCCGGTCGCCGGCGGGGCCGCGGCGCCGCAGACCGAGCCGGGCCGCACCGTCGACCTCAAGCTCCCGTACGACACCAAGGGCCGGACGCCGAACGCCAAGGGCACCGCGACCGTCACCCTCAACCCGGCCCGGACCGGACCGAACGAGGTCAAGCTCGCGCTGGACGGTGCGGACGGGCAGCCGGTGGACGTTCCCGAAGTGCAGCTAGCCTTCACCCTGCCGGACCGCGACCTCGGCCCCCTGCCGGTCGCGCTGACCCCGGAGGGCGTCGGCCGCTGGAGCGGCACGGCCCAGCTCCCGCTGGCGGGGACCTGGGTGGTGTCGGTGCAGATCCGTTCCTCCGACATTGACCAGACCACCCCGACCCAGCAGTTCAAGATCGGATGAGCGAGATGACGGAGATGTCGACGAGTCAGGACTCGACGGACCAGGTTCCGGCCGACGCCGGGAACTTCACCCGGCGGACGCTGCTCGGCACCGCCGGGGCCGGGCTGCTGGTCGGCGCCGGCGTGGGCGTCGCCGGTGCGGGCGTCGCCTACGCGGGCGCCGGCGGCAACGACCGGCCCGTGGCCGGCGTGCTGGGCTCGACCCGGGTGCCGTTCCGCGGCGACCACCAGTCCGGGATCACCGACCCGCCGCAGGCCAGGGTCCAGCTGGCCGCCTTCGACCTGGCCGCGAACGCCGGCCGGGACGGCCTGCGCAACCTCCTGCAGCGCTGGACGTGGACGGCCGAGCGGCTGACCGCCGGGCAGCCGGCCGAGGAGTCCGACAACCAGATAGCACTGGACCTCGGGCCCTGCTCGCTCACCCTCACCGTCGGCTTCGGCGCCACGATGTTCGAGAAGGCCGGACTGGCCGACCGCCGGCCGGCGGCGCTCGAACCGCTGCCCGCCTTCCCCGGCGACGCGCTCGACCCGGCCCGCAGCGACGGCGACCTGATCGTCCAGATATGCGCGGACGACGCCCTGGTCACGGTGCACGCCCTGCGGGTGCTCCAGCGGCTGGCGGCGGGCACGGCGACGCTGCGCTGGCAGGCCGCCGGCTTCTCCCGCTCCCCCGGAGCCGCCTCGCGGAAGGTGACCGCGCGCAACCTGATGGGCCAGATCGACGGCACCAACAACCCCCGGCCGGGCGAGGAGAACTTCAACAAGGTCTACTACTCCGGCGGCAGCAACGACCCGCAGCCCTGGCTGGGCGGCGGCTCGTTCCTGGTGTACCGGCGGATCCGGATGCTGCTGGACAACTGGGAGGCGCTGCCGGTGGACCGGCAGGAGCGGGTGATCGGGCGGCGCAAGTCGACCGGCTCCCCGCTCAGCGCGGCCTCCGACGCCGGCGAGCGGACCAAGGTCGACCTCGCCGCGCAGAACCCTGACGGCAGCCTGAAGATCCCCGCCGACGCGCACATCCGGGTCGCCGCCCCGGCCTCCAACAGCGGCGCGGCGATGCTGCGGCGGAGCTTCTCCTACCACGACGGGCTGCTCCCGGACGGTTCGCCGGACGCCGGGCTGCTCTTCCTCGCCTTCCAGGCCGACCCCCGCGAGGGCTTCATCCCGGTGCAGCGCAACCTCGCCCGGGCCGACAGCCTCGCCCGCTTCCTGCGGCACGAGGCGAGCGGCCTGTGGGCGGTGCCGCCGTCGGCGCCGCTCGGCGGCTACCTCGGACAGCAGTTGCTGGAGGCGAAGTAGCACCCGGCCCACCACCGCGGTCCCGGCCACCGGAACGCGTTCCTGCCGGGACCGCGGAGTCGTTAGGGTGACTGCTTCGGCACACCCCGCCCGCAGCACCGAGACCTCACGGAGGCGTCATGTCGGCCACCCGCTACACCTACCTCGGACCGGCCGGCACGTTCACCGAGGCGGCCCTGCACACCCTGCCCGAGGCGGCGACCCGGGAGCTGGTGCCGCTCTCCTCGGTGGCGCTGGCGCTGGACGCGGTGCGCGGCGGGGAGGCGGCCGGGGCGTTCGTCCCGATCGAGAACTCGGTGGAGGGCGCGGTCACCGCGACCAACGACGAACTGGCCGCCGGCGCACCGCTGATGATCTACCGTGAGGTGCTGCTGCCGATCACCTTCGCGCTGCTGGTGCGCCCGGGCACCGAGCTGTCCGGGATCAAGACGGTGACCAGTCACCCGGTGGCCCAGCCGCAGGTGCGGCGCTGGCTGGCGGCCAACCTGCCGGAGGCGAAGTGGGAGTCGGCCGCCTCCAACGCGGACGGCGCCCGGCTGGTCGCCGAGGGCCGCTACGACGGCGCCTTCGCCGGGGAGTTCGCGGCGCCGATCTACGGCCTGGAGCCGCTGGTCAAGGAGATCGCGGACGCGAAGAGCGCGGCCACCCGGTTCGTCCTGGTCGGCCGGCCCGGGCGGGTCTCCTCGCCGACCGGCGCGGACAAGACCTCGATGGTGGTCTGGCTGCCGGCGGACCACCCGGGCGCGCTGCTGGAGCTGCTCCAGGAGTTCGCGGTGCGCGGGGTCAACCTGATGCGGATCGAGTCCCGGCCGACCGGCGAGGGCATGGGCAGCTACTGCTTCCTGATCGACTGCGAGGGCCACCTCTCCGACCGCCGGGTGGGCGAGGCGATGATGGGGCTCAAGCGGATCTGCCCCCAGGTGCGGTACCTCGGCTCGTATCCGCGCGCCGACCGGCAGGAGTCCACCCACCGGCGGCCGGGGACCTCGGACGAGGATTTCAGCTCGGCGGCGGACTGGCTCTCCCGCGCGCTCGACGGCCGCGGCGACATCTGAGTTCCGTCTTTTGTCTTTCGGACCTTTTCCGACCGTTTCGGACCGGTCCGATCAGGCGAGGTCGAGCGGCCCCACCCGTCGTCCACAGGCGGTCCGGGGCCGCTCCCGCTGTCCACAGGCCCTGTGGCTGTCCACAGCCCGGAGTTATCCACAGGCCTGGGGACGAGTCGACAAACCGGTATAGCCATTCCCCAGACCCGGTCGGACCATCGGTTTGCGTCGCAGAGATGACCAATCGGACCAGAGTCACCCGGTTGCCATCAAATCACCCGTCCGAGTGCTTCAATTCCCTCACCCGGGAAGGTTCATTGAGGTTTGAAACCTCGATTCCCTGATTCGTTCACGCGGAAGACGATCCTCCCCTTTGATCCACAGGTCCGGCCCCAGGCCTGTGGATAACGTGCCGGCGAAGAGTTCCCCACAGGAGTTATCCACAGGCCGGGCGGAGTTATCCCCAGGGAAAAAGCCGTACCGGCGGAGGAACGGTCGCCCGGTACGCTTGGCCCTGTGATTGACCTTCGCCTGCTCCGTGAGGACCCTGACCGAGTGCGCGCCTCGCAGCGCGTCCGTGGCGAGGACGTCGACCTGGTCGACGCCCTCCTCTCCGCCGACGAGCGGCGCCGGTCCTCGGGCAGCCGCTTCGACGAACTGCGCAACGAGCAGCGGGTGCTCGGCAAGCAGGTCGCCCAGGCCAAGGGCGAGGAGAAGGCCGCCCTGCTCCAGCGCACCAAGGACCTGGCCGCCGAGGTCAAGGCCGCCGACGCCGAACAGGGCGCCGCCAAGGAGGAGGCCGACCGCCTGCTCCGCTCGCTGGCGAACCTCATCGACCCGGCCGCCCCGATCGGCGGCGAGGAGGACTTCGTCACCCTGGAGGAGATCGGCACCCCGCGCGACTTCTCCGCCGAGGGCTTCGAGCCGCGCGACCACGTCGAGCTCGGCCAGATCCTGGGCGCCATCGACACCGAGCGCGGCGCCAAGGTCGCCGGGGCCCGCTCGTACTACCTGACCGGCGTCGGCGCGCTGCTGGAGCTCGCCCTGGTCAACATGGCGATCGCCCAGGCCACCGCGGCCGGCTTCATCCCGATGATCACCCCGACCCTGGTCCGCCCGGCCGCCATGGACGGCACCGGCTTCCTCGGTCAGGCGGCCGAGAACGTGTACCACCTCGCCGAGGACGACCGGTACCTGGTCGGCACCAGCGAGGTGCCGCTCGCGGCGTACCACATGGACGAGATCATCGAGGCCGACAAGCTGCCGCTGCGCTACGCCGGGTACTCCTCCTGCTTCCGCCGCGAGGCCGGCACCTACGGCAAGGACACCCGCGGCATCATCCGCGTCCACCAGTTCGAGAAGGTGGAGATGTTCGTCTACACCACTCCCGAGGACGCGGAGAACGAGCACCGCCGGCTGCTCCAGTGGGAGAAGGACTTCCTCAACGCCCTGGAACTGCCCTACCGGGTGATCGACGTCGCCTCCGGCGACCTCGGCGCCTCGGCCGCGCGCAAGTTCGACATCGAGGCGTGGATCCCCACCCAGGGCAAGTACCGCGAGGTCACCTCGACCTCCAACACCACCGAGTACCAGGCCCGCCGGCTGTCGATCCGGATGCGCGAGGAGGGCAAGACCCGCCCGCTGGCCACCCTGAACGGCACCCTGGTCGCCATCCCGCGCACCATCGTGGCGATCCTGGAGAACCACCAGCAGGCCGACGGCTCGGTCGTCGTGCCCGAGGCGCTGCGGCCGTACCTCGGCGGGCGGACGGTCCTCGAACCGGTCAAGTAAGCGGTCGTCGCCGGTCGCCGCCGGCCGTCACCGGTCGCGCGACCGGCCGCACCCCCAGCACCACCCGCGACTCCCGGGAGACGTACGGCCCATGAGCACCACCAGCCCCAGCCCCGCCTCCCCGGGCGCACCCGACGGTGGCGACCTGCCCTACCGGCTGGTCGCCACCGACCTCGACGGCACCCTCCTCACCAGCGAGGAGACCGTCTCCGAGCGCACCCGCGCCGCCCTGGCCGCGGCCACCGGCGCGGGCGCGCTGCACATCATCGTCACCGGGCGCTCGGCGGTCTGGGCCCGCCCGGTCTTCGACGAGATCGGCTACACCGGGATAGCCGTCTGCGGCCAGGGCGCCCAGGTGTACGACGCCGGCGCGCACAAGCTGCTCACCTCGCTCACCCTGGACCGGCGGCTGGCCGCGCTCGCGATCGAGAAGATCGAGGCCGAGACCGGCCCGCTGGCCATCGCCGCCAACCAGGACGGCCTCGACGGCCAGGTGCTGGCCGGCCCCGGGTACGAGCTGCTGATCGGCTCCGACCTGCCGGTCGTCCGGGTCGAGCGCGACGGGCTGCTCGGCGCCCCGCTCAGCAAGCTCTACATCCAGCACCACGCCCTCACCGACGACGCCCTCGCCGAGGCCGCCCGGCGCGCCGCCGGCGACCTGGTCGGCGTGGTGATGGCCGGCGCCGGCGTGGTCGAGCTGCTCCCGCTCGGGCTCTCCAAGGCCACCGGCCTGGCCGTCGCCGCCCGCCGCCTGGGCGTGCGCGCCGCCGACACCATCGCCTTCGGCGACATGCCCAACGACGTCCCGATGTTCGGCTGGGCCGCCCGCGGCGTCGCCATGGCCAACGCCCACGAGGAGCTCCTCGCCGTGGCCGACGCCGTCACCGCCGGCAACGACGAGGACGGCGTCGCCCTGGTCCTGGAGCGGCTCTACCCGGCGCGCTGAGCCGGGGGCCGCTCACCCGTACCAGTAGTTGCGCGGGCCGACGGCGTCGAGCGCGGCGTTGGTCGCCGCATCGGTCCACGGTGTGAAGCTGTCGTCCTCGCCCAGGTTGATGTAGATGGCCTGGGCGTGGAGCAGGTACCGGTGGTAGACGGACTTCCGGCCGCTCTGGGTGGCCCGGGTGACATCGGTGTTCTGGGCGCACAGCTCGGAGCCGGGCCCGCTGTTCGGGCACCAGAAGTCCCATTCGGAGACGGTCGCCTGGGCGAGGGTGTCGCGGACCGACTGGGCGGCCCGGGCATCCGTCATCGGTTTGACCAGGACGATCACCATGATCTTGTTCATGCGGTCCCGGTAGGTCCCGACGACCTGCTGGTCGCAGCCCCCGTTGCTCACCGCGGTCCGGACGTTCTTGCTCGCGCCCGGCGGCGCGCAACTGTGGGTCCCCCCGCTGGCCCGTTCGTAGCGCACCTGCTTCTCGTCGGTGAACGCCTCGGGGAGCATCGCGGCGGGGGTCAGCGGGGTGCGGTCGGTCGTCGCGTCGTCGAGCGTCGCCGGGTCGAAGCGCGGGGTGTAGGGGGGCGTGTACGGGGGCGCGGGCGTGTGGCTGGGCGCGGGGGTGTAGGTCGGGGTGTAGGCGGGCGCGGGCGTGTACGGGTCCGAGGCCGAGGAGCCGGACTTGTTGTGGGCCACTCCCAGCACCACCGCGAGGACGACGGCCGCGACGACCGCGGCGATGCCGATGCCGGCCGCGAACGGCGTCCTGGTCGGCGGCGTCCCGGTCGGCGGCGCCGTGGCCGTCGTCGCCGGGGCCGTCGGTGTCGACCCGCCCGCACCCGCCGCCGGGGCCCGCGCCGAACGGACCGGCGCGGGCGGCACCGGTGCGGCCGGGGCGGACGGGCGGGCCGCCGCCGGGGCGGTGGAGGCGGTGGCCGCGGCAGCCGTGAGGTGCTCCGCCCAGAGCTCCGGGGCGGGCCGGAGCGACGGGTCCGGGTCGAGTCCGGCGCGGGCCAGTTCGCCGAGGGCCGGGCTGAGCGCGGCCAGCGCCGCCGGGTCGGTGGTGTTCTGGTCCCGCGCGAAGAGCCGTACGGCCAGCAGCGCGAGCTTGTGGGCGTCGCCCGCCGCCGTCCCGCGTTCCTCGCCGTGCGGCAGCTGCCAGTCCGGGGTCTCGACCTGCGGCAGGACGGTGGCGCCGCGCAGCCGCACCGCGTCGCAGTCGATGAGGAAGCAGCCGGCCCTGCCGCCGTCGGTGGCGAAGAGCAGGTTCTTCGGGGACAGGTCGCCCACCGCGATGCCGAGGCGGTGCAGCCGGGACAGCGTGGTGGCGAGGTCGGCGAGCAGGACGAGGCGGTCGCGGTCGCTGACGGTGAGGCCGACCCGGGCCACGTAGTCGTCGTCGTTGAGCAGGAACTCCAGGGTGGCCAGCCGCCGGGTGGTCGCCGCGCCGCCGCCGAGGGAGCGCAGTTCGAAGTGGAAGCGCTCGGGGGCGGCCCGCATCAGGAAGCCGCAGACGCGGCCCCGCCGGTGCACCAGGGCGGTGGGCCAGGCGGCCCGCTCGCAGAGCCGGCGGGCCTCGGCGCCGTCGAGTTCGGCGAGCAGCGCCACCAGGGCGGCCAGTGCGCCGGTGTCGAGTCCGGGGAGGATCTCCGGGCGGTACTCCTTGTAGACGAGGGCCGGGCCGTCGACCCCGCCCACCACCTCGTGGACGGTGCCCTGGCCGCCCTGCCCGAGGCGGCGGCCCAGGACCAGGTCGTCGTGGTCGACGGTGGGCGCGGCGCGGTCGTCCGTCATCGCGGCTCCTGTGCGGGGCGCGGCCAGACGACCAGGAGGGTGCGGTCGTCGTCGAAGGTCTCGCGGGAGAAGTCGAGCAGGTGGGCGAGCCGGAGCGGGGTGGGCGGCTCGGCGAGGGCGCCGGCGAACAGCTCGCCGACCTGGCCGTCACCGTCACCGAGCGGGTCGCCGAAGCCGTCGGTGCCGATCAGCAGGGCGAGCCCCGGGGCGAGCCGGACAGCGGTGCGCTCGATCGGGTCGGGCACGGCGGGCAGTGGGGTCACCTCGGTGCCGATCAGCGGGGTGTCGCCGGCGGACTTCGGGCCGAAGAGCGGGTGGTAGCGCCCGTGGGGGAGGTCGAGCACCCAGGCCCCGGAGTCCCCGATCCGGCAGAGCTCGACGACGGGACCGGCCGGCTCGGGGCGGACCACCCCGGTGACCAGGGTGGTCGCGTACAGCCGGGAGACCTCGGCCGGGTCCGGCTCCTGGCCACCCAGCCGCCAGCGGGCGACCTGCCGCAGCCGTCGGGCCGCGTGCCGGGCGATGTCCGGGAAGTCCACCGGTCCCGGGCCCGGGCTCGCGGAGAGCAGGTGGAGCGTGTGCGCGAGGGCGGCCCGGCAGGCCTCGATGGCGCCGAGTTCGGCGCTGGTCGCGGCCGAGACCCCGTCCGCGACGGCGAAGGCGACCGCGCCGGTGGGCTGGTGCAGGGCGACGCGCGCGGCGTCCTGGCGCGGGCGGCCGTAGTAGCGGTGCTCGGCCCCGCGGACGGAGGCGAAGCGCACCGTCAGCGCGTCGGTGGACCAGCCGTCGCACTCGGTGTCGGGGAAGTCGTAGGCGGGCTGGCGCGGCGGCCTCGGTTCGAACTCGATCCCGGGCGTGCCCACGGTGATCCGCTGCCAGGGCAGGGCGGCGGCCGGTCCGGGGCTCCGCTCCGGACCGGCACCGTGCCGCGTCACTGCCCGACCTCGTCGATGGCGAGGACGAACTGGTCGGGCCGGTTGACCACCAGGTGGGGGTTGGCGGAGCCCAGGGCGTGGCCGGAGGCGACCAGGCTGGTGGTGAGCGCGTGGAAGAACTCGCCGATGGCCCGGCCCAGGTCGATGCCGGACCGGGCCACGAAGGCGAACTCCGGGCGGGTCGCCACCGCGAGCATCGTCCGGGGCTCGGCGTCGCCGATGCCGCAGGCGATGATGTTGGGGGCGGTCGGGGTCCGCCGGCGGTCGGTGAGGAGGGCGTGCGCGTCCCGCCAGTCGTCGCCGTCGGTCGGCTGGCCGTCGCTGAGCAGGAACACCACCGGGCGGTGCACCTTGTACCCCTGGCCGCGCAGCCACTGGACGTCGGTGGGGATGCGGTCCAGCAGGTCCTCGAAGACCGCCTGGTAGTTGGTCAGCGAGCGGATGACGACCTGGGGCAGCCTGGTCTCGGTGCGCATGTCGGTCACCGCGAGGCGGATCCGGACGTCGTCGGAGAAGCCGAGCACGGCGAGCCGCAGTTTGGCGGCGATCATCGGCTCGGCCCGCAGCCCCTCGCACAACGAGACCAGCCCGTTGGAGAGTTCGGCCAGGTACGGTTCCATCGAGGCCGATTCGTCGGCCAGTACGTAGGCGGGCAGCAGGACGCCCTTGGTCTCGGCCACCGCACTCCCCCTTCTTGTCGTGTGGATTCCCCGGTGCCGACCGGCGGTTGCGCCGGTCGGCGCCTACGGGAGCATCGAGCGGACCGCCTCGTCCAGGTTCTGGATCTCGGCCGCGACCGCGGTGGTGGCGACGACGCCGTCCCGGGCCCGGCTGAGGAAGCGCAGCACCTGGTCCCAGCGCCGGGCCGGGGAGGCGACCTCGGCCTGAAGGTCCTCGGCGGCCTGCGCCTGGCGGCTGTCCGGCTCGCTCTCCCCGCGCAGTTGCTCGGCGAGCGCCAGCACCCGCCGGGCGAGCGCTTCCTCGTCCACCTCCGCCGCAGCGGAGTTGACCGTGACCGAGGAGTTCCGGCCCGCGGCCACGGGCGAGTTGGTGAAGTTGACGCTGCCGCTGCCGCTGATGTGGAACCCGCCGGAGGTGTTCTGTTCCTCGCTCATGACCTGGCCTTTCCCCCCTCCGGGCCGCGGGAGGAGAGCATGCTCCGCACCCGGCTGCCCGCCCCGGCGGCGACCGGGGAGTTGACGAAGCTGATCCTGGCGTTGCCGGAGGTGAAGATGCCCCCGTTGTAGATGACGTTCCGGCGTTCCTGGAGCTCGGAGACGTCGACCTGGTGGTCCTGGAGGAAGTCGATCAGGGTGTCCAGGGTCCGCCGCTCGACGACCTTGGTGTACATCTGGTGGTCGATCTGCTGGTAGTAGCGGTGGAACTTCGAGTCGGCCGCCAGCTGCCGGATGCTCGTCAGGGCGCCGTAGTTGAAGACGCTGAACCGGATCTGGCGCAGCTGGTCGCCGCTCGTGAGCCAGGCGACGAGGGGCGCGAAGGGCAGGGCCAGCGCGAAAGCGGTGCCGCGCAGCAGCCGCCCGGGCGTGCTCTTGAGGGCCCCCCAGGCCAGGGTGACGAGTTGGCGCCAGGTCGGCCGGTCGAGCAGGTGGTCGACCAGGTGGTAGACCGACTTGACCGGGGGGAGCAACGAGGAGGCGCCCTCGACGAAGAGCAGGTCCTTGGCGGGGCTGAGGCCGAACCGGACGGTGCTGGTGGTCACCACCTCGCTGCCCCAGCCCGACACCGTCGTCACCAGGTAGGGCCGGGCCCGGGCGGTGCCGTCCTCGCGCAGCCGGTCGACGATGTCGGCGGGCAGCTCGCGGGCCGGCCGGTCGGTCGGCCGGGGCAGCAGGACGGCCCGGACGGCCGGATCGACGCCCAGCGACAGGTCCGCGCCGCTGACGAAGATCCGCTCGCAGACGCTCACCTCGGGCAGCCCGAGCGACTCCACCGCCCTGGTGATCTCGGCGGTCAGCTCGGCGATGGAGAACGGCAGGACCCGGTCGAAGTGCTCGCCGGGGCGGTCCACCGGGATGGTGAAGTTCCAGGTGCTGAGCAGCCGCCCGTACCCGAGGAAGGGCTCGAAGCCGGAGAAGACCGTGACGTTGCCCGTGTGATCCAGCCCGGCCAGCTCCCGCAGCCGCCCCTCCTCCTCGGGCCGGGCGGCGGCCGGCGCCTGGGCGGGGTCGAACGCGCCCCGGCTCAGCCGGGGCTTGATCACGCCGAAGTAGGCGGTGAGCTGCTCGATGAGGACGACGGCCCAGGCCACCACCAGCAGCGGGAGCACGACGATCGGCAGGTCGAAGGGGAGCGGCGAGGTGTCCGGCACGGGGACGGCGTATTCGCCGGGGTAGCCGTAGGCCGGGGCGGGCGCTTGCGTCCGCTCGAAGGGGTGGAGGAAGAAGGAGGCGACGATGCAGGCCGCGATCAGCGCGAGCAGCACCTTGGCGGTGGTGTGCCGGGTGCGGGCGAAGACGGCGTAGCGCAGCACGCAGGCCAGGTCGACGTCGGGTGAGGAGGAGACGGCCCGGCGCGGCTCGCCGAGGACGGAGTCGATCGCGCGCTGGGCGAGGGTGGCGTCCATCTGCACGGCCGCGCACAGGTAGCGGGTGGCGTCGGTGGCGCGCGGCGCCTTCGTGGTCCGGGGCGCCCGGCTGTCGGGGGCCGGGGCGGGGCTGGGGGCGGCGTAGCTCGGGACGGCGTGGCTCGGGGCGGGATGGCTCGGGGCGGGATGGCTCGGGGCGGGATGGCTCGGGGCGGGATGGCTCGGGGCGGCGGGGCTCGGGGCGGGGCTGGTCCTGGTGGCGACGGGGGCCCCGCAGCCGGAGCAGGGCACGCCCGGGGGGTTCACCAGGCCGCAGTTCGGGCAGTTCCAGGCGTCGAAGGTGCTCATGGTCGACCACCCCTCGTGAATCTTCGTGTGACGTAATTACCCACTCCGGGACGAAATCTGACCCGTCATCAGCTAGCGGATTCTCCGGACTTGCGGAATCCGGGGGTCCGTCGCCCGCCGGCGGGCGCCCCGGGCCGGTTGTAGGGAGGCAGCGGACATGAGACTTGACAATGCTGCTGATCAGGTAGCTATCATCCCGAGCTTCACAGGAAGGCGCGATGGCGGGCCAAGCTAGTGTCCTGCGCCAGGAATTCGTTCAAGATATGAGGCGAGTCGTTCGAGGATCTCGTCGGCGGTCTTGGTCCAGGTGAACGGGCGGGGGTTC
>NZ_JBVITE010000027.1:0-99001 GCF_055575155.1 Kitasatospora sp. NPDC034533
GCGAGGGAGTCCAGATCAGGCGTCACAACCGATCTTTGGACTCCCTCGCTTCATGTCATGCGCGCAGGCGAGCCCTTGGCATCAGTCATCTAGGGAGCCACGGCGTCGGCCGCGGGCGGCTCGGGCTCCTCGTCGGTCTCGGCCTTGCTCCGGACGTCGGCGGGGGTGGGAGCCGTGATCGCGCGCTCCTCGGCGGACCGCTCCCGGGCCCCGACCCGCCCCTCGGCCTTCGACCGCACGTCGCGCGGGGTCGGTGAGGTGATCGCGCGCTCTTCGGCGGACCGCTCCTGCGTCGGCTGGTCCGGCTGGGTTCCGTGGTCCTCGGGTGTGGTCATGGCTCGTTTCCCCTTTCGAGTGCTGGGCTTCGTCGGATTCGGATTCGGATTCGGATTCGGATTCGGGCTCTGGCTCTGGCTCGGATCGGTCGGGAGAGGAGCAGGGACGGGACATCGTGCGGCTGCCCCGGATGCCCGTCGTCAATCGGGCGGTCCGGTGGCCGGCGGGCACGGCCCCCGACCCCGGTGGCGGGCGGCGATCCTGGCGCCCACCAGGACGGCCGTGACGAGCCAGACCGATCCGGAGAAGGCCAGCACACCGGCGTTCCACACCCGGGGAGCGGCCATCAGCAGCGAGGTGACCACCAGGGTGACCACGATGCCGAACGGCACCCGGCCCAGCGCGCGGAAGACGCCCGTGATCCGGTGCCGGGGCCAGGGGCGCATCGTGCTCAGTGCCCGGTCCAGCTTCCGTTCGGCCCGCAGCTCGTTCTCGACCTCCGCGAGGACGCGCCGCTCCCGCCAGGACAGCGCGGGTCCGTCCATCGCCTGTCACCTCCAGACGAAACCGGTCGTCGCCGACGCCGGGCGGCTGCCCGGAAACGGGCCGGTCCAATCACCGGCCCGCCCGCGTCGGCCTCAGGGCTTCCCGTCCCGGTCCCCGCGGCTCGGGGTGCCGGACCGGTCCCCGCGGGTCGGGGTGCCCGACCGGTCCCCGCGGGTCGGCGTGCCGGACCGGTGCCCGCGACGGCGCAGGTACCAGACGGCCAGGGCGACGACCGCGAGCGCGGCGATCAGCAGGGCGAGGGCCCGCCCCACGGTGCTCTCGACCCGGGTGTACGCCGCCCCGGCGAAGTAGCCGAGCAGGGTGAACCCGATGCCCCAGAGGATGCCGCCGAGCGCGTTGTACAGCAGGAAGCGCCGGTAGGGCATGCGGGACATCCCGGCCAGGGTGGGCACCATGGCGCGGAAGAAGGCGACGAAGCGGCCGAAGAACACGGCGGCCGGCCCGCGCCGTCGGATCAGGTCCTGGGCCTGCTCGGCGCGGTTCGCATGGCGCCGCATCGGCCGGGAGTCGACGATCTTCGGGCCGAGCCACCGGCCGATCTCGTAGCCGGCCGTGTCCCCGAGGACGGCGGCGCAGACCACGAACAGCACGATCCAGCCGATCGCGATCCTGCCCTGGTTGGCGAGGAACCCGCCGAACACGGCGGCGGTCTCGCCGGGCAGGAAGAAGCTGAAGAACAGGGCGTCCTCGGCGAACACCAGACCCGCGACCACCACGTACCCGACCGGGCCGGACAGCCCGCGCAACCAGTCGGTGATCACGTGCATCAGCCACCCCGTCCGGGCCCGCCGTCCCCCTCCGCCTCAATGTAGTGCCCGCGGCCTCCGCCGACCCGGCGCAGGTGGCGGCCCTCCCCGGCCCGGGGAGGCGCGGGCCGGCCGGCTCGACGGCGAGGGTTCAGTCCTCCTCCTCGTCGGAGCGGATCCGCACGGCCTCCTCCTCGGCCGACAGCCCCGCGGTGTCCCCGGGCGCGTCGCCCCGCAGGTCGCCGTGCGGGTCCGGGAGGTCGAGCCGCCCGGCCGGCCGCTCGGCCGGGTCCGCCACGGCGGTCCGCTCGTCGGTCTCCGGCTCCTCCTGGGCGAGCCGGGCGTCGAGCGACTCGCCCTCGGCCTGCTCGGCCCCGGTGGTGCCGAAGGACTCGGCGGCCACCGGCGTGTCGCCCGGGACGGGCTGGACCTGGGGGTCCTGCGACCAGGTGCGGGCGGGGGAACCGTCCTGGAGGTCGGGAATGCCCTCGTCCTCCGGTTCGGCACCGGGATCGTGGCGGCCCCGCTCGGGCTCCGGCAGCGGCTCCAGCGGCTCCACCTCCTCCGTCGCCTCCGACGCCGCGCCGGCCCCGGTGCCCTGAGCCGGTCCGCGTGGAGGATCGACGTGGGACGGCGTCCGACGCTCCGGCCCCGCGTACTCCTCGCCGGGCTGGACCCCGGGCACCGGCCCCTCGGCGATCTCCGGCTGCTGCTCGTCGCTCCCGGCGACGTTGGGCGTGCCGCCCTTCCCGACCGGCGACGGCCCGCGCGCCGGACCCTCGGCCGGCTCCTCACCGGTCTTCGCCCCCATGTCCGCCGGCCCGATCGCCCCGCCCATGTCGTGCAGCGGCCGTTCGTGCGGTGTTCCGTTCATGGCGTCCTCCCTGGCGTCTCCGGCCCGGACCGACCGGGCCCGCCGTGGCGCCTTTCCGCTCCGAAGCCGCTCACACGGGCCGAAAGGCCCGGACCGCGCGGTCGCGACCCGGACCGGGAAGGCGGGCGGGGCCTCGGCCGGCCGCCGCACCGCCCCCCGGGCTCAGAACGCGCCCCTGGGGCCGTGGCGCTCCGGAGCGCTCGCGGCCGAGGGCGTGGATCACCTCCGGGGTGAGGGCCCCGGCTTCGTCGGCGCGCGGTGGTCCGGCCGTGGCGCTGGTGGAGCGGCTCCGGAAGGCCCGTGCCCGCCCGGGGCCCCGACCGGCGGTGGCCCCGTGGTGCGGCCCGTCGACGTGCCGCTTGCCAGGCCCGGCCGAGAGCGTCGCCCGACGGCCGACGGCAGGGCCTTGCGCCGCCCGCCGCCCGGCCGGCCCGGTAATTCGGTTGACCCGGCAGCGCGGTGACGCTGGACTGCGGTGGGCGCCGCACCGGGCGGGGCCGGCGCGACGGGGAGGCGGCAGCACCGCATGGAGATCCGTTCCACGACCGACCAGGACCTCGCAACCTTCGTCCACACCTTCCACGCCGCGCTGGGCCGCTTCCCGGACGCGCCGGACGCGGAGGGCGGCGGGGTCTGGTGGGCGGCGACCGAGCCGGACCGCAACCTGCTCGCCGTGACCGCGCAGGGGCGGCCCGTCGGGACCGCCGGTGCCCACACCTTCGAGCTCACCCTGCCCGGGCAGGTCGTCGTCCCGGCCGCCGGAGTGACGTCGGTCGGCGTCCTGCCCACCCACCGCCGCCGGGGCGTGCTCACCGCGCTGATGCGGCGCCAGCTCGCCGACCTGCGCGCCCGGGGCGAGTTCCTCTCCGTGCTGCTCGCCTCCGAGGCCGGGATCTACGGCAGGTTCGGCTACGGGCCGGCGACGTACACCCGGCGGCTGACGGTGCGGCGCCAGCAGGCCGCCTTCGCCGCCCCCCGCGCGCAGGGAGCACCGGCCGGCTCGGTCGAGCTGGTGCGGCGGGCCGACTGCGAGGCGGTGCTGGAGGAGGTGTACGACCGGTACCGCCGCACCCAGCCGGGCGCGCTGTCCCGGCCGCGCCGCTGGTGGGCGCTGGGCGCGGGCCAGGCGCCGGTCGCCCGGACGCCGCGCTACGTCGCCGTCCATCGGGACGCCGGCGGCACCCCGGACGGCTACGCCAGCTACTGGAAGGACGGGGACACCCTGACGGTGGACGAGACCGTCGCCGTCGACGACGCCGGGTACACCGCGCTGGCCCGGTTCCTCCTCGGCCACGACCTCGTCGGCCAGGTCGTCTTCCGGCACTGCCCGGCGGACCACCCGCTGCGCTGGCAGCTCGCGGACTTCAACGCCGCCGAGCCGAGCGGGGAGACCGACTGGCTCTGGGTGCGGCTGCTGGACGTCCCGCGCGCCCTGACCTCGCGCGGCTGGCTCACGGACGGGCAGCTCGCCCTGGACGTCGACGACCCGTTCCTCGGCGAGCGCCGGCGCCACCTGCTGACCGTCCGGGACGGGAAGGCGGAGTGCGTCCCGACGGACCGCGAGCCCGACCTGTCGCTGGACATCCGGGACCTCGGCTCGGTCTACCTCGGCGGTACCGCCCCGAGCACCCTCGTCCGGGCCGGGCACGTCCGCGCCCACCGCCCGGACGCGGCCGCCCGCGCCGACGACCTCTTCCGCGCCGAGCGCGCCCCGCACTGCCTCCACTGGTTCTGACGGGGCCCCGGGGGCGGGCGCTCGCACGGCAGGTCGGCCCCGCCGACGTCCCGGGCGAATCGCGCTCGCGCCCCACCGCCCCCGCGGTAGCGTCGAGCGCATGAGCGAACCGACCGACTGGACGTACGTGGTGACCGACATCGAGGTCGACGGTCCATGGGTGGGCCCCCCACTCGATGCGGTCCCTCGCGTCCGTCGCCACGACCGTGGACGGGCGGACGTTCGGTGAGTTCGAGGCCGTCCTCGAACCGCTCCCCGGATCGGCACCGGACCCGCGCACGAAGGAGTGGTTCGACTCCGAGCCGGGCACCTGGGAGGCCGCCACCGCGAACCCGGAGCCCGTCGTCGACGTGATGCGCCGGTACACGGAGTGGATCCGCTCCCTGCCCGGCCGGCGGGCCTTCGCCGCGGCGCCGCTGTCGTTCGACGGCACGTGGATCGACCACTACCTGCGCCGGTACACCCCCTACGGCCTTCACCAGGGCCCGTACGAGCAGGACCGCCTCTTCCACGGGCCGGCGCTGTGCCTGCGCTCGTACACGGCGGCGTTGACCGGCCGGCCGGCCGCCGACCTCGCGGCACCGGAGCTGCCCCCGCACTGGCTCGGCGATGTGGAGCACACGCACCGGGCGATCGACGACGCGCGCGGTTTCGCCAACCTCCTGCACTTCCTGGCGAGGAACGCCGGGGCGCCCGTGATCGCCCCCGGCCCCCACACCGGTGGAGCCGGTGCCACGCCCGGCCCGGCGCGGTAGGGCGGCGGCGCAGTAGGGTCGCCGCATGCTCCTGTGGATCAACGGCCCGTTCGGGGCCGGCAAGACCCAGACCGCGCACGAGATCCGGCGCCGGCTGCCCGGCAGCGTCGTCTGCGACCCCGAGCACGTGGGGTTCGGCCTGCACCGGATGATGCCGCAGGCGCTGCGCGGGGACTTCCAGGACCTGCCCGCCTGGCGCCAGGGCGTCTTCGAGGTGCTGGACCGTACGCTCGCCGCCCACGACGGCGTGGTGATCGCGCCGATGACGGTCGTCGAGCCGGTGTACTTCCGCGAGACCGTCGGCCGGCTGCGGGAACGCGGCCATGACGTCCGCCACTTCGCGCTGCTGGCCGAGCGAGCGACGGTGGTGGAACGGCTGCGCGAGCGCGGGTTCGGGCACGTCCTGGGGTTCGTCGCCGGCAGGGACGCCCCGCTGCGCCGGGAGAGCTTCGCCCTGTCCAAGCTCGACCTGTGCCTGGAACGGCTGGGCGGGGAGGAGTTCGCCCGGCAGGTGTGGACCGACCGGCTCACCGTCCCGCAGGTCGCCGACCACATCGCGGACGCCTCGGGGCTGAGGCTCGTCCCGAACACCGAGAGCCCGCTGCGCGGACGCGTCCGCCGGGCCTGGACGGGGGTCAGGCACATCCGGTTCGACTGAGCCCGGGCGGCGCGGGCACCCACGGGAGGTCGGCCCGGCGGATTCTCAGGCCGGCCCGGGCCTCACCGGGTCCCCGCGCCGGTCCGGGTGCCACTCCACCAGCAGGATGGTGGCGTCGTCCCGCAGCCGGTGGTCCTGGTGGGTGACCAGCTTGTGGATCAGGTGGCGCAGCGCCTCCGGCGCGGGCTCCCCTCCGGCCATGTGCTGGACGAGGGTCTCGGCCAGGCGCCGCTCGCCGAAGAGCTCGCCGCCGACCGAGCGGGCCTCGGTGACCCCATCGGTGTGGACGAGCACCCGGTCGCCCGGTTGCAGCCGGGCCCGGTGGACGCGCAGCGCGTCGCCGTGCTCGTGGAAGCCGAACCCGAGCGGCAGTTCGGCGTGCCGCTGGAGTGCGCCGGTGACGACGTGGCGTTCCCGGATGAGCAGCGGCGCCGGGTGGCCGCAGTTGACCCAGGCCAGTTCGCCGGTGGCGGTGTCGAGTTCGGCGATCACGGCGGTGAGCAGCCGGTCCGGAATCCACCGGGCCAGCGTCCGGTCGATGGTGCGGGCGATCTCCGCCAGGCCGCCGCCGGCCCGCCGGGTGGAGCGGCAGGCGGCCAGTGCGACGGCGCTGGCCCCGCCGGAGGCGAGGTCGTGCCCCATGGCGTCGAACACGGACAGGTGCAGCCGGGTGCCGGTCATGGCGTGGTCGAAGGCGTCGCCGCCCACGTCGTAGGCGGGCTCCAGCACGGCGCTGGAGGTGACGTCCCGGCTGCCGATGGTGCGTGGCGGCAGGAAGGACCACAGCATCTCGGCCTGGAGGCTCATCCGCCGGCGGCGGGTGATCTCGACGATGAAGTCGCTGTACGCGCTCTTGGAGACGAGCAGCAGCGCGACCAGGGAGGCCAGTGCCTCCCAGCCGCGGACCCTGCTCTCGTGCAGGGCCTCGGCCGGTGCGTCGGCCTCGACCCGCAGGACCCCGATCCGCTCGACCCCGTCCACCAGCGGGAACCAGCCCGTCGCGGGCGGCCCGGCGGACAGCTGGGCCCGCTCCAGCCGGTAGGCCCGCCCGCCGAGGGTGCCCTCGACCTCGACCCGCTGCCAGTCCTCCTCGGAACCGGGCCCGGCCCACGTCTCGGGATCAGGCAGGGCGACCAGGTACCGCTGCTGGACGTCGGCGAGGTAGATCAGGGCCCCGGACGCCCCGAGCCCGCGCGCCGCGTCCCGGACCAGCCCGTACAGCTCCCGGGGAGCGCATCCCCGGGAGCGCGCCAGCAGCCGGGCGAGCACCCCGCCCAGCCCGGCGTGGTCACCGCTCATCGCCTGGAACCTCCTGACACGACGCGCCTACCCAGTCGGCGCCCGCCCACCCGGCCGCCGGCTCCGCCGCCTGGCGGCCACCTCCCCGCGGACCGTGCGCAGAGAGTCCCGGCCCTCCGGGAGGAGACCCGGACGGACGCGGATCGATCCGAGGGGGCGTCAGTCCGGCGAGCCGGTGCCCGAACGCCCCGCCCGCTCCCGGTGCCGGGCGCGAGCGGGGCGCGGGGAAGCGCGGGCGGTTCAGGCGTAGATCGCCACCCGGGGCTCGATCATGCCCTGGACCGGGCCCTGTCCGACGACGGTGAGCCGGTACTGCTTGGTGAGGGTGCCGTGGCCGTGCAGCACCAGCTGGGCCGGATCGAGCCGGGTGTACAGCGTGCCGGTCTGGCTGGCGAGCGCCGTGGTCCGCCAGTGGCCGTCGGGCCCCAGCACTTCGAGCCGGATGCTCGCCGGGTCGAGGAAGGGGCCGTTGGCGGGGGACGCCACCAGGATCTGCGGGGCCACCGTCCGGTCCTTCAGGGAGTCGTTGCGGTAGGTGACGGTGATCGTCCGCTGCCCGTGGCCGGCGGGCAGCGAGCTGCCGGGAAGCTCCACGAAGCGGGAGATCAGCTCGTTGGGCGGGGCCGCGACGGCGGGGGTGGCCAGTGCGGCGGTCGGCAGCGCGGCGACGGCGGCGGCCAGCGCCAGGCTCCGACGGGGGATCTTCCGGGTGCGCATGGCGCCTCCTTCGGTCGACGGCCGGTTCGCGGAACGCGCCGGTGGTCCCGGCAGCGGGTCCGCAAGACACCACCCTGCCCCCTCACCCGGAAAGCCGCATGCCGCGAGCCCGCGCCGGGCCTCCGGAGCGGTGCGGCGAGCGGCCCGCCGGCGGCGCCGGAGCCGGGCCGGCAGGGCGGTTCGCACTGGGCCGAACGTGCGACGGCCGCGGCCACCACGCCGCTGCGCCACCCCCGCCGGAGCCGGGGAACCGTACCTTGGGCCGCAGCCTCCGCTGCTCCGCGCCGGGGGGCGTCGCGAGCAGGGGAGGAACGGCTTGCGGGCGCGTTCCGTGGAGGAGCCGAGGCAGCGGCTGCCGATCCTGATCCGGTACGGCCACCGCTCCTGGCTGGTGCCGCTGGCGGTGCTCGCGCTGGTGGTGGGCGTGGACGCGGCCACACCGGTCTCCTTCGCCTCCGTCAGCTGGCTGGTGATGGTGCCCGTGGTGGCCGCCGCGCTCTGCGGGCCGCAGGCCACCACGCTGTTCGCCCTGGCCGCGATCGCCGCCTACCCGGCGCTGGACAGCATCTGGGCCAAGTCCCAGGGGGTGGAGGACTTCCTGCTGGTGGCCGCCGGGGCCCTCCTGTCGGTGCCGCTCAGCGTCCATCGCGCCCGGGCCGCGGCCTACGTGCGCCACCTCCAGGGCACCGCCGAGACCACCCGGCAGGTGGTGCTGCGCCCGGTGCCGCCGGGCTGGGGAGGGGTGGACTCCGCGGCGCGCTACCTGGCCGCCGACGTCGAGGCCCGGGTGGGCGGCGACTTCTACGACGTGCTGGCCACCCCGTTCGGGGCCAGGGTCATCCTCGGCGACGTCCAGGGCAAGGGGCTGCCGGCCGTCTCCGCCGCGGCGGCGCTGGTCGGCTGCTTCCGGGAGGCGGCCTTCCACGAGGGGGACCTGGTCACCGTCGCGTCCTGGATGGAGGCGCGGATGCGCCGGCAGAACCTGCTCGCGGAGCGGCTGGGGGAGCGCGAGGAGCGGTTCGCCACGGCGGTGGTCATCTGGTTCCCGCTCGACGCCCCGGGGGAGATCGAGGTGGTCAACTTCGGCCACGACAGCCCCTACGTCCTCGGCCCCACGGGCCTGCGGCAGCTGCCGCCGGGCGACGGCGCCCCGATCGGGCTGGCCCAGCTGTCCGGCGGGCTGCCGTCGGTCCAACGGCTGCGGCTGGGCGTGGACGAGACGGCCCTGGTCGTCACGGACGGGGTGACCGAGGCCCGCGACCGGGCGGGGACCTTCTTCCCGCTGCGCACCCACCTGGAGCGGCTGGCCGCCGCCCCCGGCGCCGTCGACCCGGGGCGCCTGGTCGACGAGGTGGCCGCCGCGGTCGTCCGGCACACCGGTGCCCGGCTGGCCGACGACACCGCGCTGCTCGCCGTGCGGCAGATCGCCGGCGCGCGCGACACCGCCGGCACCTGGTGAGCGGGCCCGCCGGGTGCTCCGTCAGCTCCCGCCCATCAGGCGGTACATGCCGATCGAGTCGTGGGTGGCGGTGTCCGCGAAGCCGAACTTCTCGTAGAGGTGGCGAGCCGGGCCGTCGGCGATCAGCGAGACGTACGCGGTGGCGGGCGCCCGGCGCTCCAGCTCCTCGGTCAGCGCGGCCATGATCCGCCGGCCGAGGCCGTTCCCCTGGTGCGCGGGGTGGACGCAGATGTCGGTGATCTGGAACGCGGTGCCGCCGTCGCCGACGATCCGCCCCATGCCGATCGGCTCGCCCCGGTGGTGGAGGACCACGCCGTACCAGGTGTTGGGGAGGGCGAGCGCGACCGCCTCGGGAGCCCTGTCGGACAGGCCGGCGTCGGTGCGCAGCCGGCGGAAGACCTCGACGGTGGGCACACCGGAACGGATTTCGTAAGGGTCACTGGTCGATTCCATGGCTTACATGCTACCCGGGTGTGATCACCGCCGGGCTCCGGCCGCCCGGGTGAACGCGCGGCGCGACATGCCGGAGACCGGGCGGGGGGCCGCGGGGGCGGCGGCGATGATCGCCGGGTTCCCGGACCCCCACCCGTCGGAGGCGGACATGCGGATTCTTCTCCTCGCCAGCGCGTTCAACAGCCTCAGCCAGCGGCTGCACGCCGAACTGCGCGACCGGCGCCACGTCGTCGACGTCCAACTGGCCGGTGACGACGACGAGTTGCGCGAGACGGTGGGCCGTCTGCGGCCCGACCTGGTGCTCGCGCCGATGCTGCGCACGGCCGTCCCGCAGGACGTCTGGTCCCGGCTCACCTGTCTGATCGTCCACCCCGGCCCACCGGGCGACCGCGGCCCGTCCTCCCTCGACCGGGCGATCCAGGAGGGCCGCACCGAGTGGGGTGTCACGGTGCTCCAGGCCGAGGCGGAGATGGACGCCGGGCCGGTCTGGGCCTGGGCGCCCTGCCGGCTGCCCGGGTACGGCAAGAGCGACCTGTACCGCAACGAGGTCGCCGACGCGGCGGTGAGGGCCGCGCTGCTCGCCGTGGAGCGCTTCGCCTCGCCCGGGTACGTGCCCCAGCGCCAGTCCGGCCCCGGCTGGTACGGGACGGTCCGCACCCGGCCGCCGCTGCGCCGGGAGGAACGCCGGATCGACTGGGCGGCCCACCCCACCGGGGAGGTGCTGCGCAGGCTCCGCGCCGCGGACTCCCGGCCCGGGGTGCCCGACGAGCTGTGCGGCGGCGAGTGGTTCCTGCACGGCGGGCACCGCGAGCCGCTGCTGCGGGGCCGCCCCGGCGAGCTGCTGGCCACCCGGGCGGGCGCCGTGTGCCGGGCGACCTCCGACGGCGCGGTGTGGATCCCGGAGCTGAGCCGCCGCACCCCCGAGGGCCGCGCTGGCATCAAGCTCCCGGCGGTGACGGCGCTCGGCGACCTGCTGCCGCCGCTGCCGGAGGCGCCGGCGCCGCTGATGCAGGACGAGGAGGACGACCGGATCTGGTCGGACATCCGCTACCGGGAGGAGGGCGCCGTGGGCATCCTGCGCTTCTCCTTCCCGGGCGGCGCGATGTCCACCGAGCACTGCCGCCGGCTGCTGGCCGCGTACCGCATCGCCCTCGCCCGCCCGACCTCGGTGCTGGTGCTCGGCGGCGGCCGGGACTTCTTCTCCAACGGCATCCACCTCAACGTGATCGAGGCCGCGCCGGACCCGGCCGTCGAGTCCTGGGACAACATCACCGCGATGGACGAACTGGTCGACGCGGTGCTCACCACCACCGACCGGCTGGTGGTCTCCGCGATCGGCGGCAACGCGGCGGCGGGCGGGGTGATGCTGGCGCTGGCGGCGGACGAGGTGTGGTGCCGCGGCGGCTCGGTCCTCAACCCGCACTACCGGCTGATGGGGCTGCACGGCTCGGAGTACTGGACGTACACCCTGCCGCGCCGGGTCGGCGCGGCGGCGGCCGAGCGGCTGATCCGCCAGGCGCTCCCCGTCTCCGCGGCCACCGCCGAGCGGATCGGCCTGGTCGACCGGGTGCTCGACTGCGGACCGGAGGAGTTCGGGCCCGGCGCGGCCCACCT
Source organism: Kitasatospora sp. NPDC034533 (assembly GCF_055575155.1). Taxonomy (NCBI): domain Bacteria; kingdom Bacillati; phylum Actinomycetota; class Actinomycetes; order Kitasatosporales; family Streptomycetaceae; genus Kitasatospora; species Kitasatospora sp. NPDC034533. Next base: position 11,154 of record NZ_JBVITE010000027.1, read on the forward strand.
GGCCGGGCTGCTGGCCGCCTCGCCCACCACCCAGCAGCGGATCGCGGCGAAGAAGGCCGCGCGCGAGGCCGACGAGCGGACGAAGCCGCTGGACGCCTACCGGGAGGAGGAGCTCGCGGTGATGCACCGGCAGTTCTTCACACCCGAATCGCCGTACCACGCGCTGCGTTCCGCGTTCGTCCACAAGCGCCCCGTGACGACGGGGCCGGCCGCCCGCGCGTGACCCGAACGGCCGCGCCGGGCCGGCCTCCCCGGGCCCCGGTTGCCGCCGCGCGGACCGGCGCCCGGCCCGGACCGTTGCTATGACTGGGCTTCGAGCCATCCCGTCCGGCTCCCATCCCCGAGGAGGCATCCTCATGGGTGCAACACCTGCAACACCTGCAACGGCCGAACCAGCCGAACCGGCCGGTGGAGGCGCGGCCACCGACACCGACGTGGTGCACGTCCTCTGGATCAACGCCGGCCTCAGCTGCGACGGCGACTCCGTCTCGCTGACCGCCGCGATGCAGCCGAGCATCGAGGAGATCGTCACCGGCGCCCTGCCCGGCCTGCCGAAGGTCGCGGTGCACTGGCCGCTGATCGACTTCGAGTGCGGCCCGGTCCAGGGCGCGGACAACTTCGTCGAGTGGTTCTTCAAGGCCGAGCGCGGCGAGATCGAGCCGTTCGTGCTGGTCGTCGAGGGGTCCATCCCCAACGAGAGGATCAAGGAGGAGGGCTACTGGTGCGGCTTCGGCGACGACCCCGCCACCGGCCAGCCGATCACCACCAGTGAGTGGCTGGACCGCCTCGCCCCCAAGGCGACCGCCGTGGTGGCGATCGGCACCTGCGCCACGTACGGCGGCATCCACGCGATGGCCGGCAACCCGACCGGCGCGATGGGCGTCCCGGACCACCTGGGCTGGGACTGGAGGTCCAAGGCCGGGCTGCCGATCGTCTGCGTCCCGGGCTGCCCGATCCAGCCCGACAACTTCGCCGAGACGCTCACCTACCTGCTGTACCAGCTGGCCGGTTCCGCGCCGATGATCCCGCTCGACGACAAGCTGCGGCCCGCCTGGCTGTTCGGCGCCACCGTGCACGAGGGCTGCGACCGCGGCGGGTACTACGAGCAGGGGCAGTTCGCCACCGACTACGGGACGCCCGAGTGCCTGGTGCGGCTCGGCTGCTGGGGCCCGGTCGTCAAGTGCAACGTCACCAAGCGCGGCTGGACCAACGGCATCGGCGGCTGTCCGAACGTGGGCGGCATCTGCATCGCGTGCACCATGCCGGGCTTCCCGGACAAGTTCATGCCCTTCATGGACCCGCCGCCCGGCTCGCGGGTCTCGTCCAACGCGAGCAACGCGTACGGCACGGTGATCCGCCGGCTTCGCGCGATCACGCTGAACACCCTGGACAAGGAACCGAAGTGGCGCCACACCGGCAGCCACCTGACCACGGGCTACCGGCCGCCCTGGTGACGCCGGAGGGGCCGCACACCGCCCGGTGTGCGGCCCGTCGCCGCTGCCCCCGCCCCCTGCCCCGCCCCCGTTCAGAGAAGGACACGACAGACACGATGGCAACACCGATCACGAAGGCGACCGGCGACGGCAGCGGCCTGACCGAGATGTCCTGGGATCCGATCACCCGGATCGTGGGCAGCCTGGGCATCCACACGAAGATCGACTTCAAGCAGAAGAAGGTCGCGGAGTGCTACAGCACCTCCTCGGTCTTCCGCGGCTACAGCGTCTTCATGCGCGGCAAGGACCCGCGCGACGCCCACTTCATCACCAGCCGGATCTGCGGGATCTGCGGCGACAACCACGCCACCTGCTCCGTCTACACCCAGAACATGGCGTACGGGGTGAAGCCGCCGCACCTGGGGGAGTGGATCATCAACCTCGGCGAGGCCGCCGAGTACATGTTCGACCACAACATCTTCCAGGAGAACCTGGTCGGGGTCGACTACTGCGAGAGGATGGTCCGCGAGACCAATCCCGGCGTCCTGGAGCTGGCCGAGCGCACCGAGGCCCCGCACGCGGGGGACCACGGGTACCGGACGATCGCCGACATCATGCGCTCGCTCAACCCGATCGAGGGCGAGTTCTACCGCGAGGCGCTCCAGGTCAGCCGGTACACCCGGGAGATGTTCTGCCTGATGGAGGGCCGCCACGTGCACCCCTCCACGCTCTACCCGGGCGGCGTCGGCACGGTCGCCACCGTGCAGCTGTTCACCGACTACCTGACCCGGCTGATGCGCTACGTCGAGTTCATGAAGAAGGTCGTGCCGCTGCACGACGACCTCTTCGACTTCTTCTACCAGGCCCTGCCCGGCTACGAGGAGGTCGGCCGCCGGCGGGTGCTGCTCGGCTGCTGGGGCAGCCTCAACGACCCGGACCACTGCGACTTCACCTACCGCAACATGACGGACTGGGGCCGGAGGATGTTCGTCACCCCCGGCGTCGTGGTGGACGGCAAGCTCGTCACCAACGACCTGACGCGGATCAACCTCGGCATCCGCATCCTGCTCGGCAGCTCCTACTACGAGGACTGGCAGGGCAAGGAGCTGTTCGTCACCCACGACCCGCTGGGCAACCCCGTCGACCCCCGCCACCCGTGGAACCAGCACACCATCCCCGCCCCGCAGAAGCGGGACTTCGACGGCAAGTACAGCTGGGTGATGTCCCCGCGCTGGTTCGACGGCGAGGAGCACCTCGCCCTCGACACCGGCGGCGGCCCGATCGCCCGCCTGTGGTCCACCGCGCTGTCCGGGCTGGTCGACATCGGCTACGTCAAGGCCACCGGCCACAGCGTGCTGATCAACCTGCCCCGCTCGATGACCAGGCCCGAGGTCACCTTCGAGTGGAAGATCCCCCGGTGGAGCAACGCCATCGAGCGCAACCGCGCCCGCACCTACTTCCAGGCGTACGCGGCCGCCGCCGCCCTGCACTTCACCGAGAAGGCGCTCGACGAGGTCCGCGCCGGGCGCAGCCAGACCTGGGAGCGCTTCGAGGTGCCGGACGAGTCGATCGGCTGCGGCTTCACCGAGGCCGTGCGCGGCGTGCTCTCGCACCACATGGTGATCCGCGACGGGAAGATCGCCAACTACCACCCGTACCCGCCCACCCCGTGGAACGCCAGCGTCCGCGACAGCCACGGCACGCCCGGCCCGTACGAGGACGCGGTGCAGAACACGCCGATCTTCGAGGAGAACCCCCCGGAGCGGTTCAAGGGCATCGACATCATGCGCGCGGTGCGCAGCTTCGACCCCTGTCTGCCCTGCGGCGTGCACATGTACGTCGGTGGCGGGCGCACCGTGAAGACCCTGCACGTGCCCACCGGCCTGAGCGGGCTCACCGCATGACGGCCGAGCAGACCGGGCAGCGGATCCAGCAGGCCCTGGACGTGCTGGCCGACAGCGGCGCCGACGCCGAGCGGGCCGGCGAGCAACTCGTCCGCGAGATCATCGAGTTCCACGGCCAGGGCCTGGCCCGACTCGTCCCCGCGCTGCCCCCGCCCGCCCTGGAACGGATGCTGGACGACCCGGCCGTGGCCGGGCTGCTGCTCCTGCACGACCTGCACCCCGAGGACCTCACCGCCCGGATCGACCGGGCGCTGGCCGCCCTGCCCGAACGGGTCGAGACGCTCGGCTTCGACCCGGACACCGGCACCCTGCGGCTGCGCCGGACGGCCACCGGCTGCGGCTGCGGCGAGCAGGAGGTGGAGGCCGCCCTCGCCTGCCACGCCCCCGAGGTGACGGCCGTGGAACTGGAACGCGCCCCGCAGCTGCTCCAGATCGGCACCCGCCCGCCGCGCGCCGCGGAGGCACGATGAACACCCGCCGGATCTCCCGCGACGGCACCGCCCTGCTGCACCGGCTTCGCGAACCGGCCCCGCCGCGCCCCGAGCAGTGCGCGCTCTGCGGCCGGGACCTGCCCGCCGACCACCGCCACCTGGTGGACGCCGAGGAGCGCGCCCTGGCCTGCGCCTGCACCGCCTGCGGCCTGCTGTTCAGCCGCCCCGGCGCGGCCGGCGGCCGCTACCGCACCGTGCCGGACCGCTACCTCGCCGACCCGGCGGGCGAGTTGGACCAGCTGGTCTGGTCGGCGCTGGGCATCCCGGTGGGCACCGCCTTCGTGTTCCGCAACGCCGTGCTGGACCGGCTGCTCGCCTTCTACCCCGGCCCGGCCGGCGCCACCGAGAGCGAACTGGACGAGGACGCCTGGCGGCGCGCCCTCGGCGGCAGCCGGCTGGCCGCCGCCCTGGAACCGGACGTGGAGGCGCTGCTGCTGCGCCGCACCGAGGAGCGCGTCGTGTGCTACCTGGTGCCGATCGACGTCTGCTACGAGCTGGTCGGCCGGCTGCGACGCCGCTGGCACGGCTTCGACGGCGGCGCCGAGGCCCGGGCCGAACTCGACGCGTTCTTCGCCCGGCTGGCCGCCCGGGCCCGCCCGCTGCCCGCGGAGGTGACGGCGTGACGGCCCTCGACTTCGCCTGCGTGGGCGTGCGCCCCGACCCGTACGCGGCCGGGCCGACCCTGGTGTTCCGGCTGCGCATCACGGCCCCGGCCGACACCCGGGTGCACGCCCTCGCCCTCCGGTGCCAGCTGCGGATCGAACCGGCCCGCCGGCCGTACGCGGACGCCGAGGGCGAGCGGCTGACCGACCTGTTCGGCGCGCGGGAGCGCTGGGCGACCACGCTCAACCCGCTCCAGCTCGCCACCGTGCCGCTGCTGGTGCCCGGCTTCACCGGCGCGACCGAGACCGACCTCGCGGTGCCCTGCACCTACGACCAGGACGTCGCCTCGGCCCGCTACTTCCGGGCGCTGGACGGCGGCGAGGTGCCGCTGCTGCTGCTCTTCTCCGGCACCGCCTTCGCCGGCCCGGCCGGCTTCCAGGTCAGCCCGGTGTCCTGGGACCGGGAGGCCCGGGTGCGGATGCCGGTGCGCGTCTGGCGGGAGGCGATCGACCGGCACTTCCCGGACAGCGGGTGGCTGCGCCTGCCGGACCGGGTGATGGACGAACTGCTGGCCTACCGCTCCCGGCGGGCCCTGCCCTCCTGGGAGGCGACGGTGCGCGAACTGCTCGCGGTCGCGGCGATCGGGGAGGAGGCGAGGTGAGCGGCTTCCCCGAAACGATCGAGCGCGGCTTCGCCGCCGCCCGGCAGATCGCCGACGCGGTGCTGCTGGAGGGCTACGTCCTCTACCCGTACCGGGCCTCGGCGGCCAAGAACCGGCTGCGCTGGCAGTTCGGCGTCCTGGTGCCGCCCGAGTACACCGCCCAGGGCGGGGAGCACTCCCACCAGCGCACCGAGTGCGTGATGGAGGCGCGCGACGGCGACGTGCTGGCCGTCGAACTGCGCTTCCTGCGGGTGCGGCGGCGCACCGTGGAACGCGCCACCGCCTCCGGCTTCGAGCCGGTGAAGCGGCTGGAGCTGGCCGACCGGGACCTCGTCGAATGGGACGAGGGCGTCGAGGAGCGGATCGAACTCCTGGTTCCGGTCCAGGAGTTGGCCGGCAGCGGGCGACAGCGGCCGTTCCGGCTGCCGGGCGTCGGGGAGACCGGGCTGGTGCACGAGGACGGCGCCGTGGCGGGCCGGGTGGTGCGACGGCGCGAACAGGTGGACGGCCTGCTCCGGGTGCGCGCCGAGGACCTGCCCGGCCCGTACCGGGCGCAGCGGCTGACCGTCGAGGTGGAGAACACCTCTGCCTGGGTGCCGCCCCGGCGGGCCACCCGCGAGCACGCGCTGCCGCGCTCGCTGGTCTCCGCCCACCTGCTGCTCGGACTGGAGCACGGCCGCTTCCTGTCGGTCACCGACCCGCCCGAGTGGGCCCGCCCGGCCGTCGAGCGGTGCCGCAACGACCGCACCTGGCCGGTGCTGGCCGGCCCGGAGGGCGAGCGCCGGGTGGTGCTCTCCTCCCCGATCATCCTGGAGGACCACCCGCGGATCGCCCCGGAGAGCCTCGGCACCCTGTACGACGCCACCGAGATCGACGAGATCCTCGCGCTGCGGACGGCGGCTCTGACCGAGGAGGAGAAGCGCGAGGCCCGGGGCACCGACGAGCGGGCCGGAGCCGTCGTCGACCTCGCCGAGTCGATGCCGCCCGAGGTGCTGGAGCGGCTGCACGGGGCGATCCGCGGACTGCGCGAGGCCACCGGCGGCTCCGGTGTCCCGGCCGGACAGCCCTGGTGGGACCCGGGCGACGACCCGGAGGTCGACCCCGGGCGCGACCGGGTCCTGGTCGACGGCCGGCAGGTCGGCGCCGGCAGCCGGGTGGTGCTGCGGCCCGGGCGGCGGCGCACCGACGCCCAGGACCTCTTCCTGGACGGGCGCACCGGCGTCGTGGAGGCCGTGCTGCACGACCTCGACGGCTCGGTGCACCTGGCCGTCACCGTGGAGGACGACCCGGGCGCCGACCTGTGGCGCGCCCAGGGGCGCTTCCGCTACTTCCAGCCCGACGAGGTCACCCCCCTGGAGGGGCCGTGACCGTCCTGGTCGCCGGAATCGGCAACATCTTCCTCGGCGACGACGGCTTCGGCGTCGAGACGGTCCGCAGGCTCCGCGCCCACCCGCTGCCGGCCGGCGTCGAGGTGGTCGACGTCGGCGTGCGAGGCGTGGACCTGGCGTACCGGCTGCTCGACGGCCACCGCACCGCCGTCCTGGTGGACGCCACCTGCCGGGGCGGGGCGCCCGGCACGGTCTACCTGATCGAGGCGGACGCCGGGCAGCCGCTGGACGTACCCGTGCTGGACGGGCACCGGATGGGGCCGGACGCGGTGCTGGCGCTGCTCGCCACGCTCGCCGCCGGCACCGGCGGCCGTCCGCCCGGACGGGTGCTGGTGGTCGGCTGCGAGCCGGCCTCGCTGGAGGAGGGCATCGGGCTCAGCGAGCCCGTCACCGCCGCCGTGGAGGAGGCGGTCCGAGTGGTCCTGCGGGTCGTGGACGAGGCCGCGCAGCCGGAGAAGGAGACGACACCATGCTGAGGAAGCTGATCTGCGCGGCGCTGCTGGCCGGGATCGGCGCGGCGGTCTGGCAGAGCCTGCCGGACCTCAAGCGCTACCTGCGGATCTCGCGGATGTGAGCCGCCGATTGCTGCGAACGGTGCAGCCCCGCCCCCGGCGGCGGCGCGGCTTCGGGCCGCCGCCGCCACCGCGCCCTGTAATGGGGCCCGTTGCCGCCCGCCCCGGGAAGGGACCCATGCACGAGATGTCGATCGCCGAAGCCGTCGTCGAGCAGGTGGACGCGGCGGCGCGCGAGCACGGCGCCCCCGGGGTGGCGCGGGTCCGGCTGCGGGTGGGCGAGTTGGCCGGCGTGGTGCCCGAGGCGCTCGACTTCTGTTTTGAACTCGCCTGCGCCGGAACGCTGGTGGCGGGCGCGGCGCTGGTCACCGAGCCCGTCGCGGCCCGGGCGCGCTGCGCCCCCTGCGCGGTCGAGTGGGCGGTCGGCATGCCGCCGGACCTCGGCTGCCCGAACTGCTCCGGCGGTGGCGGCGTGGAGCTGTTGTCCGGGCGGGAGTTGCAGATCCTCGACGTCCGGTGGGCCGACGGCCCCGGCGTCCGGGCCGAACAGAAAGGCTGATGCCGATGTGCCGCACGGTCGACCTCCGTCAGGCGGTCCTCGCCCGCAACGACGACAGCGCCCGCCGGTTGCGTGCGGCGCTGGCCGAGCGGGGCACGGTCGCGGTGAACCTGCTGTCCAGCCCCGGCAGCGGCAAGACCGCCCTGCTGGAGGCGGAGTTGGGGCTGGCCCGGCGGCGCGGTCTGGCGGTCGCCGCGCTGACCGCCGACCTCGCCACCGAGAACGACGCCCGGCGCCTGGCCCGTTCGGGCGCGCCGGTGAAGCAGGTGCTCACCGACGGGCTCTGCCACCTGGAGGCCCGGATGCTCGCCGGGCACCTGGACGGCTGGCTGCCGGCGGACTGCCGGCTGCTGTTCGTGGAGAACGTCGGCAACCTCGTCTGCCCGGCCTCCTACGACCTCGGCGAGTCGCTGCGGGTGGTGCTGGCCTCGGTCACCGAGGGCGAGGACAAGCCGCTCAAGTACCCGACGGCGTTCGGCCTCGCCAACCTGGTGCTGGTGACCAAGGCGGACCTCGCGGCGGCGGCCGAGTTCGACGAGGCGGCGTTCCTGGCCAACGTCCACCGGGTCAACCCCGGGGTGGAGGTGCTGACCACCTCGGCCCGGACGGGGCAGGGCGTCGGGGCGCTGCTGGAGCGGGCACTGGCGGTGCTGGGCGGGGCGCGGCCGCACCGGCCGGTGATGACCGCCCCGGCGCCGCACGACCACGGCCACGACCACGGCCACGACCACGACCACGGGCACTCGCACGGCCCCGGCTACCGCGCGGTCGGGGAGGACGCGTGACGGCCGGTCACCCGGGGATCGACCACGAGCGGCGGCGGGTCGCCGTCCGCGGCCTGGTGCAGGGCGTCGGCTTCCGGCCGTTCGTCCACACCCTGGCCGGTGAACTCGGACTGGCCGGCAGCGTCACCAACACCGGCGAGGGCGTCCTGGTCGAGGTCGAGGGCGGCCGGGACGCCCTCGACGCCTTCTGCCGGCGGGTGGCCGGCGACGCACCGCCGCTCGCCCGGGTGGACTCGGTGGAGCACACCCCGCTCGCCGCCACCGGCGCCACCGGCTTCCGCATCGTGCCGTCCCGCCCCGGTGGGCCCCGCACCACCCTGATCCCGTCGGACACCGCGGTCTGCGCCGACTGCCTGGCCGAACTCACCGACCCGGCCGACCGGCGCCACCGGCACCCGTTCATCAGCTGCACCAACTGCGGCCCCCGCTACACCATCGTCACCGGCCTGCCGTACGACCGGGCCAACACCACCATGGCCGGCTTCCCGATGTGCCCGGACTGCGCCCGGGAGTACGCCGACCCCGCCGACCGCCGGTTCCACGCCCAGCCCATCGCCTGCCACGCCTGCGGCCCCACGCTCGGGCTGACCGTGCCCGGGCGCCCCGCACTGGCCGGGGAGGAGGCCCTCGCCGGGGCCCGGCGCCTGCTGGCCCAGGGCGCGGTCCTCGCCGTCAAGGGCATCGGCGGCTACCACCTGGCCTGCGACGCCCGCGACCCCGCGGCCGTCGCCCTGCTGCGCCGGCGCAAGCGGCGCGGTGACAAGCCGTTCGCCGTGATGGCCCGCGACCTCGCCACCGTCGAGGGCCTGCTGCCGCTCGGCCCGGTCGAACGGGAGCTGCTCACCGGCCCGGTGCGGCCGATCGTCCTGCTCCGCCGCACCGGCCGGCCGGTGCCCGAGGGCGTCGCCCCCGGCAGCCCCGACCTCGGGATGATGCTCCCGTACACGCCGCTGCACCACCTGCTGCTCGCCGCCCCCGGGCCGGACCTGCTGGTGATGACCAGCGCCAACCTCTCCGGCGAGCCGATCGTCACCGAGGACGGGGAGGCGCTGGAGCGGCTCGCCCCGCTGGTCGACGGCTGGCTCACCCACGACCGGCCGATCCATGTGCCCTGCGAGGACTCGGTGGTGCGGGTGGTCGACGGCGAGCAGCTGCCGCTGCGCCGCTCGCGCGGCCACGCCCCGCTGCCGCTCCCGCTCCCGGTGCCCGTCCGCCCGGCGCTGGCGGTCGGCGGGGACCTGAAGAACACCTTCGCCCTGGCCCGGGACGGATACGCCTGGCTGTCCGGCCACATCGGCGACATGGACGACCTGGCCACCCTGCGGGCCTTCGACCGCGCGGTGGAGCAGCTCGCCACGGTCAGCGGGGTGCGGCCGGAACTCCTCGTCGCCGACCGGCACCCCGGCTACCGCTCGCTGCGGCACGCCGAGCGGACCGCCGCCGGCCGGCCGGTGCGCCGGGTGCAGCACCACCACGCCCACATCGCCGCCGTGATGGCCGAACACGGCCTGGACGGCGGCCGGCCGGTGCTCGGGGTGGCCTTCGACGGCACCGGTTACGGCGAGGACGGCGCGATCTGGGGCGGCGAGGTGCTGCTGGCCGACTACGACCGGTTCCGCCGCCTGGCCCACCTCGGGTACGTGCCGCTGCCGGGCGGCGACGCGGCCGTCGAGCGGCCGTACCGCACGGCGCTCGCCCACCTGCGCGCCGCCGGGCTGCCCTGGACGCCCGGGCTGCCGCCGGTGAAGGCCTGCGGCGAGGAGGAACTAAGGCTGCTGGGGCGGCAGTTGGAGCGCGGTCTGCACTGCGTTCCGACCTCCGGCATGGGCCGGCTGTTCGACGCGGTGTCCTCGCTCGCGGGGGTCTGCCAGCGGGCCGGGTACGAGGCCCAGGCGGCGATCGAACTGGAGGCGGAGGCCTGCGCGTTCGGCCCGGCGGAGGGCTACCGGTTCGGGCTGTCGGCCGGGACGGACGGCTGGACCGCCGACCCCGGGCCGGTGCTGGCCGCCGTGGTGGCCGAGGTGGCGGCCGGCGCCCCCGCCGGGCTGGTCGCCGCGCGCTTCCACGCCGCCGTGGCGGACCTGGTCCGGCGGATCTGCGCGGCCGCCCGGGAGCGCCACGGCACCACCACGGTGGCGCTCAGTGGCGGGGTCTTCGCGAACGCGCTGCTCTCCTCGGCCTGCGCGAGCGGCCTCGGGGAGGACGGCTTCACCGTGCTGCGGCACCGCCGGGTGCCGCCCAATGACGGAGGACTGGCGCTCGGCCAGCTGATGGTGGCCGCCCGGTCGTCGGCCGCCCGGGAGGAGTGAGAGCGGATGTGCCTGGCGGTGCCCGGCAGGGTGACGGAGATCGGGGAGCGGGACGGGGCCCGGATGGCGGTGATGGACTTCGGCGGCGTCGTCAAGGACGTCTGCCTGGAGTACCTGCCGGACCTGGCGGTGGGCGAGTACGCGATCGTCCACGTGGGCTTCGCGCTCCAGCGCCTGGACGAGGAGTCGGCCCGGCGCACCCTCGCGCTCTTCGAGGAACTCGGGCTGTTGCAGGAGGAGTTCGGCGACCCGTGGGAGGCCGCGGGCGCCGGCGGGGCCGAGGAGGCCGGACGATGAGGTACCTGGAGGAGTTCCGCAACCCCGAACTTGCCGCGGGGCTGCTCGCCGACATCAGGGCGGCGGTCACCCGGCCGTGGGCGCTGATGGAGGTGTGCGGCGGCCAGACGCACAGCATCATCCGGTACGCCATCGACCAACTCCTTCCGCAGGAAGTCGAGTTGATCCACGGGCCGGGTTGCCCGGTGTGCGTCACCCCGCTGGAGGTGATCGACCGGGCGCTGGCGATCGCCGCCCGGCCCGGGGTGGTCTTCTGCTCCTTCGGGGACATGCTGCGGGTGCCCGGCACCGACCGGGACCTCTTCCGGGTCCGCGGCGAGGGCGGTGACGTCCGGGTGGTGTACTCGCCGCTCGACGCGCTGCGCATCGCCCGGGAGAACCCGGACAAGGAGGTGGTCTTCTTCGGCATCGGCTTCGAGACCACCGCCCCGCCGAACGCGATGGCCGTCCACCTGGCCAGGAAGCAGGGCCTGGGCAACTTCAGCATGCTGGTCTCGCACGTCCGGGTGCCTCCCGCGATCGACGCGATCATGGACTCGCCGGACTGCCGGGTGCAGGGCTTCCTCGCCGCGGGGCACGTGTGCAGCGTGATGGGCACCGCCGAGTACCCGGCGCTGGCGGACCGCCACCGGGTGCCGATCGTCGTCACCGGCTTCGAACCGCTGGACATCCTGGAGGGCATCCGGCGGACCGTGCGGCAGCTGGAGCGCGGGGAGCACACCGTCGACAACGCCTATCCGCGGGCCGTACGGGCCGAGGGCAACCCGGCGGCCCGGGCCGTGCTGGAGGACGTTTTCGAGGTGGCCGACCGCTCCTGGCGGGGCATCGGGGTGATCCCGCTGAGCGGCTGGCGGCTCTCGCCGCGCTACCGGGACCACGACGCCGAGCACCGTTTCGACGTCTCCGGGATCACCACCCGCGAGCCCGCCGAGTGCCGCAGCGGCGAGGTGTTGCAGGGGCTGCTCAAGCCCCACCAGTGCGAGGCCTTCGGCACGCTCTGCACGCCGCGCACGCCGCTCGGCGCCACGATGGTCTCCAGCGAGGGGGCGTGCGCGGCGTACTACCTGTACCGGCGGCTGGGCGTGCCGGAGGTGCCCCTGCGGGCCGGGGAGCCCCAGGAGGCGAGTCGCGTTGGCTGACACCGACCTGCTCCTCCAACCGCCCGACGAGCGGCCCGACTTCTCCGGCTGGAGCTGCCCGATGCCGCTGCGCGACCACCCCCGGGTGGTGATGGGCCACGGCGGCGGCGGGGCGCTCTCCGCCGAGCTGGTGCGGGACGTGTTCGCGCCGGCCTTCGGCGGCCCGGTGCTCGCCGGGCTCGGCGACAGCGCGGTGCTGGAGCTCGGCGGCGCCCGGCTCGCCTTCTCCACCGACTCCTACGTGGTGCGTCCGCTGTTCTTCCCCGGCGGCTGCATCGGGGACCTCGCGGTCAACGGCACCGTCAACGACCTCGCCATGAGCGGGGCCCGGGCCGCCTACCTGTCCTGCGGCTTCATCCTGGAGGAGGGGGTGGAGACGGCGGTGGTGGACCGGGTGGCCCGGGCGCTGGGCGCCGCCGCCCGTGCCGCCGGGGTGGAGGTCGCCACCGGGGACACCAAGGTGGTCGAGGCCGGGCACGGGGACGGCGTCTACCTGAACACCGCCGGCATCGGGCTCGTCCCCGCCGGGGTCGACATCCGGCCGCAGCGGGCCGTGCCCGGTGACGTGGTGATCGTCAGCGGGCCGATCGGGCTGCACGGGGTGGCGATCATGAGCGTCCGGGAGGGGCTGGAGTTCGGGGTGGAGGTGCGCAGTGACAGCGCGGCGCTCGGCGGGCTGGTCGAGGCGATGCTCGCGGCCACGCCCGACCTGCACGTGCTGCGCGACCCCACCCGGGGCGGGCTGGCGGCGGCGCTCAACGAGATCGCGGTGGCGGCCGGGGTGGGGGTGGCGCTCAGCGAGCGCGCCGTCCCCGTCCCCGAGCCGGTGGCCAACGCGTGCGCGGTGCTGGGCCTGGACCCGATGTACATCGCCAACGAGGGCTGCCTGGTCGCCTTCGTCCCGCGCGGGTCGGCGGACGCCGTCCTCGCGGCGATGCGCGCCCACCCGCTCGGTGCGGAGGCGGTGGTGATCGGCGAGTGCGTCCGGGAGCACCCGGGGATGGTCGTCGCCCGCACCGGGTTCGGCGGCACCCGGGTGGTCGACCTGCCGATCGGTGAGCAGCTGCCGCGGATCTGCTGACGGCAGGTGCCCCGCCGCCCCGGGAGAGGCTTCCGGGGCGGCGGGGCGTTCGCGGCGAGGGGTGGGTCCGGCGCCGGCCGGCTCACCAGCCCCGGCGGTCGGCCGGGGTGCCGTGGCCGGCGCGCAGCCGGCGGACGAGCGCCCGGCGGAGGTCGCGGTCGTGGTCGGTCTCGACCGGCAGGTCGAGTTGGACGATGTCCACGCCCGCCGAGCGCAGCAGCCCGATCCGGGCCGCGACGGAGGCGGGGGAGCCGACGTAGGCGGCGCTGAGGGAGCGGCGGACGTACGCGGCGACCTGTTCGTCGCCGTGGGCCGGGTCGGAGCGGCCGCGCTCGCGGTCGCGGTCGAGCTGGACGGCCTCGCGCCAGCGGCCTCCGGCGCCGCCGGAGGTGAGCCGCAGGGCGTCGCGGCGCAGCCGGCGGACCCGGTCGCGGGCCTCCTCGTCGGTGTCGGCGAGGACGACGGTGAGGTGCCGCCAGATCCGCAGGCTCCGGCCGTGGGCGGCGGCAGCGGCGCGGGCCTGGGCGATCCGCCGCCGGGTGTCGGGCAGCGGCAGCGGGCTGACGGCGTACACCTCCGCGTAGCGGGCCGCGAGGTCGAGGCCCTGGGGCGACGAGCCGCCGAAGGACAGCAGCTCGCCGCCGGGTCTGGGGTGCAGGCCGGGGCGGGCGGCGGACACCGAGTAGAACTCGCCCTTGTAGTCGATGTCCTGGTCGGTCGTCAGGTAGCGGGTGAACAGGTCGAGGTACTCCTCGGCCCGGCGGTAGCGCCCGGCCTTGTCGAGGTGGTCGCCGTCGCGGGCGGTGTCGAGGTCGCTGGAGCCGATGATGACGTGGGCCGCAGCCCGCCCGCCGGAGAGGCGGTCCAGGGTGGCCAGGGAGCGGGCGGCGACGGTCGGCGCGGTGGTGCCGACCCGGTGGGCGACGGCGATCCGCAGCCGGCTGGTGGCGGCCAGCGCCCAGGAGGCGACCAGCCACGGGTCGGGCCACGAGCTGGACTGCACCACCAGGGCGCTGTCCAGCCCGTCCTCCTCGTTCTCGCGCGCGGTGCGGGCGATGTGCGCGGGGTCGGCGGTGCGGTCGCGGCCGTCCGGGGCCCAGCGCAGGGCCTGGCGCTCCTGCGGGGTGTCGCCGGGGACGGGGGCGGCGCGGACCCCGCCGCGGATCTCCAGGGGCACGGGTTCTCCTCGCGGGGGTGGTGGCGGGGCGGGTCAGCGGGCGGCCGGGCCGAGCCGGGCCAGGGTGTCGAGCAGCTTGGCCCGGCTGACGAACACCTCGGGCGGCAGCGAGACGTACAGCTGGATGGTGGTGACGCCGGGGCGGTGGTAGGCGAGGATGCGCTCGCGGCACTCCTCGGGCGAGCCGCTGACGAAGAGCCCGTCGACGACCTCGTCCGGCAGGGCCTTCTGGGCGCCCTCCGGGTCCCCCTCGGCCCAGCGGCGGTGGGTCTCGGCGAGCAACTCGCCGTGTCCCAGCCACTCGTGGAACTTCCGGTACGGCTCGCGGTTGAGGATCCATGCGAGGAAGGGCCGGGTGGCGCGGTGGGCGTAGTCGGTGTCCTCGGTGGGGCAGACGAAGACCTTCACCACCAGCTCCTTGCCGGGCGGCTGCGGGCCGACGGTGTCCAGGATCCTGGGGACGTCCTGCGGGAACAGCAGGTTGGTGATGGCGCCGTCGCCCTCGTCGAAGCCGAGCCGGAGCATGTTGGGCCGCAGGGCGCCCAGGATCACCTTGACCGGTTCGGCGGGCGGGTGCGGCAGCCGGTAGCCGGTGATGTCGAAGGTGTCGAACCCGCCGGTGACGTACTCGCCGCGCAGCGCCCGGGTGACGAAGCGCAGCACGTCGCGGGTCCGCTTGAACGGCTCGTCGAAGGGGATGCCGTTGATGTCGGTGACGTGGGCGGGCACCGAGGCGCCGATGCCCAGCAGGACGCGCCCGGGGGCGAGTTGGGCGAGCGTCGCGGCGGTCTGGGCGAGGACGGCCGGGCCGCGGGTGTGCACCGGGACGATGCCGGTGGCGATCCGCAGCGAGGGGGACCACGCGGCGGTGGCGGCCAGCGGGGTGAAGGCGTCGGTGCCGCCGCCCTCGGCGCTCCACACGTCGGTGTAGCCGAGGTCGGGCAGCCGCTCGACCAGGAAGCGGTGCCGGTCGATGGTCAGGCCCGGCAGCGGGAGGGTGATGCCCCACTTGGGCGGCTGGGACTCGGCGGGGTGGTGCGGCAGGTGCGGCGTGGTCATCGGGCGGGTGTCCTTCACTGGAGTGCGCGGGGTGGGGCGGCTGTGTCAGCGGCTGTTCAGCGGACCCAGACGGTGGTCAGGTCGAGGAACCAGGACCGGGGCTGCACGAGGCCGTGGACCTTCGGCGAAAGGGCCCGCGGATTGCGGTCGTTGACGACGAACAGCCACGGCGCGTCCTGGGTGACGCGGGCGAGGGCCTTGCGGTAGCCGGTCTGCCGGGCGGCCTGGTCGGGGTCGGCGGCCGAGGAGGCGAGCAGTTCGTCGACCTGCGGGTCGGCGTAGTGGCCCGTCCAGAACGGGCTCTTGGAGCCGATGAACAGCGGCAGCAGCGCCTCGGACTGGAACAGCGTGGTGGACTGGGCCACGGCGTCGGACCCGAGCGCCACCTGCCCCTTGGCCTCGGCGCCGATCAGGGTGGTCCAGTCGGTGGTGCGCAGCTCGACCTTGATGCCGACGGCGGCGAGGTCCCGCTGGAGGGCCTCGGCGATCGGCACCGGCAGCAGGTTGCCGCTGCCGCCGGTGGGCACCGTGACGGAGGTGCTGAAGCCGTTCGGGAGGCCGGCCTCGGCGAGCAACTGCCGGGCCTTGGCCGGGTCGTGGGAGTAGACGTCCCCGCTCGGGTCGTAGGCGCCGGTGGCGCGGGGCGCGGCCTGGTAGGCGGGGTCGGCGGTGCCGTGCAGCAGCTTCTCGGCGATGGCCTCGCGGTCGATGGCGTAGTTGGCGGCCCGGCGCACCAGCGGGTTGTCCCAGGGGGCCTTGGAGGTGTCCAGGATCCAGTACCAGAGGTGGTCGTAGCTGTTGGTGGCGATCGTGACGCCGTCGGCCTTGAGGCTCTCGATGTCGTCCGGGTTCGGGTACTCGATCCAGTTGACGCCGCCGGAGCGCAGCGCCGCGGTGCGGGCGGCGGCGTCCGGGAGCGCCTTGACCACGAGCCGGTCGAGCTTGGGGGCGCCGCGCCAGTAGTCCTTGTTGGCGGCGAGTTCGATCTGCTGGCCCTCGGTCTGCGAGACGAAGGAGAACGGTCCGGTGCCGACCGGGTGCTGGGCGAAGTTCGCCGACCCGCTCTTGCGGACGGCGGTCGGGCTGGCGATCAGGACGTGGGCGAGGTCCTCCGGGAAGTGGCCGTTGGGCTCCTTGGTGACGAGTTCGACGTGCTCGGCGTCGGTCTTGCGGTAGGAGGCGATGTCGCCGGCGTACTCCGCGGCGGCGGCGCCGAGGGCGTCGGTGTACTCGGGGCTGCTCTTGTCGAGGTAGCGCGCCAGGTTGAACACCACGGCGTCGGCGTCGAAGGGGGTGCCGTCCTGGAACTTGACGCCCTGGCGGAGCGTGAAGGTCCAGGTCCGGCGGTCCGCGGCGACCTGCCAGTCGGTGGCGAGGGCGCCGGTGACCACCGGCGGCCGGTCGGTGCCCTGGAGCAGCTCGTAGCGGGTGAGGCCCTCGTACAGCTGGAAGGAGACCAGCCGCTTGCCCTCGAAGCCGGCGCCGCCGATCACGGTGTCGGTGTTGGGCAGCTTGCCGGTGGCCCCGATCACCAGGGTCCCGCCGCGGCCGTCTCCGCCCGCCCCGGCGGCGCCGCCGTCGGCCCCGGCACAGCCGACGGCCGCGCCGAGCAGGGCGACGGCGGCCGGCAGGGCGACGGCTCTGGAGCGGGTACGGGCGGTGCGCGTCATGGTGATTCCTCGTCGGTTCGTCGGTGCTTCGGTGGTGCTTCGTCGGTACGGAGTGCGGGGCGCCCGTCAGGGCGCGGACCGGACGGCGCCGGTGGCGGCTTCGAGCAGGGCCCGGGTGTAGGGGTGCTCGGGGGAGTCCCAGAGGCGGTCGGCCGGGCCCTGCTCGACCACCCGGCCGTGCCGCAGCACCAGCACCCGGTGGGCGAGGTGGCGGACCACGGCGAGGTCGTGGGAGATGAACAGGTAGGCCAGGCCGGTGCGTTCGCGCAGGTCGGTGAGGAGGTCGAGCAGCCGGGCCTGCACGCCGCGGTCCAGGGCGGAGGTCGGTTCGTCGCAGACCAGCAGGTCGGGCCCGGTGGCCAGGGCCCGGGCGACGGCCACCCGCTGGAGCTGCCCGCCGGACAGCTCGCGCGGGTAGCGGGCGGCGAGCGCGGGCTCCAGCCCGACCTGGGCGAAGAGCCGGGCGACGGCGGCCGGGCGCTCGGCGCGCGGGGTGCCGTGCAGCCGCAGCGCGAAGGCGACCGCCTCCCCGGCCCGCAGGCTCGGGTTGAGCGAGCCGCGCGGGTGCTGCGGGACGAACTGGAGCCGGCCCCGCAGCGCGCGGTCGGCGCGCCCGCGCAGCCGGTACGGGTCGCGGCCGTCGAAGCGGACCTCGCCGGAGTCGGGGGCGAGCAGGCCGAGGGCGAGGCGGGCCAGGGTGGACTTGCCGGAGCCGGACTCGCCGACCAGGCCGAGGGTCTCGCCGGGGGCGAGGGCGAGGCTGACGCCGTCCAGGGCGGTCCGCTCGCCGTAGCGCTTGCCGACGGTGTCCAGGACGAGCAGCGGCGGGCCGGCGTCCGGGCCGGGGCGGCGGTCCTTCGCGGCCTGCCGGTCGGTGGTGGTGCGGGGCTCGGTGCTCATCGGCGGGCTCCCGGTTCGGCGGCCACCAGGGCGGCGGTGAAGGCGTGGTCGGGCTCGCCGAGCACCCGCTCGGCGGGGCCGAGTTCGACGACCCGCCCGCCCCGCATGACGGCCACCGTGCCGCCGATCCGGCGGGCCACCGCGAGGTCGTGGGTGACCAGCAGCAGCGCGATGCCGCAGTCGGCGCGCAGGGTGGCGAACAGGTCCAGGATCCGGCCGCGGACCAGCGCGTCCAGCGCCGTGGTCGGCTCGTCGGCGATCAGCAGCTCCGGGCCGCAGCAGATCACCAGGGCGATCGCGGCGCGCTGGCGCAGGCCGCCGGAGAGCTCGTGCGGGTACGCCCGGGCGACCCGCTCCGGGTCGGGCACGCCGGCGGTCTCCAGCAGCCCGGGGACGGCATCGCGGGCGGCCCGGCGTCCGCCGGCGATCCCGTGCCGGCGCAGCACCTCGGCGAGCTGGGCGCCGATCCGGCGCAGCGGGTCGAGCGAGGCGCTCGGGTCCTGCGGCACGTAGCCGACGCGCCGGCCGCGCACGTCGCAGAGCGCGCGCTCGTCCAGGGCCCGCAGGTCCGTCCCGGCGAGCCGGACGGCCCCGCGGACGGCGGCGCCGCGGCCGGGCAGGCCGAGCACCGTCCGGGCGACGGTGGTCTTGCCGCTTCCCGACTCGCCGAGCAGCACCAGGGCGCCGCCGGCCGGCAGGGTGAGGGAGACCCCGTCGACGGCCCGGACGCCTCCGGGGTACTCGACGGCCAGGCCGTCGACCTCCAGCAGCGCGTTCACCGCTCCCCCTGCTTCGCGGCTCGGCCCACCGGGGTCCGTGCCGTCCGGGTGGCCCGGGCGGCACGGGGCAGGTGGGCGGCGGAGTCGCCGACGCGGGTGCGCAGTGCCTCTCCGAGGGTGTTGAACACCACCGAGACGGCGAGGATGACCAGGGCCGGCAGCACCGCCAGCCACGGGTGGGTGAGCAGCGCGGGCCGCAGCTCGTCCAGCATCGCGCCCCACTCGGCGGTCGGCGGGGCGACGCCGAGCCCGAGGAAGGACAGCCCGGCGGCGTACACCACGGCGAGTCCGACCAGCGAGGAGGCGTACACCAGCACCACCGGCGCCACCACGGGGGCGACCTGCCGGAGCACCAGCGCGCCCCAGCCGGCGCCGCTGACCCTGGCGGCCTCCAGGTACTCGGAGCCCCGGATGCGCCGGGTCTCGGTGAACGCGACCCGCGCGACGGCGGGGGTGAGCACCACGGACAGCGCGAGCACGGTCGCGCCCAGGCCGGGGGTGAGCACCGAGGCGACGGCGATCGCCAGCAGCACCCCGGGGAAGGCGTAGAGCACGTCCAGCGTGCGCAGCAGGGCCTGCTCGGTGACCCGGCCGCCGATCCCGGCGGCGATGCCGAGCAGCGTGCCGGCCGCGGTGGCGACGGTGACCGGCACCAGGGCGCCGGTGAGCGAGGCGCGCCCGGCCCAGATCAGCCGGCTCAGCAGGTCGCGGCCCTGCCCGTCGGTGCCGAGCGGGTGGCCGGGGCTGCCCGGGTCGAGCAGCCGGTCCGCGAGCCGCCCGGCGGCAGGGTCGTACGGGGCGACCAGCGGGGCGGCGAGGGCGAGCAGGAGCAGCAGCGCGGCGAGGGCCGCGGGGACGATCAGGCCGAGGTCGCGGCCGAGTCCGGGTCGTGAGGTCATGTCAGGCCCGCACTCTCGGGTCGATCGCCGCGTGCGCCGCGTCCACCAGGATGTTGACGCCGACGAACGCGACCGCCACCACCAGCACCCCGCCCTGCACCAGGGGAAGGTCACGGGAGGTGAGGGCGTCGTACAGCAGCCGGCCGACGCCGGGCCAGGCGAACAGGGTCTCCACGAAGACCACCCCCTCCAGCAGGTAGGCGAGTTGCAGGCCGCCGATGGTCAGCAGCGCGGGCGAGGCGTTGTGCGCGCAGTGCCGCAGCACGGCGGCCGGGCGCAGGCCCCGGGCGCGCAGCGAGTCGGCCAGTTCGCCGGCCAGGACGGTGCCCAGCGCGGCCCGGAACACCCGGGCGGTGAGCCCGAGCGGCACCAGCGCGGCGGCGACGGCCGGCAGCACCAGGTGCCGGGCCAGGTCGGCCGGACCGCCGGAGCCGAACACGTCGTGGGTGCCGCCGGCGGGGAACCAGCGCAGCCCGACCGCGAACACGGCGATCAGCAGCAGGGCCACCGAGTACTGCGGGGCGGACACCGCGAGGGTGGACAGGGCGCCGGAGATCCGCCCGCCGGGCCCGCGCGGGCGCAGCGCGCCGAGGGCGCCGAGCGCCACCCCGCCGACCAGCACCAGCAGGAAGGCGGCGGCGGTCAGGGTGAGCGTCTGGCCGAGCGCCGGGAACAGCAGGTCGGTGACGGGGCGCTGGCCCGAGACGGAGGTGCCGAGGTCGCCGGTGAGAGCCCGGCCGAGCCACTCGGCGTAGCGGACGGGCAGCGGCCGGCCCAGGCCGAGCCGTTCGGCCAGCTCCGCGCGGGCCTCGGGCGGCGCGCCCGGGCCGAGGAAGGCGGTGACCGGGTCGCCGGGGACAAGCGCGACGGTCGCGAAGACGACGGCGGTGACGCCGACCAGCGTGGGGACGGCCAGCAGGAGCCGGCGCAGCAGGAACCGGGTCACCCGCCGGCCCTCCGGAGCGGGGCGCCGGTCGGGCCGGCGGCGGGCCGGTCGGGTGGGGCGGGCATGGCTGTGCTGCTCCTTCGGGATGGCGGTGGGGAGGGGGCCGGGCGTCGTCCCGGCCTCGCGGCGCGGGATTCGCCGTGCGCGGGCGGAGGCCGTCGCGGGTGCGCCGGGCACCGCCGGGACGGCGGCGGCTGCTTGAAGGAGCGTTGCGGACGTACGGCCCGGACAGCCAGTCAGGTCCTGATGCTGTTACTTCCGGTCACAGCATCGGCGGTGGCCGCAGTGCCGCTGCCCGGGCCACCGGGGCCCGGTCCCGTCCTTGACCTGCACAAGGGACCGGACCTAGGGTTCGCGGCATGGCTATTCGGCGGACCGACTTCACCCTGGTCGGGATCGGCGGCTCGTGGCACCGCAGGTGTTTCGACGAGTCCTGTCGACCGCGCGCGACGCGCTGACCGCCCCGGTCCACACCCGCCGCGGTCGGCGTCCCCTTCCCTCCTCTCCCGGATCCGCCCCGACGCCCGTTCGCGTCCCGGCGCATCCCCTCCGCAGCAGCACCAGTCCAGGGGCCGAACACGGCCCGCCGACTAGGGGGACCGCACAGCCATGTCCGATCACAGACGACCCGCCTCCGTCACCGGAGGGGCCCGATGGCAGCAGTGACCACCTTCGCCGGCCCGCGCGGCCGACGGCACGCCGGCCGCCGCGGCGCGTGCGGCGGCGCCGCCCCGGGGGACGCCCCGGTCACGGCGCCCGCCACGCCGCAGGCCGAGATCGACAATCCGCTCGACCTGATCGCCGGGCACCAGCTGCTCGCCGAACCGGCACCGCCCGCCGCGGGCCGGGTCCACGAGGACTGTGCCTGCGGCCACCCGATGTGCGCGGACGGGGAACGCGCCCGCACCGCGCCCGCCCGGGTGTTCCTGGTCGAACGGCACTCGGTGGCCAGCGCCGGGCTGCGCAGCGTGCTGGCCACCGCGCCCGGGCTGGCGGTGGTCGGCTCCACCGGCGATCCGCTGCGCGCCGTGGCGGCGGTGCACCGGACCGCGCCGGACGTCATCCTGCTCGGCGGCGGCAAGGACCTGGAGGAGGACCTGGCGGCCGTGGTGGCGCTGCGCGGGCCCGACGGGGCGCCCGGCGCCCGGGTGCTGCTGCTGCGGCGCGCCGAGTCGACCGCCGAGGCGAGCCGGATGCTGCTGGCCGGAGCCGGCGGGTGCTTCCCGCTCGACCTGGCGGGTGAGCGGATCATCGGTGCCGTCCAGCTCGCGGCGGCCGGCGGCTCGGTGTTCCTGCCGGCCCCGCCGCCGGCCCGGATCCACGCGGCGGTCCCGGCCCGGCACGTCGGCGAGCCGCCGCCGCAGCAGGCCGGGCTGACCGGGCGTGAGCGGGAGGTGCTGGTCATGCTCGGCCAGGGGCTGAGCAACGCCGAGATCGGGCGGGAACTCGCGCTGGCCGAGGCCACCGTCAAGAAGCACCTCACCCAGGCGATGCGCAAGATCGGGCAGCCCGACCGGCTGCGCGCCGCGCTCTACGCCCACCGGCACGGGCTCGCCGGCTAGCCCGGCGCCATCCACCGCCCCCGGGGCGGGTCCCGCACGACGCGGGGCCCGCCCTTCGTCGTGCCCGGCCCCGGTCCTGCCCGGGGCTGTTCCGGCCCTGTCCCGGCCCCGGTCCGGACGCGGCCCGGCTCGGGGCGACCTTCGGAGCATCCGCACGGCGACGATCGGCGCCCTGACCGGCGCCCTTCGGGGCTACCGGGGCCCTCCGGCGGGTTCGTAGCGTGGCGGGTACGACGACGACACGACGGTCCCACGGGCCGTCAGCCGAAGGGAGATGACCCGATGGGGGGTGTGTCCGACAGGGCCGGCGCTCCGGGCGGTTCCGCCGTGCGCGCGTGCGCCGACCCCGGCCCGCACACCGCGGTGCTGGCCGCCGGGAGCCGACCGGCCCCGGGCCCGGTGCAGCCGAGATCCCCGTACCGCGCGATGTCGGACGCCGAGCGGTCCGCGCTCTGGCGCCGGCGGCTGCACGAGGCGGAGGCGGGCCTCACCCGCTACCTGGTCTCCCGCGGGGACGAACTCCACCTCACCGACTGGTTCGTCCTCCAGTCCGAGCTGTTCGCCGACCTGCCCGAGCCGGACGCCCCGGCCGTCGAGTGGCAGCGGGTGTTCTTCCGCGACCAGGCGCTGATGGAACGGTTCCTCGTGCTGCGCCACGGGGAGGAGGTGCTCGCCGACTGGGCCCGCTCCAACGCCGAGGTGCACCGCGAGGTCGAGCCCGACTACGGCCGGGGCGCCGCCGACCCGATCCACCGGATCGCCCGGCAGGCCGAACTGTACGGTTCCGACTACGAGTTCGACGACGACGCGGCGCCCGGACCGGAGCACGCGGCGCTCACCATCACCCACTGCGCGATCTGGGACTACCGCGAGAAGGCCCGCCGCGCGGGCGTACGGCTCACCCTCGCCTCGCCCTGCACCTACTGCACCGAGGCCCTGTCCGCCAACATCCGCGCCAAGGGCTACCGGCCCGCGCACCGCCTGACCCAGGGCCCGACCGGCCACGGCTGCCGCTGGGAGTCCACCGCCGTGCCCGGCCCGACCGCGGCCACCGCCACCGACGAACCCGGGGAGTCCTGACATGTGCGGCATCACCGGCTGGATCGACTGGGACACCGACCTGCTCCACCAGGCCGGGACCGTCCGGGAGATGACCGCCACCCTGGCCTGCCGGGGCCCGGACGCCGACGGCGTCTGGCTCTCCCGGCACGCCGCCCTCGGCCACCGCCGGCTCGCCGTGATCGACCTCGACGGCGGCGTCCAGCCGTTCGCCGACCGCCCCGGGGCCGACCCCACGGCCGTCCTCGGCTACAACGGCGAGCTCTACAACCACCGCGAGCTGCGCACCCAACTGGAGGCCCTCGGCCACACCTTCCGCACCCGCTCGGACACCGAGGTGGTGCTGCGCGCCCACCTCCAGTGGGGCCGGGACGCGCCCACCCGGTTCAACGGCATCTTCGCCTACGCCCTCTGGGACGCCCGGCGCGAGGAACTGCTGCTGGTGCGCGACCACCTGGGCATCAAGCCGCTGTACTGGCACGCCCACCGCAGCGGCGTGCTCTTCGGCTCCGAGCCGAAGGCCGTGCTCGCCAACCCGCTGTTCCGCGCCGAACTGGACGCCGAGGGCATCGCCGAACTGTTCGCGCTGCCCGCCGCGCCGAGCGCCGGCCACGGGCTCTTCCGCGGCCTCCACGAACTGCGTCCCGGCCACTTCCTGGTCGTCGGCCGCGCCGCCACCCGGGAGGTCCGGTACTGGCGGCTGGAGTCCGCCGAGCACCGGGACGACGCCGCGACCACCCGGCGCACCGTCCGGGAGCTGCTCGCCGACGCCGTCGAACGGCAGCTGATCAGCGACGTGCCGCTGTGCACCCTGCTCTCCGGCGGCGTCGACTCCAGCGCCGTCACCGCCCTGGCCGCCGCCGCCCGGGAACGGGCCGGCCAGGGGAAGATCACCAGCTTCTCGGTCGACTTCCCCGGCAGCGCCGAGCGCACCCCGGACGCCTGGCGCACCACCCGCGACGCCCCCTACGCGGCCGCCGCCGCCGAGCACATCGGCACCCTGCACACCACCGTCCTGGTGCCCGACGACGACCTGCTGGACGCCCGGGACGCCGTCCTGCGCGCCCGCGACCGCCCCGGGTGGGGCGAGATGGACGCCTCCCTGCACCTGCTCTTCCGCGAGGTGCGGCGGCGCTCCACCGTCGCGCTCTCCGGCGAGGCCGCCGACGAGATCTTCGGCGGCTACCCGTACTTCCACGACGCCGGGGCCCTCGCCGCAGCCACCTTCCCCTGGCTGCACGGCAGGGCCACCCCGGCGGACCTGCTGCGCCCGGACGTCCGGGCCGAGGTGCGCCCCGAGGAGTACACCGCCGCCGCGTACCACCGCTCGCTCGGCGAAGTGCCGCGCCTGCCCGGCGAGGCGGCCGCCGACGCGCGGGTGCGCGAGGTCTTCCACCTGGCGCTCACCCGCTGGCTGCCCCCGCTGCTGGACCGGGTGGACCGGGTGTCCATGTCCGTCGGACTGGAGGTACGGGTGCCGTTCTGCGACCACCGGCTGGTCGAGTACCTGTGGAACGTCCCCTGGGCGCTCAAGGCGCCGGACGGACAGGCCAAGGGGCTGCTCCGCGACGCCGTCCGGGACCTCCTCCCGCCGCAGGTCACCGACCGGCCCAAGAGCGGCTACCCGTCCACCCCCGCCGTCCGCTACACCGAGGTGCTGACCGCGCGCGCCCACGAGCTGCTGGCCGACCCGAACGCGCCGGTCTTCGACCTCGTGGACCGCGACACGGTGCGCCGGCTGCTCGCCGAGGGCCGTCCGCTGCCCAGCCCGCGCACCGCGCCGAACCCGGTCGGCGGCCTCGACCACCTGGTCCAGGTCGACGAGTGGCTGCGCGCCTACCGGGTGGGGCTGCGATGAGCGGCGCCGCACCGGCCCCGCCCGACACCCGGGTGACCGCCGAGGCCTTCCGGGCCGCCTCGCGGGGCTGGACCAGCGGGGTCGCGGTGGTCACCACCCGGGCCGGCGAGGAGGTCTTCGCCAAGACCGTCTCCTCCTTCAGCACCCTCTCCCTCGACCCGCCGCTGATCACCGTCGCGATCGGCGGACGCAGCCCGCTGGTGGCCGCAGTCCGGGCCGCCGGACGCTTCGGCCTGTCCGTCCTGACCGCCCACCAGGAGGACCTGGCCCGGCGGTTCGCCGCCCCCGGGGCCGGGCGCGCGCCCGGCGCCTTCGCCGCCCTGCCGACCCGCACCGCCGCCACCGGCGCCCCGCTCCTGGAGCCCGCCCTGGCCTGGTTCGACTGCCGGCTGCACGCGGCCCTGCCCGGCGGCGACCACACCATCCTGGTCGGCCGGGTCGCCGCCGCGGCCCGCGGCAGCGGCACACCCCTGCTCTACCACGACGGCCAGTACCGCGCACTGGCCCCGACACCCCTCACCACCACCGGAGTTGGCGCATGACACTGTTGGACACCGCCACCGGTCGCGGCGCGCCCGCCACCGCCCGAGGCCTGCTGACCGGCGATCGCTACCGGGCCGAACTCGACGACGGACGCGAGCTCTACCTCGACGGCCGGCGGATCACGAACCCCGCCGACCACCCCGCGTTCCGCCCGGCCGTCGACGAACTCGCCCGCCTGCTCGACCTCCAGCACCACCCCGACCACCGCGACCTGCTCACCTGGCAGGACCCGGACAGCGGCCTGCGGCTGGCCCGCGCCTACCAGCCCCCGCGCACCCTCGACGACCTGCGCCTCCAGCGCCGCAGCGCCGAGTTCTGGCACGCCGAAGCCCTCGGCCAGCAGGGCCGCTCGCCCGCCTTCATGGCCTCGATCGCCGTCGGCGTCCACGACTTCCGCCACCGGCTGGCCGAAGCCGACCCGCGCTTCGGCGCCAACGCCGAGGCCTGGTACCGCCACTGCGCCACCAACGACCTCGTCCTCTCGCACGCCCTCGGCGACCCGCAGATCGACCGCTCCGCCAACCCGCTGGACGACCCGGACCTCGCCCTGCGCGTCATCGAGGAGAACGACCGGGGCATCGTGGTGCGCGGCGCCAAACAGCTCACCACCCTCGCCCCGCTCGCCCACGAGGTGCTGGTCTACCTCTCCGCCTCCTTCACCGAGGGCCGCGGCGAGCAGTTCGTGACCTGGTTCGCCCTGCCGCTCAACACCCCCGGGCTCGTCACGCTCGCCCGCGAGCCGCTCGGCAGCGCCCCCTGGGGCCACGCCCACCCGCTCGGCGCGCGCTACGACGAGCAGGACGCGATGCTCTTCTTCGACGACGTCCTGGTGCCCTGGGAGCGCGTCTTCCTGCTGCGCGACGCCGCCCTCGCCCGGCTCGGCCTCGGCCGGATCAACGCCTGGAGCGCCTACGTCGGCCACATCCGCTACCGCGAGCGGCTGCGCACCCTGCTCGCCACCGCCACCCTCGTCGCCGAGTCGATCGGGGTGGACGGCTTCCGCAACATCCAGGAGGACCTCGGGCGCCTCGCCGGGTACGCCGAGCTGACCGAGTACTTCCTGGACGCCGCCGAGGCCCGCGGCGCCCTCACCGACGGCGGCCTGTTCGCCCCCGGCGACACCGCCGCCTCCCGGGTCTGGTCCGCCGAGGTGGCCGCCACTGCCGTCGAGATCGTCCGCCGGATCGGCGCCTCGGGACTGCTCATCCAGCCCACCGCCGCGGACCTCGCCAACCCCCGGCTGCGCCCTCACCTGGACCGCTACATGCGCGGTCGCGGCATCGACGCCGAGCGCAAGTCCCGGCTGTTCCGGATCGCCTGGGAGCTCACCGGCGACGGCTTCGGCCAGCGCCAGGACCTCTACGAGTACGTGCACCGGGGAGACCTCGCCCGCAACCGGATCAACATCTTCAAGCGGTACGACCAGAGCGAGGCCCGCGAGCGCCTGCTGCGCCTGGTCGACCGGCCCGCCGACGCCGAGGAGAACCAGAAGTGACCGCCCCCTCCGCCGTGGAGATCCAGGCCGGCACCCTCGCCGGGTACGCCGACGCCAGCCGACTGCGCCAGGTCCAGGACCGCGACTGGGTGCTCGACCAGGTCACCGGCGAACCCGGGACCCTGGTCGACCTCGGCAGCGGGATCGGTCAGCTGCTCCAGGCGGCCCTGGAGCGGTTCCCCACCCTGCGGCACGCCGTCGGCCTGGAACGCTCCGAGCACCGCCTCGCCGAGGCCGCCGTCCGGCTCCAGCCGTACGGCGAGCGGGTCTCCCTGCACCCGGCCGACCTCACCGCCCCCGAGCCGCTGCCGCTGCGGGCCGACGTGATCACCCAGACCTCGGTGCTGCACTGGCTCTACCCGTGGGAGGAGCGGATCTTCGCCTGGGCCGCCGCCCACCTCGCCCCCGGCGGCAGCTTCCTGCTGACCACCTACCACCCCGCCCGGGACGCCCACGGCCTCGGCGGCGAGGACGAGCTGGTACGGGACGCCCTGGTGGCCCTCGGCACCCCCTACCAGGAGGTGCCCGACCTCCTCGCCCGCGGCGGCGTCCTGCCGATCGCGACCCGCACCCGGACCGTCGAGGACCTCACGGAGGTGATCGGCCGGCACCTGAGGGTGGCCGGCCACCTGGAGCGCGACGCCGTCGTCACCGTCGACGGCGCCGCCCGGTACGAGCACTTCCACGCCGCCACCTTCGGCGACTACTACAGCCGCCTGGTGCCGCCCGAGCAGCGGGCCGCGTTCTTCCGCGCCGTCGGCGAGAGCGCCTGGCGCCGGCAGAACGAACGCGGACACGTCAGCCACATGCCCGTGAGGCTCTGGACGCTGACGTCCCGTTAACAGCGTGTGTAGCCCGCCGCTCACCCCTGGGACGAGCGGCGGGCTGCCCCTACGCTGGGGGCAGCCACCGAACCACCGCACCGATCACGGCCGAGGAGCCCAACCGTGTCAACCCACCCCGCCGGACGGGAACTCGGCGCCTTCCTGCGCGCCCACCGAGAACTCCTCAAGCCCGCCGACGTGGGCCTCACCGCCACCACCCGCCGCCGCACCCCCGGGCTGCGCCGCGAGGAGGTCGCCTCGCTCTCCGGCGTCGGCCTCGCCTGGTACACCTGGGTCGAGCAGGGGCGGGTCGCCGCCTCCCGGCAGGTGCTGGAGGCGATCGCCCGGGTGCTTCGGCTGGACGACGCCGGCCTGCGGCACGCGCTGCGGCTGGCCGGCTTCCACGAGCCCGCCCCGGCCGTCGGCCCGGCGGGCACCGGCCGGATCGCCGAGGCCATCCGGCCGGTCCTCGACTCCTGGCCCACCAGCCCGGCCGTCCTGCTGGACCGCCACTTCGACCTGCGCGGCTGGAACGCCGCCTGGACGGCGCTCTGGGGCGCCCCCGAGGTGCTGCCCGCCGACCGGCGCAACCTGATGTGGGTGATGGCCGCCGACCGGCGGGTGCGCGCCGTGCTGCGCGACTGGGAACCGCTCGCCATGAACGTCTTCCAGCACTTCCGCGCCCAGGCGGGCCCCGCCCTGGCCGAGCCCCGCACCGGTGAGGTCTACCGCCGCCTGGACGAGGACGCGCCCGAGCTCCGCCACTGGTGGGGGTGCCACTCGGTGGCGGAGCTGACCGTCCGTACCGTCACCGTCGAGCCGCCCGGGCTCGGCCCGGTCCGGCTGACGCTGTCCTCCTTCCACCCGGTGGACGACCCCTCCGCGACGGTGCTGCTGTTCACCCCGACCGACGCCGCCGACCGGGCGCGGATGTCCGAACTGGTCGAGCATCCGCTGCGCGCGGTCGGCGGCGTGGAGGAGGGGCGCCGGGTCGGCTGACCCGCTACGGGGCCGCGGTGCGGGTGGCGGCCCGGCGCAGCCCCAGGCTGACCACCAGGGCGCCGAGCGCGGCCAGCACCGCGAGGCCGGTGCCGACCAGCAGGGTGCCGTCCACGACGTCCCCGAAGGAGCCCACCGCCCAGGCACCGAGCCCGGTGCCCGCGTACATGGTCGAGGTCAGCCAGGCGCTGGAGGTCGCGCGCAGCTCGGGGGCGATGGTGCCGGCCAGCGTCTGCTGGTCCGTCACGAAGCCGCCGGAGGCCAGGAACCACAGCGTCACCCCGACCAGGGCGAGCACCAGGCCCGGGCCCTCGGCCGCCAGCGCCACGCCGACCGCCAGCAGCACGCCCCACAGCGGCAGCAGCGGCAGGTCCGAGCGCCCGGCCGTCCTGGCCCGGTCGCCCAGCCGCCCGCCCACCAGGGAGCCGGCCATGCTGCCCACGCCGACCAGCACGCCCACCAGGCCGAGCGCCTGCACCGAGAGGCCGAAGCGCTGCACCAGCACCGCGCCCAGGAAGGTGTAGGCGCCGAGGTTGGCGGCGTTGAAGACGGTGTTGACGAGCAGGGCGCGGCGCAGCGTGGGATCGGCCCAGCCGGCCAGGATCGCCCGGACGGCCCCCACGCGAGCCGCGGCCGGCTCGGCCGTGCGGGCCCGGACCTGGCGCAGCAGCAGCGGCACGGCGGCGGCGGTGCCGACGGCCAGCGCCCAGAACGCCGAGCGCCAGCCGGCCAGCCCGGCCAGGAAGGCGCCGAGCGGCACCCCGATCACCTGGCCGCAGGAGAACAGCGCCATGCCGAGGCCCAGTGCCCGTCCGCGCACCGCGTCGGGCGCGGTCTCGGCGATGTGCGCCCAGATCGCCGGTCCGGCCGCGGCCGCCGCCAGTCCGGCCACCGCGCGGGAGACGACCAGCAGGGTCAGCCCGGTGGACAGCGCCGCCGCCACGTTGGACAGCACGAACAGCAGACTGCCCGCGACCAGGGTGCGGCGGCGGCCCAACCGGTCGCTCAGCAGGCCGAGGAAGGGCGCCGCGACGGCGTACACCAGCACGTAGGCGGTGACGCTGGAGGCGGCGGCGGCCTCGGTGGTGTGGACCGAGTCCGCGATGGTCGGCAGCAGTGGCGAGACCAGGAAGGTCTCGGTGCCGAACAGGAACAGCAGGAGGAAGACCCCGGCGTAGCGCCACCGGTCGAAGCCCCGCGCCGACGCGTCCAGCGGCGGCACGTCCTCGGCCCGGTCGGGCGCGGGCGGGTCGGAGATGCTGCTCACGGCGAAGTACCACCTTCTCGTACCAGGGCGCGGCCGGGCCATCGGACGGTGGGCGCGAGCGACCGCGAAGGATGACAGGAAGTCCGATGCGGCCATCCTGCGGACCGGCCCGGTGCCCAGCCAGACAGGCGGTGATCCTGTGACTCGGGCTCACAGGATGGCGGCGGGCTCCCGGTGCCGGAGGCGGCAGGGCCGGCGGCGGGCGGCGGAAGCCGCGACCGGCTTCAGGCCGGAGCGGGCCGACGGGGCCTCAGACGGGCTCGTCCCAGGAGACCCCGACGGCGATGGCGGTGAGGACCAGCCAGCCGAGGACCGCGATGGCGAGGACGACGGGGAAGGGCAGGCAGAGGGCGAGGAGGAAGGCGGCGATCGGGAGGGTGAGGAGGGCGATGGCGGGGAGGGCCAGGAGCGGGACCGCCCAGCCGGTGAGCCGGCGTCCGAGCGCGCCGTAGAGGCCGAGAACGGTGCCCGCGCCGACCAGGCAGCCCACGGTGAGGGAGGTGAGCCAGGGGTAGCTCAGGCAGGGGGAGCGGTGGCCCTGGTGGGAGAGCGCGACCACGCGGCCCCGCCAGAGCGTCAGCTCCACCTCGCCGCCGATCTCCTCGCTGTCGTAGAGGCCCTCGGAGACGCTGTAGGTGGCGGAGGGCTGCGTCTCGCGGGAGACGGTCAGCTCGTAGCTCTCCGAATCGGAGCTCCGGTCGGCCCGCATCCTGGTGACCTTGCCGGTCTCCTGCCGGGTGCAGCCGGTGGTGACGGTGGAGCCGCAGGACGGGGCGCCGATGTGGGCGACCGCCTCGTCGTAGGCGTCGTCGAACCGGAGGAAGCCGAGGACGACGACGGACAGGCCGGCGACCACCGCCAGCACCCGGACGAGCCCGAGGACGGCCGGGACGACGGCCCTGAGCGCGGTGCGGGCGCCGGAGTGCCGGGGTGCCGGGGCGGGGGCGTCGGGGGCGGGCACCGCGTCCCTCGGGCCCGGGGCGTCGTGCGGTTCACTCATCGGCGTCGCTCCGCGCGTCCATCGCTCTCCCCTCGGCCGGCCGGGCGCGTTCCCGGGTGTTCAGCCGGATGATGGCAGGGCCCGGCGTGGCGGGGGGAGCGACCGGAGCGGATTGTCACCGAGTTGTGGAAATCGGGCGGGGCGGCGCCCGAGGCGGGGTCAGGGCACCCGAGGTGGGGTCAGGGCAGCAGCAGGCCGGCCAGCTCGTCGAGCAGTTCGGTGACCCGGCGCGCCTTCTCCGGGTCCGGTTGTAAGTTGCCGGCCATGACGACCTCCGAACCGCTCAGCCCGGTCTCCCGCACCGCCCTGTCCGTCGCCAGGGTGCGGGCCTACGAGAGCTCCCGCCCCGATCCACTGTTCGTCGACCCGTACGCCGCCGCGTTCGTCACGGCCGCCGGACTGCCGCTGGCTCCCTCCGACCGGCCCGGCAGGCTCGGCAGGATCCTGATGGTGCACGGCAAACTGCGCACCCGCTTCTACGACGACCGGCTGCTCGCCGCCGGCGCCGACCAGGTGGTCCTGCTGGCGGCGGGCCTGGACGCCCGGGCCCACCGGCTGCACTGGCCGGCCGGCACCCGGCTGTTCGAACTGGACCTGGCCCCGGTGCTGGAGTTCAAGGCGCGGGTGCTGGACGGGCTCGGCGCCGTGCCGCGCGCCGAGCGCACCGCCCTGCCCGCCGACCTGGTCGACCCCGGGTGGACCGACCGGCTGGTCGAGGCCGGGTTCGACCCGGCGCGGCCCTCGGCCTGGCTGGCGGAGGGGCTGCTGGTCTACCTCACCGCCGAGGAGACGGCCACCCTGCTCACCGCGGTGGCCGCGCTGGCCGCCCCGGGCAGCCGGCTGCTGCTGGAGCAGGGCCGGGACGTCAGCCGCACCCCGGAGGACCCGGCCCTCGCCGAGATGACCGCGCTGTGGCGCGGCGGGCTCGGGCCGGGCACCGACCGGTGGCTCGACGGGCACGGCTGGAAGACCGAGCTCACCACCCTGGTCCGGCTCGGCGAGGCCTACGGGCGCCCGCTCCCGGACCCGGAGATCACGACGGCCTTCGTCGAGGCGGTCCGCTCCTGAGCGGGGGCGTCAGGCCGGCCGGGGCGGCCAGGCGCCCGTGACCAGCACGCCGGTGGCGTAGGCACGGGCGACCAGGGCGGTGCGGTTGGGGACGCGCCAGCGGCGGGACAGCCGGGCCAGGTGGTAGTTGACCCCGTCCGTGGTGACGCCGATCTCCCGGGCGATCTGCGCGGTGGTGTCCCCCCGCGCGGCGGCGGCCAGGATGCGGGCCTCGACCGGACTGACCTCGGCCCGGGGGCCGTCCGGCGGGGCCTCGCCCTCGGGCTCCGCGGGCTCCGCCGCCCGGAGCGAGAGCAGCAGGCTCGGGGTCTGCTCCGGGGTGTCGGCCACCAGCTCGACGGCCATCTCGCCGTGCCGCTCGCGGCCTGCGACCGGCGTCCAGGAGACCCGGGCCGGATACCGCGAGCGGCGGTGCAGCCGGACGGCCTCGGTGAGCGTCTGGATCGTCGCGCTGTCCCCGAGGGTGAAGAACTCCAGGATCCTGCGGTTGCGCAACTGCCCAGGGAACAGGCCGAACTCGGCCGCCATCGCGCGGTTGACGATCAGGATGCGGCCACCGAACTCGCACACCGCGATGGGCAGCTTCACGTGGTCCAGCAGCCGCAGCGCCCGGTTGCGCCAGATCACCGCGGCGTCGGGCCGGCTGCCCGGCACGGGCCCGGGGCACCCCTCGGTCATCGCATGTACGCTCCTCCTCCCCGTGGCGCCCGCGCGCACCAGAGCTGACGGCCCGTGGGCAAGTCCACGGGCACCGCGGGTACTACACAATCATGTAGTGATCGCCGCTCGACCCCCCGCCCGGTGGGCGCACAGTGGAAGCATCCGAACCGTGCCGCTGTGGGAGGGACCGCGATGACCGAGACGGTGGAGAACACGACCGAGGGCGAGAGCCCGACCGTCCCCCTGGTGGACATCTCGTCGGCGCCGCCGGTCGCCGTGCCGATGCTGCGGACCATGGAACTGGCCAGAAAGCACGGCCCGGCGTTCGTCCAGCGGCTGCACGGCCACGACGCCCTGGTCGTCAGCGGCCTGGAGCTGGTCGAGGAACTGGCCGACGAGACCCGCTTCACCAAGTCGATCGGCCCGGGCCTGGTGAACGTCCGTCAGTTCACCGGCGACGGCCTGTTCACCGCCTACAACGACGAGCCCAACTGGGCCCGGGCGCACGACATCCTGATGCCCGCCTTCGCGCTCGGCTCGATGCGCACCTACCACCCGGTGATGCTGCGGGTGGCCCGCCGGCTGGTCGACTCCTGGGACCGGCGCCAGGCCGCCGGACTGCCGGTGGACGTGCCCGGCGACATGACCCGGATGACCCTGGACACCATCGGACTGGCCGGCTTCGGCTTCGACTTCGGCTCCTTCGAACGGGAGGAGCCGCACCCCTTCGTCGAGGCCATGGTGCGCTGCCTGAACTGGGCGATGACCAAGCTCACCCGCGACCCGGAGGCCGACCACGGCGAGAGCGACGCGGCCTTCCGGGCCGACGCCGACTACCTGGCCGGCGTCGTCGACGAGGTGATCGCCGCCCGCGCCGGGGAGGGCGCCCAGGGCCCGGCCGAGGACCTGCTCGGCCTGATGCTCGGAGCGGTGCGCCCCTCCGACGGCAGCCGGCTGGACGCCGAGAACATCCGCAACCAGGTCATCACCTTCCTGATCGCCGGCCACGAGACCACCTCGGGCGCGCTCTCCTTCGCGCTCCACTACCTGGCCAAGCACCCGGCCGTGCTGCGGCAGGTGCAGCGCGAGGTGGACGGCCTCTGGGGAGCCCAGGCCGATCCCGAGCCCTCCTACGAGGACGTCGGACGGCTGCGCCTCACCCGCCAGGTGCTCAACGAGGCGCTGCGGCTGTGGCCGACGGCGCCCGCCTTCAGCCGCGAGGCCCGCGAGGACACCCTGCTCGGCGGCCGCATCCCGCTGCGCGCCGGGCAGACCGTCTTCGTCCACACGCCGATGCTGCACCGCGACCCCGTGTGGGGCGACAACCCGGAGCTGTTCGACCCCTCCCGGTTCGACCCGGAGCGCGAGCAGTCCCGCTCCCCGCATGCCTTCAAGCCCTTCGGCACGGGCGAACGCGCCTGCATCGGGCGGCAGTTCGCGCTGCACGAGGCGACGATGCTGCTGGGCATGCTGGTCCACCGCTACCGGCTGATCGACCACGCCGACTACCGGCTGACGATCAAGCAGACGCTCACCATCAAGCCCGACGGGTTCACCCTGCTCCTCGCCCGGCGCGAGCCCGCCCGGGCACCCGAGGCCGGTCCGGCCGCCCACGCCGCCGACACCACCGCCGCCGCCGCCACCGGCACCGCCGCCGGGCGCCCCGGCCGGGTCCGCCGGGGCACCGGGCTGCTGCTCCTGCACGGCTCGAACTACGGCGCCTGCCGGGAGTTCAGCCGCCGGCTCGCGGAGGCCGCCGCCGAACTCGGCTGCGAGACCGCGACCGCCCCGCTGGACGCGTACCCGGACGGGCTGCCCACCGACCGGCCGGTGGTGATCACCGCCGCCTCGTACAACGGCCAGCCGACCGACGACGCGGCCGTCTTCGTCCGCCGGCTCCAGGAGTCCGACGGGGCGCCCGACGGGCTCCGGGCCGACGGGGTCGCGTACGCGGTGCTCGGCATCGGCGACCGCACCTACGCGGCGACCTACCAGCGCGTCCCGGCCCTGATCGACGACCGGCTCGCCGCCCTCGGCGGCACCCGGCTGCTGGAGCGCGCCGAGGCCGACGCCTCCGGCGACCTGGACGGCACCGTACGGCGGTTCACCGAGCAGCTGCGCGAGGTCCTGCTGGCGCGGTACGGGGACGCCGACGCCCCCGCCGCGCCCCGGCCGACGGCCGCCTTCACCGTGACCGAGGTGACCGGCGGCCCGCTGGCCGCGCTGGCCGCCCGGCACGACCTGGCGGAGCTGACCGTCACCGCCGTCGGCAGCCTGACCGACCCGGGCTACCACCGGGTCAAGCGGCTGGTGCGCCTCGCCCTGCCGGAGGGCACCGGCTACCGGACCGCCGACCACCTCACCGTGCTGCCGGCCAACGACCCGCTGCTGGTCGAGCGCGCCGCCAAGCTGTTCGGCGCGGACCTGCGGACGGTGCTCAACATCGTGGCGCACCGGCGCACCGGCCCGGCCGTCGACCGCCCGCTGACGGTGCGCGACCTGCTCACCCACCACGTCGAGTTGCAGGACCGGCCGAGCGCGGGACAGCGCGCCGTGCTGGCCGACCTCAACCCCTGCCCGCCCGAGCGGGCCGCGCTGCTGGCGCTGCCCGAGGACGACCCGCGCACCCTGCTGGACCTGATCGAGGACCACCCGGCACTGCGGGAGCGGCTGACCTGGCCGGTGCTGCTGGAGCTGCTGCCGCCGATCCGGCCGCGGCACTACTCGATCTCCTCCTCGCCCGCCGAGCGCCCGGGGGAGGTGGACCTGATGGTCTCGCTGCTCAGCGGGCCGGCCCGCTCCGGCCGGGGCGTCTTCCTGGGCACCGGCTCCGGCCACCTGGGCCGGGTGGCCGTCGGCGACACCGTGCTGGCCCGGGTCCGGCCCTGCCGGGAGGCG
Organism: Kitasatospora sp. NPDC034533; assembly: GCF_055575155.1. NCBI lineage: Bacteria > Bacillati > Actinomycetota > Actinomycetes > Kitasatosporales > Streptomycetaceae > Kitasatospora > Kitasatospora sp. NPDC034533. Next base: position 46,979 of record NZ_JBVITE010000027.1, read on the forward strand.
TTCCGGATCGGCCACCGCACCCCGGTGGTGATGATCGCGGCCGGCACCGGCCTGGCCCCCTTCCGGGGCGCCGTCGCCGACCGCCGGGCGCTGCTCGCGAAGGGGGCGGACCTGGCCCCGGCGCTGCTGTACTTCGGCTGCGACGACGAGGCGGCGGACTACCTGCACCGCGACGAGCTGGAGGCGGCCGAGCGCTCCGGCGCGGTCTCGCTGCGGCCCGTCTTCAGCGAGCGGCCGCGGCACGGGCGGCGCTTCGTGCAGGACCGGATCGCGGCCGAGGCGGCCGAGCTGTGGGAGCTGCTGGAGGCCGGTGCCGAGGTGTACGTGTGCGGCGACGGGGCCCGGATGGCCCCGGGCGTTCGGGACGCCTTCCGGACGCTGTACCGGGAGCGCACGCCGGGCGCCGACGAGCAGCGGGCGCGCGAGTGGCTCCAGGGCCTGGTCGAGGCCGGCCGGTACGTCGAGGACGTGTACGCGGGCTGACCGCCGGAGCCGGACACGGCCGTCGGCCCGCTGCACCCGGCAGCGGGCCGACGGCCGACTCCTGGAGGATCAGAACACGTTCACGTGGTAGGCGGCGAGCGCCGCGTTCACCGGCTGGTAGAAGGTCGTCCCGCCCGAGGTGCAGTCGCCGCTGCCGCCCGAGGTGAGGCCGAGCGCCTTGGCGCCGTCGAACAGCGGGCCGCCGGAGTCGCCGGCCTCGGCACAGACGTTGGTCTGGATCAGGCCGGTGACGATGCCGCCGTCGGTGTAGCGCACGGTGGCGTTGAGCCCGGTGACGGTGCCGCCGTGGGTGCCGGTGGTCGACCCGGTGCGCTGGACCGCCTCGCCGACGAAGGCGTTCGGGGCGGAGGTGAAGCCGCCCGGGTGGCTCAGCGCGGAGTTGTCGTAGCGGACCAGGGCGTAGTCGTGGCCGGGGAAGGTCGAGCTGATGGTCGGGCCGATCCGGTTGCTGTGCGCGAGGTCGGTGTACCAGTCGGGGGCGACGTTGCCGCAGTGCCCGGCGGTGAGGAAGTAGTAGGTGCTGCCGCTGACCACGTTGAAGCCGAGCGAGCAGCGGTACTGGCCGCCGTAGATGGCGTCCCCGGGGGCGACCAGGGGCCTGAACACCCCGGGGACCCGGTGGATGGCCACGGTGGACGCGTTGGGGCCGACGGCGCTCATCAGCTTGCCGAGCGAGACCGGGGACACGGTGCTGTCGGCGGTCACCACGACCCGTCCGGCGGCCTCGTCGACGTACCAGGCGGTGCCGTCGACCTCGGCCTTCAGGATGGCGTCGCTGACCGCCGCGAGCTGTTCCGGCCGGGCGGTGCCGGTGGGGGCCGCGGCGGCGCCCGGCGCGGCGACCGCGGTGGCGGTCAGCAGGCCGAGGGCCGCGGCGAGCAGGCGGAAGCGGCGTGTGGTGCGGGGGGTTCTGCGCATGGTCCTCACCGATCTCCTCCGGGAGCGAGCGGCCCTGAGGGTTGGGGCCGTGAAGCGCGGTCAGGCGGTGGGTGGACTTCGGCCGGTGCTCTCCGTAAGCACGGCGGATGATCTGCTCCTGACAGGCGCTGACCGGAAGTATGTGAAAACTGACCGTTCGGTACAAGCTTCCTGATGGGGTGTCGGCGGACCCGTGGACCCTTGGGAGTCCACGGGTCCGCCGTTCGGAGGCTGCTGAGCTCCCGTCGGCCGCCCGTTACCCGGCCCCTGTCACCCGGCCTCCGTCACCCGGCCGGCTGCCCGGCGGGCACCGGCTCGGGGCCGGCGAGCCGCCGGTCACGGTGGAGGAGGCGCAGCGAGAGCGCGCAGAGCACTCCGAGGGCGCACAGCGCAAGCCAGGGGAGCGCGGCGAGCCCGGCCGCGCGGGCGGTGTCCAGGGCCGCGCCGGTCAGCAGGTTGCCCACGGTGATGCCGACCCCGCAGACGGTGTTGTAGAGCCCGTAGTGGGTGGCGACCAGGCGGTCCCCGGAGAGCCGCACCACGGTGTCCATCTCGAACGGGTAGGCGAGCATGGTGCCCAGCGCCAGCAGGAACGCGGCCAGTGCCGGCGGCCCGGCGGCGAGCGCCCAGCGTCCGGGGCCCGCCCCGGGGACGGGCACGGCCGAGGCGGCGAGCAGCGGCAGGAACGCCGCGCCCATCACGGCCACCCCCGCGGCCAGGGCGGTGCCCGGCGAGGTCCGGGCCCGGCACCAGGCGGTGACCCTGGTCTGGAGCAGGATCGTGCCCAGCCCGGACACCGCGAACAGCAGCGCCGTGGCCACCGTCCCGCCGGTGCCGTCACCGCCCAGCCGCCGGACCTCCAGCGGCAGCGCCAGGTACACCTGGAAGGACAGCACGTACGAGCCGGTCATCGCCGCCGCGAACAGCAGGAACGGACGGTTGGCCAGCACCCCGCGCCACTGCCGCAGGACGCCCGCGCGCTCCGGGCCGCCGGCCGGCTCGGCGCCCCGGCGGGCCGGCAGCGAGCGGATCTGCACGGCGCTGAGCGCCGCGAACACCCCGGCCGCGACCAGGCAGGTGGCGCGGAAGTCCACCGCCGTGAGCGCCATGCCGACCAGCGGGCCGAGCAGGATCCCGGCCTGGTAGAACACGTTGAACAGCGCGAACGCGGCCACCCGCTGCTCGCCCGCGTCCCGCGCCAGGTACGCCCGGACGGCCGGGTTGAACAGCGCCCCGGCCAGGCCGGTGGCCGCCGAGGCCGCCACCAGGGCGGGCAGCGCGGACGAGACGCCGAGCGCGGCGAAGCCGCCGGTGCGCAGCAGGCAGCCCGCGACGATCAGCGGCTTGTAGCCGAAGCGGTCGGCCAGCGTGCCGCCGACCAGGTACATGCCCTGCTGGGCGAAGTTGCGCACCCCGAGCACCAGCCCGACCGTCCAGCCGGCCAGGCCGAGGCCGCCGGACAGGTGGGCGGCCAGGTAGGGCATCAGCATGTAGAAGCCCAGGTTGATGGTGAACTGGTTGACCATCAGCAGCCGGACGCTGCGCTCGTAGCCGCGGAACCGGGTGGTCAGGTCCCTCACCGGGCACCGCCGAGGGGGGCCGTGAGGGTCAGCGGGTCGACCACCTCGGCGCAGCGCGACCAGCGGGTGACCTCCCGCTCGTCGGGCCGGGCCAGTTCGTCCGGGTTGTCGGCCGGCGGCCGGTCGAGCAGGTCGTGCGCGGCGCAGTACTCGTCGTCGTAGACGGTGCCGAGGTAGCGCTGCGGCCCGTCCGGGAAGATCGCGGCGATCCGGGTGCCCGCCGGCTGGGTGCGGGCCAGCCAGCCGGCCACCAGGGCGACCGCCCCGACGCTCCAGCCGCCGGTGGCGTAGTGCGAGGCGGCCAGCCGCCGGCACGTCCGGACGGCCTCGGCCGGGGCGACCCAATGCACCTCGTCGAAGGTGCCGTAGGCGACGTTGCGCGGGTAGATGCTGGAGCCGAGACCGCGCATCAGCCGGGGGCGGGCGGGCTGGCCGAAGATCGTGGAGCCGATGGTGTCCACGCCGACCACCCGCAGGCCCGGGTAGAGCTGGCGCAGCACCCGGGAGGTGCCGGCCGAGTGCCCGCCGGTGCCGACGCTGCACACCAGGACGTCCAGGTGGCCCAGTTGGGAGGCGAGTTCGAGCGCCAGCGGGGTGTAGGCGGTGGTGTTGTCGGGGTTGTTGTACTGGTCCGGGCACCACGAGCCGGGGTGGCGGGCCAGCAGCTCGGCCACCCGGTCGCGCCGGGCCTGCTGCCAGCCGCCGCTCGGGTGCGGGCTGGTGACGGCCTCGACCTCGGCGCCGTACGCGGTGAGCAGCCTCGTCATGGACGGCTCCAGGCCCGGGTCGGTGACCAGCGTGACCGGGTGGCGGTACACCTGGCCGGCCAGCGCGAGGCCCAGGCCCAGCGTGCCGCTGGTGGACTCCACGATCCGGCCGCCCGGGCGCAACTCGCCGCGCTCCAGGGCTCGTTGGACCATGTGCAGGGCCGGGCGGTCCTTGATGCCTCCGGGGTTGAAGCCTTCCAGCTTGGCCCAGAAGCCGCGGCCCTCCGGGGCCAGCGGCTCTCCGATCCGCAGGACCGGGGTGTTGCCGACCAGGCCGGTGAGGGCCGCGCGGTCGTCGGTGCGGGGGGTGATGGACGTCATGTCTCGTCTCCTGTCGGGAGGTTGGCGGAACGGAACGGCTCGGGCGGTGCCGAGCCGCTATATCCGCCACCGGCCGGTGACGAGCAGGGGGACTCCGGGCTTGGTGGCGCGCCCGGGGGCCGCCGTCGGGCGCGTCGCGGGGAGGACCGCCGGGGAGGTCCGGTCCCCGGAGGGTGCGGCGGCGGGCACGGGCGCGGGCACGGAGGTGGAGCGGACGGACCGCTGGGCGGGTTCGGCGGTCTCCCCGCCGCCGCAGTGCCGTTCGGCGGACCCGGGGGAGGAGGCGTGCGGCTCGGCCGGAGCGGCGGCGCCGGCCGGGCGGAGCGGATGGGTGTCGAGGTGCTGCTGCGCGCAGCCGACGGGCAGCAGGGAGAACAGGCCGAGCAGCAGCGCGGCCAGGAGCCTGACGGGCATGACGGGACTCCGCGCGGCCGCACGGGGCGGCAGCGGATCGGCGAGAACGGGAGGGGACGCGGGCGGGCACGCCGAACCGCACCGCGAGGCGGGGCAGGGGCGGGCCGGGCCGGTCTAGACCCTCAGTCGCGCGATCCGGTGGGGGAGCCGGGAAGGTCTGGCCGTGGGCCGCGCGTCGGCCGGGCGCGCCGGACCGGCCGCCGGTGCGGCCTCCGTGCCGACGGGCTGGACGGCGGCCGCCGGGCAGGCGGCCTCGCTGCCCGGGCCGTCCTCGGGCTTACCGGACAGGCACTCGCTGCCGGGGTGGTCGCCGTCCTCGTCGTGGTCCTGGCCGTGCTCCTGGTGCTGCACGGCGTGCGGACCGTCGGTTGCGGCCGTGACCGGTGCGGACCACACGATCCGGAGCGGATCGGAGTGCCCGGCGCCGTTCTCCGCACTGAGGCCGTGCGACGCGAACACGGCCACCAGGAGGGCGCCCAGCCAGAACAGCCGCGCCACCGCCCCTCGGGGGCGGGCGCGTCGTGCACGAAACGGCGACCGGGCGGTGACCATGCCGTGATCCTAGCCCGACTTCCGTCTCCGGCGTAGTGGGTCTCAGTTGATGTGATGAGCCGTCAAATGGCTGGGTGGTGAAGCGCTCAGGCGGATCGGCTCAGAGGCCCTGGGCCTGCTCCCGGGTCAGCCGCCAGACCAGCTCCTCGCCGGTCTCGCCCGGGGCGAGCACCTCGGCGGGGCGGCGCAGGTGCTGGGTGAAGCCGAGCCGGGCCGGAACGGCGCCGCTGGCCCGGTTGGCCGGGTCGTGCACGATCTCGACGCACTCCACACCCGGGAGCCGGAAGGCCTCGGCGGCCAGGGCCCGCGCCGTCCGGGTGGCCAGGCCGCGCCCGGTGGCGGCGGGGTGCAGCCAGTAGCCGATCTCCCGGACGTCCTCCGGGGTGTCCTCGCGCCGGAACAGCCCGCAGGAGCCGACGATCGCGCCGTCCCGCGTGATCGCGTAGGTGAAGTCCCGTCCGCTTTCCCAGAGCCGGGGGCGCTCGGCGAGGAAGGCGGCGGTCTGGGCCGGGCTCTGGTCGGCCGCCCAGGGCATCCAGGGCCGCAGGTGTTCCAGCGACTCCTCGATGACGGCGAGGAACTCGGGCAGGTCGGTGGCGGCGTCGAAGCGGCGCAGGGTCAAGTCGTCCAGGGCGATGACGGGCGGGGGGAGGTCCATGTACGAAGGATGGTCCGTACGCCCTCCGTCCGGCAACGGGTTTTGTCGGCGGTGACGGACCGTCCGGCCTGGTCAGGACGGTGGTGGTCAGGACGGTGGCGATCGGTGCGTGGCGGCCGGTGTGCGGCGATCGGTGCGTGGCGGCCCGGAGGGCCGGGCGCGTCACCCGACGCTCAGGTCGGTCCCCCGGGGCCCGGTTCGGCCCCGGGCTGGTCGGAGGGGGCGAGCCGGTGCAGCAGGACGGCCGCTTCGCGGTCGGTGACCTCGTGGAACTCGTCGTACCAGGGGCCGGCCGCGTGGGCGTAGCGCGGTAGGTGGAGGCAGACCAGCTCGTCCACGTCCCGGGACAGGTCGGCCGCGACCCTGGCGTCGCCCACGGGCGCCGCGAGGACCAGCCGCTCCGGCTGGTCGGCGGCGAGGGCGTGGACGGCGGCCCGGGTGCTGAGGGCGTCGGTCAGGCCGTCGGAGACCAGGACGGCGGTCCGCCCGTGCAGCGGCAGCCGCGACCGGCCCTGACGGTAGAGCGCCTCGCGGCGGAGGACCTCGGCGCGCTCGCGCTTGACGCTCACGCCCAGCTCGGCCGCGGTCACCCCGAGGCTTTCGAGGGTGTGCCGGTCGACCAGCGGTGGGTCGCCGTCGGCGATCGCGCCGACCGGCCGGTCGTGGCCCGCCACGGCCAGCGGCCGCACCACGGCGGCGTCCAGCGGGGCGCCCAGCGCCTCGGCGACCTCGGCCGCCACCGGCAGGCCGCCGGGGGCGAGGCCGAGGACGACCACCCGGGACCGCCCGCGGAGGAGCGGGGCGAGCCTCCCGGCGAGCTGGTGTCCCGCGGTGCTGCGGTCGAGGAACCTCACGGCCGTGTCCTCCTCCCCGGGGCCGTCGGACGGCTCCGTCGCCGTTCGGACGGGGCGCCGGTGGCCCTGATCGGGCGCCTGCCGACCCCGGCACCGGGCGGCTTCCCCGTCGGCGCGGGCGCTAACGTCCGGTGGCGGGTCCGGCGGGTCCGGCGGGTCGCGCCGTGCCATGGCGAGCACCGCCGGCCTGGGGGTGTGGCCCGGCGGGCCCTGGGCAGACGCGGGGCATGGACGATCGACGGACGGCGCCCCCGCCCGTACTCGTGGCGCCCGTGGGCGCGACCGCACCCGCGGTGCCCGCGGGTGCGGCCGTCCGTGCGACCCGGTTCGGCGCGCGCGATGATGGGCACGACGGCGCCCCGCCGTTCCGACCGGACCGGGAGCGAGCCATGCCAGGGCCTTCCGAGCGACCCCACGAGCCCGTCGGCCGGCCTGGATCCGGCGAACCCGAACCCGGCGGCCTGCGCGTCGTGGTCGGCCACCGGGGCCCGGTGCGGATCGTCGCCGTCTCCGGGGAACTGGACCACGACAGCGCGGACGGGCTGCGCGCCGCGCTCGCCGCCCCGCCCGAGGCGGAGGGCGTCGAACGGATCGTGATCGACCTCGCCGACCTGCGCTTCTGCGACTCCACCGGACTGAACATCCTGCTGCGCGCCCGGCTGGACGCGCGGACGGCAGGGCTGCGCCTGGAACTGGCGGGTCCGCGCCCGCCGGTGGCTCGGCTGTTCGCGATCACCGGGGCCGACGCGGTGCTGCGGGTCCACCCGGACCTGCGCTCCGCCCTGGCGGCCGGCGAGGACGGCCCCGGCGGGCCCACCGCACCCTCCGGGCAGGCCTGAGGAGCGCGGCCGTGAACCGTCCCGCGAACGGAGCGCCACCGGGCCGGGAGCAGACCAGACGACTGGCCCTGGCGGGCCGCGACGGCGCGGTGCAGCGCAGCCGCGAGTTCAGCCGGCGGGCGCTGCAGTCCTGGCACTGGCTGCCGGCCGCGGACGCCGACCGGCGGGCGGCCGCCGAGGACGTGCTGCTGATGGTCTCGGAACTGGTCACCAACGCCTGCCTGCACGCCCGTGGCGGCCCGCGCGAACTTCGGCTCTCCTGGAACGGCGCCCGGCTGCGGGTGGAGGTCGCGGACGGCAGCCCCGTCCCACCGAGGCTGCGGCCCTCGGCCGGCCCGGGGCGGCCCGGCGGGCACGGTCTGCGGGTGGTGGACCGGCTCGCACGGGCCTGGGGCTCGCGGCCGGAGGAAGGCGGGAAGTCGGTGTGGCTGGAGGTGCCGCGGCCGAGGGCGCTGTCCGACGCCCGCCCGGCCGGGGAGCCGGACGGACCGGGCTGAGAACTGCCCGGAACACGCCGGAGCGCCGCCCGTCGTTTCCCGCGCGCCGCAGCGGAAAGCCGCGAGGTGTCGGCGTCGGCCGCAGGCCCGCCCGGCCGCTCGCGAGGAGAGGAGCCCTCCGCCATGAGGAACCGCCCGTCGATTCCCGGCAGCCCGGCCGTCGGCCGCACCGTCGGGCTCACCGTCGAGGTCCGGCCGTGGGCCCGGGGGACCGTCCTCGCCCTGCTCGGCGAACTGGACCTCGACTCGCTCGCCGAGCTGCGGCCGGCCCTGGACCGGGCGGTCGCCGAGCCCGCCTCCGTGGTCGTGGTGGACTGCGCCGGGCTGGAGTTCTGCGACTCCACCGGGCTCAACGCCCTGCTGCGGGCCAAGGCCAGGGCCGAGGCCGACGGCAGCCGGATCGAACTGGCCCGGCCCCGGCCGCTGATCCTGCGGATGCTCGAACTGACCGGGGCCACCGACGCCTTCCCCATCCGCGAGACCGTTCCCGGCTGAGGCCCCCTCGCGGGGGCTCGGGTGCTCGCCCCCGAGTGTCGCCCCCGGCCCGGGGTGGCAGAGTGGGAGCAGGGCGGCGGCCCGCCGCCTTCGCGGCCGAGGTGCCCGGACGGCGCATCCCGTCCGCCGAGCGATCCGGACGGTGGAGGGATGGACGAGCGCCCGGTACCCGGCGCCCCGGCGGCCGACCCGGCCGAGCAGGCCCTGCGGCAGCTGCTGGCCGGGCTGACGGCGGTGCGCGACGGGGACTTCCGCACCCGCCTCGCCCCGGACCGGCCCGGGGTGCTCGGGGAGATCGCCGAGGTCTTCAACGGCATGGCCGACCAGCTGGCCCGGATGACCTCCGAGGTGACCAGGGTGGCCCGGGAGGTCGGCAGCGACGGCCGGCTCGGCGGCCAGGCCCAGGTGCCGGACGCCGCCGGGACGTGGCAGGAGCTGACCGACGCGGTCAACGCGATGGCGGGCAACCTGACCTGGCAGGTGCGCAACATCGCCCAGGTGACCACGGCGGTGGCGCGCGGCGACCTCACCCAGAAGATCGAGGTGGACGCCCGCGGCGAGATCCTGGAGCTGAAGAACACCGTCAACACCATGGTGGACACGCTGTCCTCGTTCGCCGACGAGGTGACCAGGGTGGCCCGGGAGGTCGGCACTGAGGGCCGGCTCGGCGGTCAGGCCCAGGTGCCGGGCGTCGCCGGGACGTGGCGCGACCTGACCGAGTCGGTGAACGCGATGGCGGGCAACCTGACCTGGCAGGTGCGCAACATCGCCCAGGTGGCGACGGCGGTGGCCGAGGGGGACCTCACCCAGAAGATCTCGGTCGCCGCCCGCGGCGAGATCCTGGAACTCAAGACGACCATCAACACGATGGTCGACCAGCTGTCCTCGTTCGCGGCCGAGGTGACCAGGGTGGCCCGCGAGGTCGGCACCGAGGGCCGGCTCGGCGGCCAGGCGGACGTCCGGGACGTCTCCGGCACCTGGCGGGCCCTGACCGAGTCCGTCAACGTCATGGCCGACAACCTCACCGCCCAGGTCCGCTCGATCGCCGAGGTGACCACCGCCGTCGCCGAGGGCGACCTGACCCAGAAGATCCGGGTCGACGCGCGCGGGGAGATCCTGGACCTGAAGGAGACCATCAACACGATGGTCGACCAGCTGTCCTCCTTCGCGGACGAGGTGACCAGGGTCGCCCGGGAGGTCGGCACCGCCGGGAACCTGGGCGGCCAGGCCACCGTCCGGGGCGTCTCCGGGACGTGGAAGGACCTGACCGACAACGTCAACGTGATGGCCTCCAACCTGACCGGCCAGGTCCGCTCGATGTCCGAGGTGGCGACGGCGGTGGCGCGCGGCGACCTGTCCCGGAAGATCACCGTCGAGGCCAAGGGCGAGGTCGCGGCCCTCGCCGACGCGATCAACACCATGGTGGACACGCTGTCCGTCTTCGCCGACGAGGTGACCAGGGTCGCCCGCGAGGTCGGCACCGAGGGCATCCTCGGCGGCCAGGCCCGGGTGCCCAACGTCGCCGGGACGTGGAAGGACCTCACCGACAACGTCAACTTCATGGCGCACAACCTGACCAGCCAGGTGCGCAACATCGCCCAGGTCACCACCGCCGTCGCCTCGGGCGACCTCACCCGCAAGATCGACGTGGACGCGCGCGGGGAGATCCTGGAGCTGAAGACCACCGTCAACACGATGGTCGACCAGCTGTCCTCGTTCGCGGCCGAGGTGACCAGGGTGGCCCGGGAGGTCGGCAGCGAGGGCCGGCTCGGCGGGCAGGCCCGGGTGGAGGGCGTGTCCGGCACCTGGAAGCGGCTCACCGAGAACGTCAACGAGCTGGCCGGCAACCTGACCAGGCAGGTCCGCGCGATCGCCGAGGTCACCAGTGCCGTCGCGGCCGGCGACCTGACCCGCTCGATCAGCGTGGACGCCTCCGGCGAGGTCGCCGACCTCAAGGACAACATCAACGCGATGGTCGGGTCGCTGCGCGAGACCACCATCGCCAACCAGCAGCAGGACTGGCTCAACACCAACCTGGCCCGTTTCTCCGCCGCCATCCAGGGCCGGCGGGACATCCGCTCCGTCGCCGAGATGATCACCGACGAGCTGACCCCGCTGGTCGGCGCCCAGTACGGTGCGTTCTTCCTCGCCGAGGAGGGCGCGGACGGCACCGAACTGGTCCTGATCAGCGCCTACGGCCGCCCGGCCGGCGAGGAACGGCGGCTGCGGCCGGGGGAGTCCCTGGTCGGCCAGGCCGCCCGCAGCCGGCGGACCGTGGCCGTGGACGGGCTGCCGCCCGGCTACGCCACCGTCTCCTCCGGCACCGGCGCGGCGGACGCCCGCTCGCTGGTCGTCCTGCCGATCGCCCTGGAGGAGTGGCTGATCGGCGTGATGGAGTTCGCCGCCTTCCAGCCGTTCACCCAGGTCCATCGCGACTTCCTGGACCGGTTCGCCGAGGTCTGCGCGGTCAACCTCGGCAACCTGCTGGCCAACGCCCGCACCGACGAGCTGCTCGGCGAGTCCCGCCGGCTCACCACCGAACTCCAGGCCCAGTCCGAGGAGTTGCAGGCCGGCCAGGAGGAACTGCGGCGCTCCAACGCCGAGTTGGAGGAGAAGGCCGCACTGCTCGCCCAGCGCAACCGGGACATCGAGGCGAAGAACCTGGAGATCGAACAGGCCCGTCAGGAACTGGAGGACCGCGCCCGGGAGTTGACCCGTACCTCGATGTACAAGTCCGAGTTCCTGGCGAACATGAGCCACGAGCTGCGCACCCCGCTCAACAGCCTGCTCATCCTCGCCCAGCTGCTCGCCGAGAACGCCGGCGGCAACCTCACCGCCAAACAGGTCGAGTACGCGGGCGTCATCCACTCGGCCGGCACCGATCTGCTCCAGCTCATCAACGACATCCTCGACCTCTCCAAGGTGGAGGCCGGGAAGATGGAGCTGGCGATCGAGCCCTTCACGGTGCGCGAGCTGCTGGAGTACGTGGAGTCCGGCTTCCGGCCACTGGCCGACCAGAAGGGACTCGCCTTCGAGGTGTCCGTCGACCGGGGCGTGCCGGAGCGGATCGTCACCGACCAGGCGCGGCTGCGCCAGGTGCTGCGCAACCTGCTGTCCAACGCCGTCAAGTTCACCGACACCGGGCGGGTCGAGCTGCGGATCGAGCGGATCGAGGAGGCCGACCTGCCGCCCGGGCTCGGCCTGGCGCACGCCGCGGTGGCCTTCCACGTGGACGACACCGGGATCGGCATCGACCCGGCCCACCTGGACACCATCTTCGGCGCCTTCCAGCAGGCCGACGGCTCCACCGCCCGGCGCTACGGCGGCACCGGCCTCGGGCTGTCGATCAGCCGGGAACTCGCCCGACTGCTCGGCGGGACCATCGCCGTCCGCTCCACGGCCGGGCAGGGCAGCCGGTTCACGCTGTACCTGCCGCTGGACGGGCACGACCCGGAGGGCGGGCCCGCGCCCGAGGGCGAGGCCGGGCGGGGGCCGGAGGCGCAGGCGGCGGCCGAGCCGCCGCGGGTGCTGGTGGTCGAGCCCGACCCGCCGGGGCTGCTCACCCACCTCGCCCGGGGCGCGCTGGGAGCGTCGGGGGGCCCGCCGTCGGGGGAGTCGTCAGGGGAACCGGCGGAGGAGCCGGCGCAGGACGGCGGGGGGACGGCGGTGCGGGTGGAGGGCGTGGGCGACGAGGCGGGGGTGCGGGCGGCGCTCGCGGGCGGGCCGTACCGGTGCGTCCTGGTGGACCTGGTCGGCGCCGGGGAACTCGCGCCGCTGCTCGGCGGGCTCGCGGCGGGCGGCACCCCGGTGCTCGGGTACGGGGGCGGCGGCGAGCCGCCCCGGGGCGTGGAGCACGTCGGCGGGCTGGACGAGCTGTGGGCGCGGGTGGCCAGGGTGCTCGGGGCGCCGGAGGCACCGGAGGCGCTCGACTCGCTGGGGTCGCTCGGGTCGGCGGGGTCGGTCGGGTCGGCGGGGTCGGTCGGGTCGGTGGGGTCGCTCGGGTCGGTCGGGTCGGTCGGGTCGGTCGGGTCGGTCGGGTCGGTCGGGGACGAGGGCGGCCCGGAGGCCGAGGCCCAGGCCCAAGGCCCGGCGGGACCGTTCGCCGGGCGGACCGTGCTGATCGTCGACGACGACATCCGCAACGTCTTCGCGCTCGCCGCCGCCCTGGAACGGTACGGGCTGACCGTCCTGCTCGCCGCCGACGGCCGTGCCGGGCTCGGCCTGCTGCGCGCCCACCCGGAGGTCGACCTGGTGCTGATGGACGTCATGATGCCCGGGCTGGACGGCTACGCGGCCATCGCGGCGATCCGCGCCGATCCGCGCTTCGAACGGCTGCCGGTGATCGCCGTCACCGCCAAGGCGATGCCCGGCGACCGGGACCGCAGCCTGGCCGCCGGGGCCGACGACCACGTCACCAAGCCGGTGGACACCACTCGGCTGCTGGAGCGGATGCGCGAGTGGCTGGGCGCGCCATGACGGCGACTCGGCACGGCGGCGGCGGGGCCCGCGGCGGGGGCCGGCCGTGACCGGCGACCAGGATTCCGCCCGCAGGGAGTCCGCTGGTCAGGAGTCGGCTCGTCGGGAGGCCGCCGAACGCACCGCCCGGGCCCTGGCCGAGACCGTCCGCCGCCTCCAGGCAGCCGCCGCCCGGGCGCACGCCGAGGCGCGCACCAGGGCCGCCGTCGACCTCGCCACCGGTGTCCTGGCCGAGCGGCTCGGACTGCCGGTCACCGAGGCCGCCGTCCATCTCGCCCGGCTGGCCCGGGAGGCGGGGGTGCCGGTGCTCGCGCTGGCGGCGGACATCGCGGGCCTGCCGGAAGTGGCGCCCCGGCCTTCGGCGGAGTCGGTCCCGGCGTCCGTCGGCCCGTCCGAGTCAGGTGCGCCCGGGACCGGCCCGCCCGACGTGGGTCCGCTGGAGGCCGGCCCGCCCGTCGCGCCCGCGCTGGCCGCCGTCCCCGACCTGCGGCACGCCGCCGGAGCGGTGCTGGACCAGGCCGCCGCGGCCCTCGGCGTCCGGGCCGTGGCCGTCTGGCAGCGGCTGCCCGGCGGGGCGCTCGGCCTCGCCGCACACGCCGGGCTCTCCGCCCAGGAGGCGGCCGACTGGGCCCGGGTGCCGCCCGGCCTGCCGACCCCGGCGCACCTGGCCGTCGTCGGCGGCATCGAGCTGTGGCCCGGCGAGCCCGGCACGGACGGCCCCTCGGTGGGCGCCGGCGCCGCCCGGGCCGTCCTGCCGCTGCTCGACCGGGGCCGGCGCCAAGGCGCCCTGGAACTGCTCTGGCCGGCCGCCGCCCCCGCCCCCGCGCTGGGACCGGGGCAGCGCCGGGAGCTGTGCGCCCTCGCCGACCTCTGCACCACCCTGCTCGGCCCGCCCCCGGAGCCCGTGACTCCCGAGCAGGCCGCCACGCTGCTGGACGGCCTGCTCACCCCCGCCCTCCTGCTGGCCCCCGTCCTCCGGGCCGACCGGCTCGCCGACTTCACGGTGCTGCGGGTCAGCGCCCGGTTCCGCGACCCGCTCGGCCGCCCCCGGGACGCGGCGGAGGGCGCCTCGCTGCTGGAGACGTACCCGGTCGCCTGCGCCGCCGGGCTGCTCGACCGGCTGGTGCGCGCGTACGAGACCGGCGTGCCCTCGACCGGCGAGCGGGTGCGGTTGGCCTTCCGGGACCAGGGGCCGGCCGCCCCCGTGGCCGTCCTGCTGTCGGTCGTCCCGCTCGGCGACCGGCTGATGGTCTGCTGGCTGCTGGACGACGAGCAGGACCGGGACGAGCGCACCGCCCTGCTCCACCAGGCCCAGCGGCTGGCCCGGGTGGCCGGGTTCGAGGAGCGCCCCGCCGAGGGCCGGATCCGCTGGAGCGAGGGCCTGCGCGAGCTGTACGGGCTGCCGCCGGACGCCGAGCCGGTACCGCTGGACCGGCTCGCCCGGCACACCCACCCGGACGACCGGCCGGCCATCCGGCGGCTGCTGGACACCGTCCGCCACCACCACCGCACCGCCTCCGCCGTCGTCCGGCTGGACCGCCCGGACGGCACCCACCGCTTCACCCGGGTGATCGCCGAGCCGGTGGTCGACGAGACCGGCCGGCTGGTCGCGGTCCGCGGCGCCTACCACGACGTGTCCGCCCAGCACTGGACGGAGGTCGCGCTCGGCGCCACCCGGGAGCGGCTGGCCGACAGCGAACAGGAGTCCGCCGAGCGGGCCCAGCTGGCCCTGCGGCTCCAGCAGGCGATCCTGCCGGCCGCGCCGCCCCCGCTCGCCGTCACCGGCCTGCACGCCGCCGTCCGCTACCGCCCCGCGGCCCAGCGCGACCGGGTCGGCGGCGACTGGTACGACGTGCTGGTGCTGCCCGACCGGCGGGTGCTGCTCGCGGTCGGCGACGTGGCCGGGCACGGCGTCGGCGCGGCCACCGGGATGGTCGCGCTGCGGCACGCCCTGCGCGGGCTCGCCGTCACCGGAGCCGGCCCGGGCCGGCTGCTGGCCTGGGCGAACACCGTCGCCCTGCGCGAACCCGGCCAGGTCACCGCGACCGCCGTCTGCGTCCTCGTGGACCCGGCGGGCGGCGAACTGCGCTGGGCCCGGGCTGGCCACCTGCCGCCCGTCCGGCTCGGCGCGGACGGCGCCCGGCTGCTGCCGCTGCCGCACGGCGTGCTGCTGGGCGCGATGGACGACGCCGAGTACGAGGAGCGCACCGACCGGCTCGACCCGGGGGACGTGCTGCTGCTCTACACCGACGGACTGGTCGAGCGCCGGGACCGCCCGGTGGAGGAGTCGGTGGAGCAGCTGCTGGGGGCGGCGGGCGCGCCCGGCCCGGACCTGGAGCAGTACCTGGACCGGCTGCTCGAACTCAGCCCCGCCGACACCGACGACGACACCTGCCTGATCGCCGTCCAGACCGAGTAGGCCCGCTCCCGGCTCGAACACCGTCGCCGCGCCGTACCGCCGCCGCTGCCGGGCGCCACCGTCGCCGCGCCGTACCGCCGCCGCTTCCGGCTCGAACGCCGTCGCCGCGCCGTACCGTCGTCGCTCGACCACCGCCGCCGCCCGCTACCGTTGCCGGGCATGACGCACCCCGGCACCGAGATCACCGCGGAGCTGATCCGCGACCTGCTGCACGACCAGCCCCCGACCTGGCCGACCGCCCCCTGGAACTCGGCGCGCGAGGCTGGGACAACCAGCTGTGGCGGCTCGGCGACGACCTCGCCGTCCGGCTGCCCTGGGCCACCGAGTCCGCGGACGAACTGCTGCGCAAGGAGCACACCTGGCTGCCCGCCCTCGCCCCGCGGCTGCCGCTGCCCGTCCCCGTCCCCCAGCGCCTGGGCGAGCCCTCCGAACGGTTCCCCCGTCCCTGGCTGGTCACCACCTGGGTGCCCGGCGAGCCCGCCGACCGTGCCCCCGCCACCCGGGCCGAACCGTCCGCCGACGCGCTCGCCGCCTTCCTGACCGCCCTGCACCGACCCGCGCCCGTCGGGGCGCCCGCCGGTCGCGGGCGCGGCGGGCCGCCGGCCGACCACGCCGAAGGATTCGACCGGCGCTTCGCCACGGCCGCCGAGCGGGGGCTGCTCCCCGATCCCGAGGCCGTCCGAGCGGTCTGGGAGGACGCCGTCGCCGCACCCGAGTGGACCGGCGCGGCCCTGTGGCTGCACGGCGACCTGCACCCGGCCAACGTGCTCACCGCGGGCGGCACCATCTGCGGCGTGATCGACTTCGGCGACCTCTTCGCCGGTGACCCGGCCTGCGACCTCGCCGCCGCCTGGACGCTGCTGCCGGACGGCGCCGCCGACCGCTTCCTCGCCGCCTACCGGCCCGCCCCGGACGCCGCGACCCTGCGCCGGGCGCGCGGCTGGGCGGTGCTGCGGGCCCTGGTCTGCCTCCTCATCGGGGACGCCGGCGTCCACGGCCGCCCCGGCGGCAAGCCCAGCTGGGGCCCGCCCGCCCAGGCCGCGCTGCGCCGCCTCACCGCCGCCGTCAATCGCTGACCCGCCGACCGCTGATCCGTCTCCCACCGCCGCAGGCCGCCTCGGTCCGTCACTCGGCTCCCGCCGACGTCCCCGCCGGTCGTTACGGGCCGCCCGCGGTGGGTAGGCGCGCCCTCACGCGGGGGGTCGATCGAGACCAGGACGGAAGGGATCCCCATGCTGCTGCTGGGACTTCTGCTGATGGCGGCGTCCGGCGCCTTCGTCGGACTGCTGATCGCGGACAACCTCTCCGGTGGGCCCGACTACCAGGTGACGATCCTCGGCACCAACCTGGTGACACTGAACAGCCTGAGCATCTTCCTCGCCGGGGCGGCCCTGGGCCTGATCTTCTGCCTCGGCCTCGCGATGATGTGGCTGTCCCGGCGGGTTCCGCGCCGCGCACGGCGGGTCGGTACGGCCGCCGACGCGGACCGGCCGATCCGACGGTCCGCCCATGTGGACCGCCCGCCGCACGGCCCCGTCGAGATGACCGCACCGCCGGAGGAGCGGGCCGCCGAGCAGGGCGGCCGGGAGACGGCGGCGCGGCCGAACGGCCGGATCCGGCACCTGTTCGGGCGCTGAACACCCGCCTCCCGGGACGCCCGTCCGCACCGCTTCACTCACCACGGCAGGCGCGATGGACCTCGCGTTCCTGACCCCGTTGCGCGACCGGCCCGGGCCCTGGGCCTCTGGCTACCTCGACACCTCCCGCGCCACCGAGGACGCCGCCCGGCGCCGGTCGCTCCTCGACCGCGCCGCCGTCCAGCGGCTGGCCGATGCCGGGGTTGACGGACCCGCCCGTGCGGCCGTCCGCGACCACCTGGCCGGGGAACCCGCCGCCGGGGCCCCACCCGGGTGGCACTGTTCGCGGCCGACGGCGAGGTGGCACTGGACGTCCCGCTCGCCGCGTCGCCCCCGACGTGGGCGCCATCTGGGCCGCGCTCCCGCACACCGGCCCGCTGCTCGGCCTGCTGGAGGACGCGGTGCCCGCCTGCCTCGTCGCCGCCGTCGACCGCACCGGGGCCGACCCGGAGCGCTACCGGTCGGAGCACGGCGAGCCGCTGGGCGCGGTCGAGGGACCGCGGTGGCAGGGCCAGGGACACCGCGCCCCGCCCGCCGACCGCTACGAGTGGCACCACCGGCACCGCGTCGAGGACACCTGGGAGCGCACCGCCGCGATCGTCGCCGAGCACCTCGCCCGGACCTGGCCGCAGAGCGGCGCCCCGCTGCTCGTCCTCACCGGGGATGCCCGCGAGCGCCGGGCCGTCCACGACCGCAACGATCGAGAATGTTGCGACGACGCCTTGCCTTGGTGGCATGTTGAATGAGACCTGATCAATTCCCGCATAGTCCTGCGAAAATCGGCAGAGTCTCGGCGAGTTACTGAGAGTCCCTTTACGATTCTTCGAGCGCGCCTGGTCCGACCGGGGCCGGAAATTCGGCGTGACCATCCGGGTGCTGTGTTGTGGGCCACCCTCGACCAGCCAGGATCTGGGCGCTGGGGCGAGCGGCCTGGGGAAACGATGAGATCGCAGGACATGCCGTCGGTTCACTAGGGAGGCGAGATGGTCCGGCGAGTGCGGAGTCGGTCGGCAAGTCGGAGCGCGGTGGCATCGGTCCCGGCAGGGGCCGATGCCGGGCCGGTTCCCCAGCGGTTGAGGTTGCTCGTGGCAGAGGCGGGGGACGAGGTCCGACGAGCCGATGCGAAGGCGGGATCGGTCTGCTCGATGGCGAGCATCGCGGGCGCGTTGGAGGTGGCGGTCCTCGCGGTGGCATCGGGAGTCTCGCCGTGGGCGGCCGTCCCGGCAATGCTGGGGGTGGGCGCGACAGGGGTCGCGCTTCTCTTCGCGGCGGCAGCGCTCACGCCCTCACTGCCCCCGTCGGTCGGGCCGGACCGGCTTTCCTTCCTCGATATCAATTCCATGACGGAATGCCATCTGTTGTCGGTCGTGCACCGCTTGTCGGCGACCGATCTCGATGCCGCTGACAGCAGGAGGGCGGTGGAGCTGAGCACATTGGCGATGAGGAAGTACCGGCTGCTGAGGGTTTCGATCACCGTGCTCCAGTTCGGTTTTGTTCTGGTTGTGGCATCCGTGGTCATTGCCTTCGGCGCCTTCTGACGTTCTCGGCCGGGCAGGATTCGGAGGAGATGTGTATCAAAATCATCGACAGCTGTTCGGTGAGCCGCTCTGGGAGAAGCTGTGTGCGCTCGCACCTCCCCGGCACAAGCAGACCAGAAGCATCCTGCTGCTCCAAGGAGCCCCCGGGACCCATGTCCTGGTCCTGGCCTCAGGGTCAGTGACCGTATCGCGGCATGGAAGGAGCGGCCAGGCGACGATGTTGGCGGTCCGGAACGCCGGTGCCCTGCTGGGTGAACTCGCGGTCCTGGCCGAGGAGCAGCGCAGCGCGACGGTGACGGCGCTGGAGCCGTGTACGGTCCACATCGTCCCGGCCCGCGAGTTCCACGCGTTCATCGACGAGTACGGCCTGTTCCAGGTGCTCATGCGGCACGCGGTGGGACAGGTGAGACAGAGCGAGGAGATCAGGCAGGAACTCGCGACCGCCTCGGTCCCGGTCCGGCTCGTCGCGGCGCTGTTGCGGCTGGCGGAGTCGGTGGCCCAACCGGTCCGCGGTCCGGTCCGCATCAAGCTGTCGCAGGATGAGATCGCCCAATTGATCGGGTGCTCGCGCAACTCCGTCGTGGAGGCGCTGAGGCCGCTCCGCGCACGTGGACTCGTCCAGTCGCTCGCGGGCAGTCTGGAGGTTCTCGACCTCGCCGGCCTGCGGGCCTGCCGATCGGTGGTCTGAGACGTGGCTCACCGGGCTCCTGCCCAGGACTGTGCAGCGGGGCCACAGCCGTCGCCGCATCATCGGAGGGACCGCCGAACGCGGCTGCCGATGTTCCCTTCCGTCCCGCAGTGAAAGGGCGTCAACGATGCTCGACTCCGTCACCTCCGACCCCCGGGACATCCCGGACTACCGGGCGCTGTTCGTGATCGACATGAAGGGATACAGCGCCGTCGAATCGTGGCGCATGACGGACTACTGGGAGGACTTCGAGTCCATGCTGGCCAGGGCCTTCTTCCAGAGCGGACTGGAGGCGGAGTGGCGCGAGCCGCTGTACCGGGACTCCACCGGCGACGGCCTGATCCTGGCCCTGCCGCTGGCGAGGGCGCGGCTCCTGGTCGACCCGCTGCCGGAGAACCTGCACCGGCTGCTCGCCGACCACGACCGGATGCGACCGGCAGCGGTGCCGCCGATCAGGGTGCGGGCGAGCGTGCACCTCGGGCCGCTGCCGGACAGCCGCCGGGGCGACTCGATCAACGACCTCTGCCGCTTCGTGGCCAGCGATGCGGCTCGTGTCACGGTGAAGGTCGCCGAGGAGCGAAACGCCTTCGTGGCGCTGCTCCTGTCCTACGAGGCCTTCCAGGTGATCGTCCGGGCCGGTCGCACCGAGCGCCTGCGGGCCGAGGACTTCCGGCTCACGCGGGCGGTGGTGGACGGGAAGTTCGCCGAGCCGGCCTGGGTGCACGTGCCGAGGGTGAACGCGGAACTGCTGGAGGCTGCCGACCCGTGGCCGAAGCTCGTGTCGGCAGGGAAGGAGGAGCCGATCGAACCTCCGCGAGCATCGCACCGGATCACCGGAGGAACGCGAAACTTCGGGGCCATCGACAAGTACTTCGAGCAGACCGGAGACCTCACGATCAACACCCCCAGCGCCGACAGCCGGTGACTCGCCGGGATCCGTTTCCGTCCGTACGGGGCTTCAGAGGGAGAACGAGACCATGTTCGGTGTCATGAACGCGCCTGATCCTTCGGGTGGGGACGAGGAGAAGGCCGTGAGCGAAGTCGAGCCGCCGGCCGGTGCTCTGGGGGCGGACAAGGATCCGCAGGAGCCGACCGAAGCACCCGGTCACCGGGGAGACCAGGAGGGCGGGGAGCCGCTCTCCAACGGGGACGCCGAAGGCGGCCCTTCGAAGGAGGAACCGGCTCTCGACGCCGGACCGGTCGGGCAGGAGGGACAGCCTCCTGACCAGGCGGTCGAGGATGGTCCTCGAGCCGGTTTCTACATCGAGAACGCTCGAGACTTGCTCTTCAATCCGATCTTCAACCCGACGACGGTCGAGAAGCTCCTGGAGGAGACCCCGATCGACCGGCAGAAGGCCCTGATGGAAGGGGTCTACGTCGAACCGGAGAGCTGGGCGGCGGCTGCCGAGAAGGTCCAGAAGGCGCTGAGCTCGGAGCACCCGATCGTCCTGGTGGTCGTCCGGCCGGAGATCGGGGCGACGACCTTCGCCAAGCACGAGCTGGCCCTGGCTGCGGGACAGGAGCGGGAGACCGTGCTCCTGGACGGTGACTGGCAGCGGCTCACGATGGCCCAGCTGCCGTGCAAGCCAGGGCGGGGACAACTCCTGGAACTGCGCGACAGCGAGACCGATCAGCTACGAGAGAGCTTTCTCAGCAAGCTTCCGAAGTATGCGGCCGAGCTTCGGGCCAAGGACTCCTTCCTCCTCGTCACGGTGACCGAGGAGCTCTGGGCGGCGCGCAAGGCCGAAGTGCCGACTGAGATCGCGGTGGTCGAGCTCAAGGACTCGCCACCCGCGTGGGAGGTGGTCCGGAACCACATCGCGGCCGGCTGTGGAGACGCCCGCGTTGCGGACCTCCAGAAGCGCGGGATCGACCAGGACATCGAGGAGTGGAGCGCGGTCCGTTCGAACCGCTTCATCCGCGACTACATCGAGATCACGGCAGAGTTCGATCCCCTGGTGTCCGATCCCGAAGGTTCCGTCAGGTTCACGAAACTCCTCAAGCGGCTGGTTCGAGGTTGGAGCGAGGAACTGGACCAGCGGCTCGCGGAGGCGTCGGCACCGACCAAGACGATCGACGGCGTGGGCCAGGTGTCCCCTCTGACCTTGGAGGAGCGCTGCTACTCCCTCGTGCTCGCCGTTCGAGGCTCGGTCAAGGTCGAGCAGGCGATCGAGGAGGGGCACCGGCTGGTCGACCTCCTCGCCGGTGGGGTCGAGAGCAGGGAGGCGACCGCGAAGGACAGGCGCCCGGACCTCCGGGGCTCATTCGCCGGCCGCGGCTTGCAGACCCGCCTGAAGGCGGTGGGCGCCGGCGTCGACGAATCCGGTGTGGCCTCGTTCCGGGCGCCGGCATACGGGGACGAGCTACTGATCAGGGTGTGGCGTGAGTACCCGGACGTGCGGCGCAGGGTGCTGGAGTGGATCATGTCCGACTCCTCCGACCAGCGGGCCGAGCCCGATGGAGCCCCGATCCGGGCGGTGACCAACGTGGTGCTCGCCACCCGGGACACCCAGGGCCTCGCGGTCCTTCGGGATCTCGCCACGACGCCTCGAAGCCGGGCCTTCGCCGCGGCTGTGCTCGTCGCGGCCGCCAAGGACGATAGCCTCGGCCGCCCCACCCGCGCGTTGCTCTACGACACCGCCGCGCGGAAGTCCGAAGAAGGCCAGCGGCTGGTCGTCCAGGTGTGCCGAGAGTTGCTCGAAGACCAGGCCGACGCGGCCCTGACCAGGATCAGGCGGGTGGCCGACAGCGGCAGCCCGGCGGTCCGGGGTGATGTTCTGGGCGCCTTCACCGCTGTGCTGCGCACGCCGAACCTGCTGCCGTGGTTCATCGGCACCCTCCGGTCCGTACAGCAGCGATCGGGTGCGACCACGGCAGTGCGGCTCGGGGCGCTGGCCCTGATGGGGGCGGACGAACTCACGCTTGCGCCAGCCGCGGAGTCGGAGACGACCGGCCTGGTCCGTGCGGCGCTGGACGGCATGTTCGAGGCTCCGGACGACTACCCCGAGCTGTTTCCCACGATCGCCACGTGGCTGGAGCGGCGCCCGACCGGTGCGCCGTACGAAGAGTCCCTCAAGGCGCTCTGGGCAGTCGTGCTGAAGTACGGTCGGCTCAAAGACCTCAAACTGCTGGCCGATGCCCTGGGCGGCGTCGTCCGTGAGGACGGCCGGAGGCCGGAGCAGGACGTCATGCGGCTGGTGAAGGCCGACCGAGACTTGGCGCCGGTGGCGGAACTGGCCGGGGCGAGCGAGTGAAGCGTCGCTTCAGCCGCCGGCGTGAGCCCGAGCGGCTGGGCTGCGTGGTGGAGCGCCGGCCATTGCGCAATGGGACCCCGGACCTCTGCTTCACGGCCACCTTCTCGGCGGAGTGGTGGCCCGGTGAGGAGGCGCACCGGAACACCGAGTCGGTGGTGGCCCGGGACCTCCTGGAGCGCGCGGCGCGGCTGTCCGGGGACTGGTCCGTCGACGAGGTGCGGCCCGCGCAGGACCAGCTCAACGTGGAACTCGGGCGGGAGTACGACAGCCCGGACGGGTACTACCGGGGTCTGGTCGCCACGGTCCAGCTGTTCCTGGACGAAGACACCGCCGAGGCGGCTCGCCAGTGGCGTCACGACCGGGCTCGCGTCCGGCGGTTGACGTACGTGAGAAACACCCTCTACTCCGATCCGGTACTCCTTCTGCTCGACCACCTCGAACGCCACCCGGAGCAGCGCGGGAGCGTGGACGTCAAGCCGTTCCAGCAGTTGGCCAGGACCGTACGGACTGGCAACGCGGCGTGGTACCCGGTGCTCGACGCACTGGCCAGGCTGATCTCGGCGTCGAATCCGGTCTGCGGGGACGCGACGGTCATGAAGGGACTCCTGAAGATGTTCAGGGAGACGGCTCCGGAGCTGAGCGAGGAGTACGGGCTGAGCGAGGAGACGGAGGGAGCCCCGTGACAACCGGACTCTGGCGCTGGGTACTTGCGCCACGGACGAGCTGGAATGCGCTTCGGCTCAGCCGATCGCATGATGGACGACTCGACTTCGACGTCGCATGGCGCGGAGTCCGGGTACGTACGCGTCCTGATGAGATCGGATATCTGCTCCACGGTCACAGGGCCGGTGAGTCCGGTGATCGGAGTGAAGGGCCGCTGGACCGCGCGCTGAGTCCGGTCGGCATGGATCTGTCTCCGCCTTGGTCGGCAGCAGCGCCGCAGCGGTGACCTCAGAGGGGCAGGCAGGACTCCTCGCCGATCGCGGCGAGGAGTTCGACGGGGAGCTCCCGGTCGGCCTGGGTGAGGGTGAGGCCGACCCAGCGCCCGGTGGACGGCACCCGCCACACCGGGAGGTGGAAGACCATCTGCGCGAGGGAGAACAGGGGTTCTGGGCCGTCGGCGGCGGGGAGGTCCGGTTGGTCGTAGCCGAGGAGGGCCCAGAGGTCGAGCGTGGTCGGGCCGCCCCAGCGGGCGGTCAGGACGGCCGCGAGGGCGGTGAGGTCGGCCTCGATCTCCTCCTCGGCCGCGGCGATGGTCGCGAGGTCGGGGGCGTCCCGGAATTCGCCGCTGGCCCGGAGCACGGCGAGCTGGTAGCCGGGGCCGCCCCAGCCGTGCTCGGTCTTCGAGTCCTCCCGCTCGGGGAACGGGGCGGCGATCAGGGAGTCGATGACCGACAGCTGGTCTTCGACGGAGCCTACGGAGCGCGGCAGTGACATGGCCCCGGAGTCTAGGGCGCGCCTGATCCACTGGTGCGGGCGGGCAGGACCAGCCAGGACGGTTCGAGGGGCAGCAGGTGCCCGGTGAGGGTGTGGACGTCGGCGGGGACGGCGGCGCGGGGGAGCAGGGCGGGGAGGTGGTGGGTGGTGTAGGCGTGATGTGCGGCGGGGGTGGCCCAAAGGCTGGTGACGAGGTAGCGGTCGGCGGCGAGGCGGGTGACGGCGCCGCCGAGCATGCCGTCGGCGGCGGCCATGCCCGGGGCCCAGAGGAGGCGCTGGACGTCGAGGAAGTGGTCGGCGCGGCCGGGGTGGAGACGGCAGTCGGCGGCCCGCAGCACGGTGGCACGGGTGAGGGCGGCGGGCAGCGAGGGGGCCGCGCCCGGCATGGTGAGCACGACCGGACCGGTGGCCACCTCGATCTCCGTGTAGCTGGACCGCTGGTCGGCTGCTGCGGCGATCCGGTCGTGGCGTTCCCGCATGAAGCGGGCGTACGAGGGTTCGTCGGTCCACAGAGCGAGCAGGAGGGCCCGGTCGGCGCCGGGGATCCAGCCGCCGGTCTGGCCCACCAGGCCGGGCTGGTCGGAGATCGCCGACCAGCGCCGCTGACCGGCGGTGAACGCCTCACGTGCTTCGGGCCGTACCCGGCAGTCGATCCATTTGCCCCACATGCGGGCCATCATGCGGCGCGGAGGTGGCCGGGCGTCAATCGGGCGCTGGTCGCGGGGGTCGTCCGACCGCGGACGTAGGTCGCAAAACCGTAGGTCGCGGAACGCCGTGGCCGGATGTTGCAGAGTCCCGTCATTGCCGCCAAGGGCTCCGCCGGGCGAGGGCGGGGCGTGAACGACGCACCCAGCCTGACCATCTGGTCGTGATCCCGGTGTTCCCCGGGGTGAACGCGCTGGACGTGACCGGGCCGGCCGAGATCCTCGCGCTGGCCGGACGGCTGCTGCCGCCGGGTCGTCGTCGAGCTGCTCGACTGACGGCGGGACGCGGCCGGGAGGGCGGCCGGGACGGGCCGGGTCAGCGGGCGGCGACGGGGGGCAGCCGGTCCAGGATGCGGTCCATGCCGCTGGTCCAGTTGGCCTCCAGCGCGGCGACGGCCCGGTCGAGGTCGCCGTCCAGCAGGCACTGGGCGATCCGTTCGTGCTCCTCGGCGGCGCGTTCCAGGATCTCGTGGTCACCGACGACCACCCGCTCGTAGCGGTGCAGGGTGAGTTTCAGAGAGTCGATCATGTCGCGCAGCCGGGTGTTGGCGCAGCCGGAGAGCAGCAGCGCGTGCCAGGCGTCGTCGTAGCGCTCGATCGTGCCGTGCGGCGCCTGCGGGGCGGAGAAGGCGCGGGCCTCGGCGAGCAGCCGGGGGGCGATCTCGGCGAGGTGCGCCGGATCGGAGGTGCGCAGCGCCAGCGACTCCAGGGCGATGACGATCGCGGTGAGGTCGCGGAACTCCTGTTTGCCGGTGGGGGCGAAGCGGAATCCCTTGCCGCGTTCGCTGGTGATGATCCCCTCGCGCTCCAGGCTGATCAGGGCCTCGCGCAGCGGGGTGCGGCTGACGCCCAGTTCCTCGGCGAGCTGGACCTCGTTGATCGACTCGCCGGGGGTGAACCGGCCGCGGCCGAGCTGCTCCAGGAGTTCGTCCTTCACCTGCTCGCGCAGCGGACGCCGCTCGATCGCCATCGGGCTTCCCTTCTTCCTCGGTCGGTAGCGTACCGGCCGGGCGACCGGCCCCCCACGGTCGGTCGCCTCGGCCGGTCGTCCTCGGCTGGCCGCCTCGGCCGGTCGTCCTGCCTCGGTCGCCCGGGCCGGCGGCCTCGGCCGTCGACAGCCCTGCCGCGTCAGGCGGTTCCGGCCCCGTCCACGGCGATGACCGCACCGCTGACGAAGGCGGCGGCGTCGCTGGCAAGGAAGGCGACGGTCTGGGCGACGTCCCGGGGCCGGCCGATCCGGCCGAGCGGGCGGTCGGCGGCGTCGGTGTAGAACGCGGCCGGGTCCTCGCCGAGTTGGCGTGCCTCCTCGGCGAGCATGCCGGTGTCGGTGTCGCCCGGGCAGACGCAGTTGACCCGGATGTTGTCAGAGCCGTGGTCGATGGCCATGGCCCGGGTCATGTTGACCACGGCGCCCTTGGAGGCGCAGTAGGAGATGGCCCGGCCGCCGCCCTTGATGCCCCAGCCGGAGCCGGTGTTGACGATGCTGCCGCCGCCGTTCGCGGCCATCAGCGGTACCACCAGTCCGCTCAGCAGCATGATCGAGCGGACGTTGACGGCCATCACCAGGTCCCAGTCCTCGTCGCTGATCTCGGTGACGGTGGAGCGGCGGATGATGCCCGCGTTGTTGAACAGCACGTCCACGCCGCCGAGTTGCCCGACGGTGGCGCGCACCGCCCGCTCGCAGTCGGAGCGTTGGGAGACGTCGCAGCGCAGGAAGGTGCCGCCGGTCTCCTTGGCGGCCTGTTCGCCGCGTTCTCCGTCGATGTCCAGGAGCATGACGGCGGCGCCGAGTTCGGCGAGCAGGGCGGCGGTGGCCCGGCCGATGCCGGAGGCGGCGCCGGTGACGATCGCGCGCTTGCCGTGCAGGTCGATCATGGGGGAGCTCCTCTACAGGTCAGGCGGAGAGGCGGTAGACGGCGCCGGAGCGGCGGCCGGTGATCACCCGGACGTGCCCGGCGAGGGCGTCGTCCAGGGCGGGGTCGCCGGTGTCCAGGAGCAGTGGACGGCCGGCCAGGGCGGCGAGTTTGGCCTCGGTGGCGAGCACCAGCAGCCGCTCCCGGCCCGCGGCGCGCAGCAGTTCGGGGGTGAGCTGCTGGTTGCCGCGGCCGAGCAGGAAGCCCTGGCCGCCGATGGGGGAGAGGGCGATGAAGGGGGCGGCGGACAGGGTGCGCAGCTGGTCGGCCCGGGCGTCGCGGATCAGGACCCGGGCGGCGGTGGCGAGACCGTCGGTGCGGTCCGGGCCGAGGGCGTCCCCGGGACCGAGCCGCAGCAGGTCGACCCCGGTCAGGCTGGCGCCCGGTGCGCCGAGGGCGGTGGCCACCGCGTAGGTGGTGCTGCCGGGCCCGAGGATCAGCAGCCCGCCGGGGCCGACCCGCTCGGCGACCTCGGCGGCGATGCCGGCCGGTGCCCCCGGGGCGGGGCCGGAGCTGCCCGTCTTGCGCTGCTGCACCCGGGCGGGCAGCACCGGGACGGTCAGCCGCCCGTACAGCCGGGCGGAGACCAGGCCGGCCCGCAGCGCGGCCTCGTCCCGGTCCACCACCTCGGCGGCCTCCAGGCGCACCCCGCGGCCGGCCGCCCAGGCGGTGGCGACCTCGGCGGCGGCCCGGGGGTGGACGGCGAAGACGGCCGAGTGCATCTTGACCCCGGCCGGGATGCCGAGCACCGGCAGGCGCGGCTCGGGCCCGAGCGCGTCGAGCACGTCGCGGGCGGTGCCGTCGCCGCCGCAGAACAGCAGCAGGCCGGCGCCGGCCGCGGCCAGGGCACGCACCGCCGCGCGGGTGTCGGCGGCGGTGGTGGCCGCTCCCGAGGGCCGGTGCACCACCCGTGCGGGGCGTCCGGCCGCCCGTGCCGCCGTGGCCCCCATCGGGCCGTCGACGGTGACCAGATCGATGGAATCCGGGAGGTGACTGATCGTCAGGGCGGCTCGCTCGACGGACCGGGGGCGGGCCCCGAGCACCAGGGCCCGGCGCTGGACCTCCGCTCCGTCGCTGCCCTGGAGGCCCACCGGGCCGCCGAGGCCGGCGACCGGGTTGACCAGGAGGCCGATCCGGGGTCCGGTGCCGGCCCGGTCCGGGCGGTGGCGGCCGCCCGTCGGCGCGGACGTCACGGCTGCTCGCCGAGGACCTTGCGGCGGTAGGCGCGCCAGCTGACGGACCAGAGCGCCGGATCGTCCAGCGGCTCGTGCCGGATCCGGTGCACGGTGGAGCGGTGCGGGGCGGTGCGCACGGTCTGCGGGTCCTCGTACGCCTCGCGGGCGACCTCAGCCAGGATCGCCGCGTACTCGTCCAGGTCGGCCCGGGAGTAGGACTCGGTGGGCTCCAGGGTCATCGGCTCGGGGACGACGTGGGGGTGGTGGCTGGTCCAGTAGTGGGTGCCGAAGTCGGCGGCGCGGTAGCCGAGGTCCTCGCTGTGCAGCCCGGTGTCCTCGGCGAGCCGCTGCCAGCTGTAGCGGACCTGCTCGACCCGGGGGCGCCCCTCGGCGTACGGGACGCTGACGCCGCGGATCCCCCGTACCCGGTGCAGCAGGTAGTTGTTGTTGAGCACGGCGGTCTCGGCGACCTCGCGCAGCCCCTCGGCGCCCAGGGACATGATCCAGGCGTAGGCGCGCACCAGGTTGGGCACCACGCCCAGGTACGGGCGGATCTTGCCGACCGAGTCCGGCCGGTCGTCGTCCAGGCGGTACCGCTCGCCGTCGAACTCCACGGTGGGGCGCGGCAGGTAGGGCGCCAGCTCGGCGGTGACGCCGCAGGCGCCGGCCGCCGGGCCGCCGCAGGCGTGCGGGGTGGAGAAGGTCTTGTGCAGGTTGAAGTGGCACAGGTCGAAGCCCGCCTCGCGGGCCCGGGTGATGCCGAGGATGCCGTTGGCGTTCGCCTGGTCGTAGGCGCACAGGCCGCCGGCCTCGTGGACGATCCGGACGAACTCGGCGATCCGGGGGTTGTAGATGCCGGTGTCCTCGGGGTTGGTGATGAGCAGCGCGGCGGTGCGCGGGCCGGCGGCGGCGCGCAGCGCCTCGATGTCGGGGTAGCCGTCGGCGTCGGGGTGCAGGGTGATCACCCGGAAGCCGGCGGTCTTGGCGCAGGCGGCGTTGGAGGGGTGGGAGAAGGCGGTGGTGATGACCTCGTCGCGCCGGTCGAGTCCGCCGCGGGCGGCGTGGAAGGCGCGGATCACCGAGACGTTGGTCCAGATCGCGGCGGAGCCCGCGCCGGGCTGGAGGCTGACCCGGTCCATGCCGGAGATCTCCTGGAGCAACTGCTCCAGCCGGTACACGAGTTCGAGCACCCCTTGGACCGTCGACGGGTCCTGCGCCGGGTGCAGGGCGGCGATCCGGGGGTCGCGGACGAAGGCGTCGTTGACCTTGGGACTGTACTTCATGGTGCAGGTGCCCTGGCCGACGTCCACGTTGAGGTCGGCGCCGAGGTTCTCCTGGGAGAGCCGCAGGTAGTGCCGGAGCACCTGTTGCTGGCCCAGCTCGGGCAGGGCGGGCGGCGCGCCGCGGCGCAGCGCGGCCGGCAGCCGCTCGGCCGGGTCGCCGACGGCGGCGGTGACGGCGGCCTCGGGCAGCGGGGGCAGCACGCCCCGCTCGCCGGGCGTGCCCAGCTCGAAGACGAGCTTCTCGTCCCAGCGGGCCTGGTGGAAGCGGCGCAGGGCGGGCTTGGGGGCGATGCGCGGATCGGTCGGGCTGTCGGTCACTTGGCGATCTCCTCAAGCGCGTCGGCGAGGCGGTCGATGTCGGCCCGGGTGTGCAGCTCGGTCACGCAGTAGCGGCCCTCGTCGGCCGCGGCCGGGGTGCCGCCGTGCAGGCCGAGCGCGAGCAGGGCGGCGGCGACCTCGGCCGCGGTGCGGGCGCCGGTGTAGCGGACGGTGAAGTCGGCGAAGTGCACGGCCTCGGGCTCGGCCAGTTCCACCCCGGGGACGCGGGCCAGGCGCTGCCGGGCGTAGGCGGTGTTGGCGAGGATCGTCGTGCCGATCTCGCGCATGCCGTGCGGGCCCATCAGGGCGAGGTAGACCCCGGCGGCGATGCCGTGCAGGGCGGCGGCGGTGCCGACCCACTCCTTGCCCTCCTCGCGCAGGGCGAAGGAGGTGCGCTCGTACGCGACGTCGCCGAAGCCGTACTCGCCGGGGACGTCGGTGGGGGCCAGGCCGAAGAGCCGGCTCGGGTACTCGGCGACGAGTCGTTCGTCGTCCCGGCTGCCGATGAATCCGGCGTTCCCGCCGCCGAAGCTCGGGTGGATGCCGAGCGGCTGGAGGTCGCCGCAGGTGAGGTCGGCGCCGAGTTCGGCGGGCGGGGTGAGCACGCCGAGGCTCATCGGGTTGACGTGCACGACCGCCAACGCCCCGGCCTCGTGAGCGAGTTCGACGTACTGCGGCAGCTCCACCGCCACCCGGCCGGTGTGGTCGGTCAGTTGGGCGTAGACGGCGGCCGCGCCGCCCTCGGCGAGCGCGGCGCGGACGGCGGCGGGCTCGGCCGGGACGGTCACCAGGTCGTGGACGCCCCGGACGTAGTCCCGGATGCGGGAGAGCCGGTCCGGGTCGATCTCCCCGACCAGCACCAGCCGGCGCCGCCCGGTGACCCGGCCGGCCATCCGCAGCGCCGTCGCGGCGGCCTGGAACCCGTCGTACGTCGGCACGTTGACGACCTCGACGGCCAGCAGCTCGGCCATCAGCGACTGGTACTCCCACAGCGCCTGGAAGCGGCCGTGGTCCTCGTACGGCTCGCCCGCGTAGGCGGTGAGGAACTCGCTGCGGTTCACGATCTCGTCCACCACGGCGGGCACGTGGTGGCGGTAGCAGCCGGCGCCGAGGAAGCTGCGGCCCGGCGGCACGACGGTGTTGCGGGAGAGCAGTTCCTCCAGGTGGGCGACCAGCCGGGCCTCGGAGTCGAGCGGTTCGGGCAGCCGCAGCGGGCGGTCCAGGCGCAGGTCCGCCGGGATGTCGGCGTAGAACTCCTCGACGCTCCGGGCGTCGACCGCCTCCAGCATCGAAGTCCTCACCTGAGGAGCGGAGTTGGGGATGTACGGATGGGATCGGGGGACGCGTGGGCTCATGCCGGCACCTTCCGCGATTTCCGTCACAAACCTTGACGGGGTTGTGAATGCTGAGTTCTGTATACAGCATTCGGCATTCACCAGTCGGGAGGCAAGATGTCCGCAGAAACCCGGCACCGAAGTCACCCTCAACCACCCGGTGATCCAAGCCGGTTGACCATGACGACATCCCGTCGCCGGATCCTCTCGGCCGGCCTCGCGGGCGGCGCGCTGCTGCTGGCCGGAGCCACCGGCTGCGCCACCGGCGGCACCGCGTCGAGCGACGCCAGACAGCTCGCCCGCGACCCGGGCGCCACCCTCTCCGGCAAGGTCACCATCTGGTCCTGGGACGTCGCCGCCAAGGCCATGCAGCGGCTCGGCAAGGACTTCGAGCAGGCCCACCCCGGCACCACCGTCGAGGTGGTGGACATCGGCTACGACAACGCCTACGACAAGATCACCGTCGGGCTCGGCGCCGGCACCGGACTGCCCGACGTCCTCACCGTCGAGGGCCACAGGCTGTCCAGCTACATCGGCAACTTCCCCAACGCCCTGGTCGACCTCACCAGCCGCGCGGCGAACCTCAAGTCCCAGTACGCCGAGGCATCCTGGCGCACCGTGATGGACGCCCGGGGGAAGGTCTTCGGCCTGCCCTGGGACAGCGGGCCCTGCGCCCTGTTCTACCGGCGCGACCACTTCCGGCAGGCCGGCATCGACCCGGAGGGCCTCGCCACCTGGGACGACTACGTCACCGCCGGCACCGCCCTCAAGGCCGCCACCGGCAGGAAGCTGCTCATCCTGGACTCCAGACAGGACACCTTCTTCTCCCAACTGCTCCAGCAGCAGGGCCAGAGCTGGTTCGTCGACGGCAAGGTGGCCGTCGCCACCCCGGCCGCCGAACGCGCCCTCACCCTGCTGAAGCGACTCGTCGACCACGACCTGGTGGACTTCGAGAGCGGCTGGGACGGCCTGGTCTCCGGAACCCACGACGGCAAGGCCGCCACCACACCCATCGCCGCCTGGTGGGACGGCACCCTCACCGCCGAAATGGCCGATCTCGGCGGCAAGTTCGGCGTCGTCCCGCTGCCCGCCTTCACCCCCGGCGGCACCCGCACCTCCAACAATGGCGGCTCCACCCTGTGCGTCACCGCGCAGAGCCGCAACCCGGAGACGGCCTGGGCCTTCCTCTCCTTCCTGCTCGCCGACAAGGCCAACCAGGCCTCGATGATGCGGCACGAAGGGCTCTTCCCCGCCTACCTCCCGGCCCTGGACGACCCGTACTTCCAGCAGCCCGCCCCGTACTACGACGGCCAGCAGGCCATGCGGCTGTTCGCGGAACTCGTCCGCACCATCCCCACCGTCGAGCGCACCGCCGACGACTCCAAGGCCGGCGACATCGTCACCACCGCCGTCAACCAGGTGCTGCACAACGGCGCCGATCCGGGCACCGTCCTGCGCTCCGCGGCCCGCCAGATCGCCGCCGCCACCGGCCGCCAGACGGTCGGGTAGGGGCGGGCCGATGACCAGCCCTCCCGTCTCCCCGAGCAAGCCGCGAGCCCCCCGAGAGCCGGCGGCCGAAGCCGCGACCGCCCGCCGCCGGCGCTCCCCACGCACCGCCGCCTGGCTGTTCGCCGGGCCCACCACCGTCCTCTTCGTCGCCTTCTTCGCCTACCCGCTCGGCGCCAGCCTCTACCAGAGCTTCACCGCCCGCCGCGACGGCGCCGACGTCTGGGTCGGCCTGGACCAGTACCGCCGGATGCTCGACGACCCGGCCTTCCTGCACTCCCTGGTCAACACCGCACTGATCCTCGCCGTCCAGGTGCCCGTGATGATCGGGCTCGCGCTGGTCCTGGCCGTCCTGCTCGACCAGTCCTGGCTGCGCCTGCGGGCCGGCTGGCGCGCCGTGTACTTCCTGCCCGCGGTCACCACCCTGGTCGCCTACGCCGTGGTCTTCCAGGTCCTGCTGCGCACCGACGGCGGCCTCGCCAACCAGTTCCTCCAGGCACTCGGCCTCGGCCCGGTCGACTGGCTCGACTCGCCCACCTGGGCCCGCATCTCGCTGATCGCGTCCGTCACCTGGCGGTGGACCGGCTACAACGCCGTCATCCTGCTCGCCGGACTGCACGCGATCGGCCGCGACCAGTACGAGGCCGCCGCCCTCGACGGTGCCGGCACCCGGCGCACCTACACCGGCGTCATCCTGCCGCAACTGCGCCCGGTGGTGCTGTTCTGCGTCATCACCTCCACCATCGGCACCCTGCAACTCTTCGACGAGAACTACGTGCTGACCCGCGGCGGCCCCGGCGACGCGACGCTCACCCCGGTGGTCTACCTCTACAAGGTCGGCTTCCAGCAGCTCGACTTCGGCTACGCGGCCGCCATCGCCTGGGTGGTCGTGCTGATCATCGCGGCGGTCTCGCTGCTCCAGTTCCGGCTCTACGGAAGGGAACGCCGCCGATGAGCCGCGCTCCGGCGGAACACCCCTCCGCCCGCCCCGGCCGCACGCCCCTGCCCGCCCGGCTCGGCCGCCTCGCCGTCCTCGCCGTGCTCACCCTCGGCGCCGTCGCCAGCCTGGTGCCCTTCGCCTGGATGCTGATCGCCGGCACCCACAGCAGCTCCCAGCTGTTCCACTCCCCACCGCCGTTCCTGCCCGGCGGCGACCTGCTGCGCAACCTGGCGCACCTCCAGGAGACCATCGGCTTCGGCCGGGTCCTGCTCAACAGCCTCGGGATCGCCGTCGTCTACACCGCGCTCAGCTCGCTGCTGTCCGCGATGTGCGGCTACGGGCTCGCCAAGTACCGCTTCCGCGGCCGCGGACTGCTGCTCGGCCTCGTGCTGGCCACCTTGATGATCCCGCTCCAGGTGCTGCTGGTCCCGCTGTTCCAGATGATGGCCAGCCTCGGCTGGATCGACAGCTACCAGGCCGTGATCGTGCCCTTCCTGGCCAACTCCTTCGGCATCCTGCTGATGCGCCAGGGCTTCCTGGACTTCCCCGACGAACTGCTGGAGTCGGCCCGGATCGACGGCTCCGGCGAGCTGCGCACCTTCTACCGGGTCGTCCTGCCGTGCGTACGGCCGCAGTTGGGCGCGCTGGTGATCTTCACCTTCATGGGCCAGTGGAACAGCTTCATCTGGCCGCTGCTGATGCTCGACACCCAGGACAGGTACACCGTACCGGTGGCACTCAACACGCTGACCGGGCTCACCCACGTCGACTACTCCGGCCTGATGCTCGGCTCCTTCCTGGCCACGCTCCCGCTGATGGTGCTGTTCCTGCTCTTCCAGCGGCAGTTCGTGGCGGGCCTGCTGGGCGGAGCACTGAAGGGATGACCATGGACCGCCTCACCCGGGTGCCCGGCCTGCTGTACGGCGGGGACTGGAACCCCGAGCAGTGGCCCGAAGAGGTGTGGGCCGAGGACGTGAAGCTGATGGCCGAGGCCGGGGTCAACCTGGTCACCGTCGGCGTCTTCTCCTGGGCCCGCATCCAACCGGACGCGCACCACTGGGACTTCGGCTGGCTGGACCGGCTGCTCGACCTCGTCCACCGGCACGGCATCGCCGTCGACCTGGCCACCGCCACCGCCTCGCCACCCGCCTGGCTGGTCCGCGCCCACCCCGGACTGCTGCCCGTCACCGCCGACGGGATCCGGCTGGAGTTCGGCTCGCGCCAGCACTACTGCCCCTCCTCGCCCGCCTACCGGCAGGCCGCCGTCCGGCTCACCCGCGCGCTCGCCGAACGCTACCGCCACCACCCGGCGCTCGCCCTGTGGCACATCCACAACGAGTACGGCGACCACGTCCAGGAGTGCTTCTGCCCCGCCTCGGCCGCCGACTTCCGCCGCTGGCTGCGCGAACGGCACGGCACCGTCGAGGAGTTGAACCGTTCCTGGGGCACCGCCTTCTGGTCACAGCACTACAACTCCTTCGCCGAGATCGAGCCGCCGCGCACCGCGCCCGGCCCGGTCAACCCGACCCAGCTGCTGGACTGGCGCCGGTTCTGCTCGGACGCGCTGCTCGCCCTGCACCGCGCCGAGAAGGCCGTCCTGGACGAGGTCTCGCCGGGCGTCCCGGTCACCACCAACTTCATGTCGATGCTCAAGGCCCTCGACTACTGGGAGTGGAGCCGGCACGAGGACCTCGTCTCCGACGACGCCTACCCCGACCCGGCCGACCCGCGCGCCCGCGTCCACGCCGCGCTGAACTACGACCTGATGCGCTCGCTCAAGGGCGGCCGCCCCTGGCTGCTGATGGAACAGGCCCCCTCCGCGGTCAGCTGGCGCCCGGTCAACGTGCCCAAGCCCCCCGACCTCCACCGCCTCTGGTCGCTCCAGGCGCTGGCCCGGGGCGCGGACGGCGTGCTCCACTTCCAGTGGCGCGCCTCGGCGGCCGGCGCCGAGAAGTTCCACAGCGCGATGCTCCCGCACCGGGGCACCGCCGCGCGCGGCTGGCGGCAGACCGTCCGCCTCGGCGCCGAACTGCGCCGCCTCGGAGAGATCGCCGGCAGCCGGCTGCGCGGGCAGGCCGCCGTGCTGCTCGACTGGGACAGCTGGTGGGCGCTGGAGCTGGACGACCACCCCTCCGCCCGGATGCGCTGGCTCGACCTGCTCCGCCCCTGGTACGCGGCGCTGTACGAGCGCGGCATCACCGTGGACTTCCTCCCGCCCACCGCCGAACCCGACGGCTACCCGCTGCTGCTCGCCCCCAACCTCTACCTGCTCGACACCGCCACCGCCGAGCGGCTCACCGACTACGTCCGGGCCGGCGGCCGGCTGGTCTGCGGCCCGTTCAGCGGCATCGCCGACCGGCACGACCACATCCACCCCGGCGGCCACCCGGGCCCGCTGCGCCGACTGCTCGGAATCGTGGTGGACGAGCACTGGCCGATCCCGGACGGCACGACCACCGCCGTACGGTTGGACGGGAACGCGGACAACGCCGAGCCCGACGGCAGCGAACAGGAGCGCCCCGGACAGGAGTGCCCCGAGCCGGACGGTCCCGTACGGCACGGCACCGAGCTGCACGCCGAGCACTGGAGCGAATGGATCGAGACCGAGGGCGCCGAGCCCCTCGCCCACTACGCCTCCGGCCCGCTCACCGGCCTGCCCGCCGTCACCCGCCACCGCTACGGCGCCGGCAGCGCCTGGTACCTGAGCTGCCACCTCGGCGCCGACGTCGGCCGGGTGCTCGACCTGCCGCTCGCCGAAGCCGGGCTGAGCGCCGAGCCGCCCGGCCTGCCGGCGGGCGTCGAGGCCACCCGCCGGCACGCCGCCGACGGCACCTGCTATCTCTTCCTGCTCAACCACGGCCGGGAGGAGCGCCGGGTGCCGCTGCGCACGCCCGGCACCGACCTGCTCACCGGCACCCCCACCGGTGACGCCCTCACCCTCGCGCCGCTCGGCGCCGCCGTCCTCCGACTCCCCGCCGCCCAGGAGCGCGCATGAACCCGCTGACCCGCCGCCGCTTCCTGGCCGGCTCCACCGCTCTCGCCGCGGCCGGCACCCTCGCCGCCCCGACCGGCGCCCACGCGGACCCCGGCGCCGCTCCGGACCCGGGCGCCGCCCACGACGGCTACGCCGCCGACGACCGCCATGCCTCCGATGACCACCGCTACGCCGACGTCCTCGACCTCCACGGCACCCCCGCCCAGGCCTACCCCGGCGACGCCCACGGCCACAACCCGATCACCGTCTTCGCCGACCTCGGCGCCTGGCACGCCTACGCCCTGCCCCGCCCCGGCGACCGGCCCGGCGGCTTCACCGGCCCGCTGTACCTCGCCCAGGAGTACCCCTGGTGGCTCAGCGACGGCCTCAGCCGCCTCCAGCTCACCGAACGGGGCCGCCCCCTGGACCTCACCGCCGGCGCACCCCCGCGCGCCACCTCACTGCCCGGCCTGCTGCGCCTCACCCACGACCTCGGCGCCGGCCTCGCCCTCACCCTGGAACTGCGCTTCGTCGGAGACCGCACCGCCCTGCTGCGGGCCCGGCTCGCCAACACCGGCCCGGCCGTACGGACCCTGGCCGTCGCCTGGGCCGGCCGGCTGCTGCGCCCCGCCACCGGCCCGCAGCACGCGGCACCCCGGCTGCTCGCCGCCGAACGCGGCGTTCAGGTGCGCTTCGCGAAGGTCCGGCAGACCTGGGACTACCTCACCGACGGCACCGAGCGCTTCGCCGTCCGCCACGGCCACCCCGTCCGGGTCGTCCTCGACGCGGACGGCGACGGCCACCGCACCGAACTCACCGAACCGGTGCGGCTGGCACCGGGGGAGAGCCGCGGCCTGGACTGGACCGAGAGCTACACCTTCACCGAGGCCGAGTACGCCCGTGCCGCCGAAGACGCCGACGCCGCGCTGCGCGCCCCCGACCGGGCGGCGGCCCGGGGCGCCGCCCGCTGGGCCGGGTACCTGACCCGGGCCACCGAGGGCGTCCCGGCCGCCCGCCGCCGCACCGCCGTCAAGTGCGTGCAGACCCTGGTCACCAACTGGCGCAGCCCCGCCGGGCGGATCCGGCACGACGCCGTCACCCCCACCCTCTCCTACAAGTGGTTCAGCGGGGTCTGGGCCTGGGACACCTGGAAACAGGCCGTCGGCACCGCCGCCTTCGCGCCCGGCCTGGCCGCCGACCAGATCCGGGCGGTGTTCGACCACCAGCTCCCCGCTGGCTCACCGGACGCCGGCATGGTCCCCGACTGCGTCTTCTACAACGACCCGAGCACCGGCGGCGGCAACTGGAACGAGCGCAACTCCAAGCCTCCGCTGGCCTCCTGGGCGGTCTGGGAGGTCTACCGGCGAGGCGGCGACCGCGCCTTCCTGCGCGAGCTGCTGCCCAAACTGGCCGCCTACCAGGACTGGTGGTACCGCACCCGGGACCACCTCGGCGAGGGCCTGTGCGAGTACGGCGCCACCCCGGACCCGGCCAACGCGACCCCGCAGGACTGCCGGGAGGCGGCGGCCTGGGAGTCCGGCATGGACAACGCCCCGCGCTTCGACGCCGCCTCCGTCGTGCCCAACCGGGACGCGAACGGCACCCTGCTCGGCTGGTCGCTCGACCAGCGCTCGGTCGACCTCAACGCCTACCTCGCCGCCGACCACCGCCACCTGGCGCTGATCGCCGCGGAACTGGGCGACCGGCCCACCGCCGAGCGGCTGCGCGCCCGTGCCGAACGGATCGACGCCGCCGTGCGCGACACCATGTACGAGCCGGCCACCGGCTGGTTCCACGACACCGACCTGGCCACCGGAGCCCGGCTCACCGCCCGTGGCCGCGGCATCGAGGGCGCGATCCCGCTCTGGTCGGGCACCGCCACCGCCGCCCAGGCCCGCACCGTCCGCCGGTTGCTGCTCGACCCCGCGGAGTTCGGCACGCCCCTGCCCTTCCCGACGGTGGCCCGCAGCTCGCCGTCCTTCGACCCGGCCGGCTACTGGCGCGGCCTGGCCTGGCTCGACCAGACCTACTTCGCCGTCGAGGGCCTGCGCCGGTACGGCTGGGAGCAGGACGCCCGGCGGACGGTGGAGCGCCTGCTGGCCGGCGCCGCCGGCCTGGCCGGGGACGGCCCGGTGCGGGAGAACTACGACCCGCTGACCGGCGAGGGACGCAACGCGACCAACTTCAGCTGGTCGGCCGCGCTGCTGCTACCGCTGCTACGCCACTGAGCGGCTTTGGCTCCGGGCCGTCCGACCAGGCATGATCGGGGCATGGTCGAACGAGTCATTGCAGCGTGTGACGGAGCAGCCAAGGGCAACCCCGGCCCGGCGGGCTGGGCCTACGTGGTCGCGGACGCCGCCGGGGTGCCCCAGCGCTGGCAGGCGGGCGCCCTCGGGCACAGCACCAACAACGTGGGCGAGCTGACGGCGCTGCGGCAGCTGCTGGCCTCGACGGACCCGGCGGTGCCGCTGGAGGTGCGGCTGGACAGCACCTACACCCGCGACTCGGTGACCAAGTGGCTGAAGGGCTGGAAGCGCAACGGCTGGAAGACGGCGGCCGGCAAGCCGGTGGCCAACCAGGAGCTGATCCAGGCGATCGACGCCCTGCTGGAGGGCCGGGACGTCATCTTCGTCTACGTGCCGGCCCACCAGGTGGACGGCGATCCGCTGAACGCCATCGCCGACAAGGCCGCCAGCGACGCCGCCCGTACCCAGCAGGACGCCTCCGGCACCGCCGCCGACCTGCCGGTGCCCGACCCGGCCGCCGCCTCGAAGGCCCCGAAGGCACGCGGCCCCCGGGCCACCGGCGCCGCCGCCGGTGGCACCACCGGCGGCACGGCCAAGCGCACCGGCACCTCCCGCACCCTGAACGCCCGCTTCCCGGGCACCTGCCCGTGCAGCCGCCCGTACGGCAAGGGCGACAAGATCACCAAGGTCGGCGGCTCCTGGGGCCACCCGGAGTGCGCCGCCGCCCACGCCTGAGCGGTCGGGGCCCGCGCGCCGGACAGGCGGGCGGGCCGCCCACCCGGCGGGCCGCCGGACGGAGAATCCGGTCGGAAACCCGTGTCCGTCGCCCCCGACCGTCGACCCGTGACCGGGAACACGCGACCGGCCGACCGCGCTGGTGCGGTCGGCCGGTCGCGGTCGGACCGTCGTCACACTCACGCGGGGGCGGGGGAGGACTTCCGAGCGATGAGCTTGATGTCCTCGAAGCCCAGGCCGGCGTCGTTGTAGGTGCGCGCCAGGTCCTCGGCGACACCCAGCCCGGCCAGCTCCTTGAGCTGGGCGTCGGTCAGCGGCTCGCCGTCCAGCAGGCCGCCCAGGTCCTCGTCGTCGGAGCCGCCCCCGGCGCCCGCGGCGGCGAGGCCGCCCACGGCGCCCAGCAGCTGGTCCCCGGTCAGCTTGAGCGCGTCACCCGGGGCCTGGACGTTGGGGGCCGACTGGTTGAAGGCGAGCTTCACCGGGAACTCGACGCCCGGCTCGACCTTGTCGGCCAGCTGGGCGAGGTCGAAGGTGGCGGAGGAGAAGGCGCCGTTCTTCAGGTAGAGGTCCACGCCGATCCTGCGGTCCGGCACGTCGCTCGGGGCCTGGTCCGGGAACCCGCCGAGCTGCTTGGGGAACTTGCCGGCCAGCGGCTTGACGGCCTTGTACATCTCGTCCACCAGCTGCCGGGCCGGGGCGCTCACCCAGAGGTGCTCGGCGCCGTCCTTCTTGCCCTTGTCCTCGAACGTGACGGTGCGGCCGAGCACGTCCTTGATCGAGTTCAGGATCTGGCCGCCGAACTCCGGGTCCACGGTGGGCGCGGCGCCCGGGGCGCCCTTCTTGCCGTCGGACTCCTTCGCCTGGTCCGCCAGCGCCTGGAGGTCGAAGGAAACCCACTTGCCGGACAGCACGTCCCCGAGCGGCTTCATCTCGCCCGTCAGGTTCGAGCGGATGTCGTCCACCGAGGACGGGTCCTCGCCGACCAGCTTGAGCAGGCCCTTGGCGTCGACGTGCAGGTACCCCTGGGCGTCGACCTGGCGGTACTCCATCAGCGCGGTGCCGGCGTGGTCGGAGACGAGGTAGGAGAGGCGCACCGACTTGTCGAGCGTCAGGTCGGTGTTCCGGCCGCCCTCGCCGCCCTTGCCGGCGCTCTTGAAGGCCTCGACCTCCTTCAGCGGCTTGTCGGCGGAGACCGAGACGGAGACGGAGAGGCCGGAGAGCGACTTGGCGGTCTGCTCGTCCATCTCCCCGCTGCCGCGCCGGGCGGAGCCGACCAGGCCGCTGCCGCTCTTGGGTCCGCCGGCGCCGGCGAAGGCGGCGATCTGCTGGGGGGTGGCCTCGATGGAGAAGGTGAAGCCGGCGGACTTGCCGTCACCGACCTTGTCGAAGGCCTTGGACACCTTCTGCGCGGCGGACAGCTGCTCGACGGTGCCGCAGGCGGCGAGGCCGGTGGCGAGCACGGACGCGGTCACGGCGACGGGCACCGCCCCGCGGGCGGCCTTGCGGATGGTGGTGTTGATGGTGCGTCTCCCCTGTTGATCGGGCGCGCTCGGTGAAGCGGGCCGGTCCCTCTCCTGCGACGCCCAACGTCACAGTGCCTGCACATGCGATCACATTATCGTCGGCACGTCGCACGAATTTTTGGCCGGGGCTTTAACAATCGGGTCAAGGCGCCGGGAGCGGGGCCCTGCGGCCCGCGCGGTGTGGCCCCGAACCATGCGTACCGGCACGATCCGCTCCGGCGAGGGCCGGTGCGGACACCCACCGAACACGGCCCGTCCGGGCGGCGGAGCCGCCGCGCGGCCGCCGTCATGGCAGGTAGTACGTCAGCAGGTCGGCCGTCAGCGGCGGGAACAGCGCCCGGTACGGCTCCTCCTCGCCGCGGACGTACACGTCCGGCCGGAGCCCGGCGAGCCCCTCGATCCCGTACGGGCCGAAGAGCAGCGCCGCGAGCTGGTCCGGCGCCACGCTCACGCCGCCGGCCTGGTCCGGGCGCTGCATCGTGCCGCCCGTGACGACCTCCCCGGCCTCGCCCAGCGGTATCCGGTAGTGCGCGCGGTAGGTGGACAACAGCAGTTCGCGGTCGGCGAGGTCCAGGCCGGCGGCGGTGAGCCGCTCCCGGAACAGCGGGCGCAGCCGGTCGAGCAGCACGGCCGGATCGGGGACGCGGACGTAGTACTGCTCCGCCTCGGCGCGGGGCGTGCGGTCCAGCGACTCGTGCCAGACGGTGGCCGGCAGGGTGCCGGGCCGGTCGACCACGTGCAGCCGTGCCTCGGGCGCCAGCGCGGCCACCCCGGCCAGCAGGTCGCGTGCCGCCCGCTCGTCGGTGGCGGCCGCCTCGGCGAGGTGGAACTCGCCGTCGTCCACCGGCGTGGTGCGGCCCACCGCCACCACCTCGCCGGCGCGCTCGACGACCCGCAGCGTGGAGGCGTCGTGTGCCAGCAGCCAGCGCCAGCGGGCGCGCGAGTGGCCCATCGCGACGTCGAAGCCGCGCTGCGCGCGCTCCTGGAGTGCGGCCAGGAAGGGCAGGTCCGCCGCCCTGGCGGTGCGCAGCGCGGACGCGTCCCCGCCGGGCGGAGGGGTGAGCACCGGCCGCGAGACCGGGATGTCGATCGCGTACTCGTAGCCGAACAGCCGGTAGAAGTACGGGATTCCGATCATCACCTGGAGGACGTGCCCGCGTGCGGCGGAGCGCGCGTGCGCCCACCGCATCAGCGCCCGGACGAGGCCGCGGCCCTCGTACTCCTCGTCGGTGGCGACGAGTTCGACCTGTCCGGCCGGCAACCGGACGCCGCCGAGGCGCAGTTCCTCGTCCAGCAGGGTGGCCGTGGAGACCACCCGGTCTCCGTCGACCACCACCGCGCAGGCGGACCAGCCGGCGTCCGGGTCCTGGACGACCAGGCGGTGGTCGAGCGCGTCCTCCGGTACGCCGCGCTCGGCGAGCAGTGCACCGATCCGCTCCAGGTCCGCAGGCCGGGACTCGCGCAGCAGCAGACCGCCGGGCAGTGGCAGAGGCAGGGCGAACGGTTCGTCAACGGTCATTCCCGGACCCTCGCACCGGCGGCTTCCCCTTGTCCACGGGGTTTTGCCGCACCGGCAAAACAGGAGTGAGTGCCAGTGCCCCCCCGGAGCGCGATCCGCCACCGGGACCAGGTCGGTGACGGTTCGTCATGTACTCGGCTAGGTTGTTACCGGCGAGTTCACCCAATGCTCGCCCGTTGTCCGGCCGGCCGTGCCGCCGGCCAAGTTGGATACACAACATCCCTCGACCCGACGGGTCCACGACACGCCCACCGGAGCCCAGATGCCCCTGTCGTCCGTTCGCCGCGCCCTCGCCGCCGGCGCCGCCGCCACCGTCCTCGCCGTGCTCGGCGCCGCCCCGGCCTCGGCCGAGAGCGCCCCGGCGACCGCGCCCCCGCTGGACGTGCTGACGTACAACACGTTCCTGATGAGCACCAACCTCTACCCCAACTGGGGCCAGCAGTACCGGGCGCAGGCGATAGCCTCGGCCGACTTCTTCCAGGGCCACGACGTGGTCGTACTGGAGGAGGCCTTCGACAACTCGGCCTCCGACGCGCTGGTCGCCAAGGCCTCGGCCGCCTACCCGTACCACACGCCGGTGGTCGGCCGCTCCACCGGCGGCTGGGACGCCACCTCCGGCAGCTACAGCTCCGCCACCCCGGAGGACGGCGGCGTCACCCTGCTCAGCAGGTGGCCGATCCTGCGCAAGGAGCAGTACGTCTACAAGGACGCGTGCGGCTCGGACTGGTTCTCCAACAAGGGCTTCGTCTACGCGGTGCTGGACGTCAACGGCCGCCGCACCCACGTGGTCGGCACCCACCTCCAGTCCACCGACTCGGGCTGCGCGAGCGGCCAGGCGGCGGACATCCGGGCCAAGCAGCTCACCGCGATGCGCGGCTTCCTGGACGCCAAGCGGATCCCGGCCGACGAGCCGGTCCTGCTCGCGGGCGACCTCAACATCGACTCGCACGGCTCCGAGTACCAGGCGCTGCTGGCCAACGGCAACCTCGCCCCGGCCTTGGCCCGCACCGGCTGGCCGTACTCGTTCGACACCGCCGACAACTCCGTCGCCGCCTACCGCTACCCGGGCGACCCCAAGGAGGACCTGGACTACGTCCTCTACCGGGCCGACCACGCCCGCCCGCAGCAGTACACCAACGAGGTGCTCCGGGTGCACAGCGCGCCGTGGACGGTGAGCAGTTGGGGCAAGAGCTACACGTACACCGACCTGTCCGACCACTACCCGCTGGCCGCGCACTGACGGTCCGGGCGCTCCGGCGGTGTGGGATGCGTCACCCGTGACGCCCCGCGGGCGGTTCGGCCCCTTACGATCCTGAACGCCGAGGTCGGGCGCCGTCGCACCACGGCGGCGCCCGCGCGGCAGCCAGTGATCCGGCCCGAGGAGAAGCGCACGTGACCACCCCCACCGCCGCGCCCGACAGCTACTACCAGCGCACCGGCGAGCACAGCTACAAGCCCACCGTCCACGCGCAGGGCGCCTGGCACCCCGACGAGCAGCACTTCAGCCCGCTCGGCGGCCTGATCGTGCACGCCATCGA
Source organism: Kitasatospora sp. NPDC034533 (assembly GCF_055575155.1). NCBI lineage: Bacteria > Bacillati > Actinomycetota > Actinomycetes > Kitasatosporales > Streptomycetaceae > Kitasatospora > Kitasatospora sp. NPDC034533. The sequence continues at coordinate 90,535 of NZ_JBVITE010000027.1, forward strand.
CCGCTACCGGGCCGGCCGCCCCGCCGACGGCCTGGCGCTGGCCCGGATCAGCTACGACATACTCGGCCTGATCGCCCTCGACGAGTGCGAGATCACGGTGGAGACCGTCCGCCCCGGGCGCACCATCGAGCTGATCGAGGCCACCGTGGCGATCGGCGGGCGCGCCGTGGTGCGGGCCCGCGCCTGGTTCCTCGCCGAACTGGACACCACCGCCGTCGCCGGCACCCATGACGAGGCGCTGCCGGCCCCGGAGGAGTTCGAGCCCTGGACGATGGGCGGGGTGTGGGGCGGCGGCTACATCGCCTCGATCGACGTCCGCCGCCGGTCGAGCGCCCCGGGCCGGGCCGCCGCCTGGATCTCCAGCCCGGCGGAGCTGGTCGCGGGGGAGCCCAGCGGCCCGCACGCCTCCTTCGTCATGCTGGTGGACACCGCCAACGGCATCGCCGTGCGGCAGGACCCCACCGAGTGGATGTTCCCCAACACGGACCTGACGATCCACTTCCACCGCCGGCCCGAGGGCCGCTGGACCGGCCTGGACACCAGCGTCAGCTTCGGCCCGGCCGGGCACGGCATCACCAGCACCGTGCTGCACGACCTCCACGGCCCGGTCGGCCGGGCGGAGCAGATCCTCACCGTCCGCCCGCTGAGCGGGAGCTGACGCGGCCCGCTGAACGCGAGCTGACGCGGCCCGGTGGTGCGGGCGCCGCGGCCCGCACCACTGGGGTGTGCCCTCAGCCGGGCAGCGAGTCCATGAAGGAGCTCACCGAGAAGACGGCGTTGCCCGGGCCGGCCGGGCCGTAGCCGGGCGGGGAGGAGAGGCCGAACTCCTCCAGGGTCGCCCGGTAGGTCCGCAGCAGCCGGATGTGGTACTCCAGCGGCGCGCCCTGGGGGTTGGCCTTGCCGAGCGGGGTGGTGGGTTCGGGGCACCAGGTGGTGAAGCGCGGGACGACGCCGTGCGACATGAAGAAGCGCAGGCCCTCCTCGGTGGAGGCGATCGCCTCGTCCACCGTGGTGAAGCCGAAGGGCTCGGCCATCTCCACGCCCGCGACGAAGTTGGGGATCACGTTCTGGGGCCCGAACACCTCGGTGGAGTCGAGGATCCGGCGGTGCCACTCGTCGCGGCCGACGTAGCGCTCCTTGCCGGGGCAGTAGAGCTCGAACAGCCGCTTGTCCCACACCTCGAAGTTGGGGTGGTAGATCCGCACGCCGTAGTCGTGGAAGCGCTGGACGTCCTCGCGCGGCAGCGCCTGGGCGACCACCTTGCCGATCCATCGGCCGGGGAAGCGCTCCTCGATGGCCTTGGCGTACTGCCCGTAGAAGTCGGCCTCGTCCCGGCCGCCCACGTGCGAGGTGATCGCGCCGCCGGTGAGGGTGTACGCCTGGGAGGCGCGGGCGGTGTCGTGCCGGTCGATCAGCGCCAGCGCCTCCAGCACCTCCTCGACCGGCTTGACCCCGGTGTACGGGCGGCCGGCGGCCTTGTGCTGGCGCCAGTTGTGGTTGATGTCGCAGTACTGGCACTCCTCCTTGGCGCCGAAGTACTGGCAGACCCGGAACACCGTGAGGTAGATCAGGTAGCCCCACTGGATGGTCGGGGCGACCTCCATCACCGACTTCCCGTTGGCCAGGGTGTGCCGGTAGTAGTCCGGCATCGGCGGCAGGCCGACGTCGGCGATCCGCGTGCCGTCCAGGTAGAGGCCGAGCGTGCCGTCCTCCCCGGCGCCGACCCGGTACGGCGAGTCCGGGTTCACCCGCACCGACACCACCGTGCGGCGCAGCCCGTACGGCCCGCCGGTCAGCACGACCTCCTCCGGCGGCCGGTTGAGCGCGGCGGCGCCCAGCTCGGGCAGCGTGCGGTGGTCGAAGGAGAAGATGAAGTACGACTTCGGCTTGACCTCGCCGCCCCCGTCGGCGCTGCCGCTGAGCGCGGACTCGTCGAAGGCCATGCCGCCGCGCAGCAGGTCCTCCTTGATCACCGCCTCCCGGGGCACGTCGGGATAGCGCTCCATGAGCTCCTCGACGAGCGCGGTGCGGTTGCGGGCCTGGCTCTCCATGCGCGGTCTTCCTTCCTGGCCCCGCTTCCTCACGGCGCCCCGCCCATTCTGGTCCCCCTTACGCGCCCGGGCGTGCGCCGGTGCCGCCGGGGAAGATCGACTCGTCCATGGTGGGGGCCGTGGCGGGCCCGCGCCTCGGCCCGTGGTCCCGGGGGAGCAGGGGCTCCGGACGTAGGTCCGGGAGGGCGCGCTCCCGTTTCGCGGTCGAACGGCCTGGGCCGCGAGCGGTGCGGCCCGGTGCGGCCCGGTGCGGTCCGGGCGGTCCGGTCGGGACACGGGGGTGTTCGCCGGGTTGACGCGTGCGGCGGCCGGCCGGGGCGGGCGGGCTCGCCGACGGGGCGCACAGGCGCTGGGCGGACGGATGCACGACAGGGGCACGTCCAAACGTCGCCCTCCGGAACGTTCACCCTATCGGGTGAGGAAGATCGTCCGGTGCGATGCGGAACGCGCCTTCGCGCCTACGGTAGGGGACCGAACGGGGCGGAGCCCGAGCGGCCGGAGTCCCCTTCGTGGCAGGCGGGCTGACGACCCGTCACGATCGTGATCCCCCTCAGAGGAGGCTCCATGCCCCTGCGCGCCAGACCGGACGCCCCACCCGGGCCCGCCCCCGCCCCGGCGGTGGGCCCATGAGCTCCCCGGCGATCGACCGGGCACTGGCCGGGCCCACCGGGCTGGGCACCTCCGGCCTGTTCTTCCGGCCGCAGGTCCCGGAGCCGCAGGTCCCGGAGCCGCAGGTCCCGGAGCCGGAGGTCGCGGAGTCCGTGACCTCGATGCCCGTGACCTCGGTGCCCGTGACGACGGCGCCGGTGGCCGCCGTGCCCGCCGTCTCGGCCGCGGAGACCGCCGTGCCCGAGGCCGCGGTACCCGGGGCTACGGTGCCCGAGGCCACGGTGCCCGGGGGCGCGGTGCTCGGGACCCCCGGGTTCACGGTGCCGTCCGGCCACGTCCTCCCCGTCCCGCCCGCCCTGACCTCCCCCGTCGAACCCCCGGCCGCCGAAGCGCCCGGCGGTGGCAAGCCCAAGCCCGGCGACGCGATCCCCGGCCTGTACCACCACCCGATCGCCGAGCCCGACCCGGTCCGGGTGGAGGCGCTGAGCGCGAAGCTCAAGGTCTGGGCGATGGAGGAGATCGAGCTCTACCCGCCGGAGTGGGAGAAGGACTTCGACGGCTTCTCCACCGGGCGCTACATGGTGGCCTGCCACCCGGACGCCCCGAGCATCGACCACCTGATGCTCGCGGCCCGCCTGATGGTGGCCGAGAACGCGGTGGACGACTGCTACTGCGAGGACCTCGGCGGTTCGCCGGTCGGCCTGGGCAGCCGCCTGCTGCTCGCCCACACCGCGCTCGACCCGCTGCACACCACCCCCGAGTACCACCCCGGCTGGGAGGCCTCGCTGTCCTCGGACGCGCCCCGGCGCGCCTACCACTCGGCGATGGAGTACTTCAGCCGGGCCGCCACGCCCTCCCAGTCGGACCGCTTCCGGCACGACATGGCACGGCTGCACCTGGGATACCTGGCCGAGGCCGCCTGGGACGAGGCCGGCCACGTCCCGGAGGTGTGGGAGTACCTGGCCATGCGCCAGTTCAACAACTTCCGCCCCTGCCCGACGATCACGGACACCGTCGGCGGCTACGAGCTGCCCGCCGAGCTACACGCGCTGCCCGCCATGCAACGGGTGATCGCCCTGGCCGGCAACGCGACCACCATCGTCAACGACCTCTACTCGTACGTGAAGGAGCTGTCCAGCCCCGGACTGCACCTGAACCTGCCGGTGGTGATCTCCGAGCGCGAGGGCGTCTCCCGCAAGGACGGCTACCTGAAGGCGGTCGAGGTCCACAACGAGCTGATGCACGCCTTCGAGGCCGAGGCGGCGGCGCTGGCCGTGTCCTGCCCCGTGCCGACCCTCGTACGGTTCCTGCGTGGTGTGGCCGCGTGGGTCGACGGCAACCACTTCTGGCACCAGACCAACAGCTACCGCTACACCCTGCCCGACTTCTGGTGACACCACCCCCGCGGTGGGGCCACCTCCGGCCGGCGACGCGCGGCCGCCGATGACCATTTCCGATCCTTCCCCTGACCATCCGCTAGGAGCTGACCCATGTCCGTGACCGACGACATCACCACCCCCGGCGACGCCATCCCCGGCCCGGCGACTCCGTACCAGGGCGACATCGCGCGCTACTGGGACCACGAGGCCCGTCCGGTCAACCTCCGCCTGGGTGACGTCGACGGCCTGTACCACCACCACTACGGCATCGGCGAGATCGACCAGGCCGCGATCGGGGACCCGGCCGACAGCGAGCGGGAGAAGAAGGTGATCGCCGAGCTGCACCGCCTGGAGTCCGCCCAGGCGGAGGTGCTGCTCGACCACCTCGGCGACATCCGCGCCGACCACACCCTGGTCGACGCGGGCTGCGGCCGCGGCGGCTCGATGGTGATGGCCCACCAGCGCTTCGGCTGCCGGGTCGAGGGCCTGACCCTCTCCACCCAGCAGGCCGACTTCGGCAACCGGCGCGCCGGTGAGCTGGGCATCGGCGACTTCGTCCGCTCCCGGGTCGCCAACATGCTGAACATGCCCATCGAGACCGGCTCGATCGCGGGCTCCTGGAACAACGAGTCCAGCATGTACGTCGACCTGCACGACCTGTTCGCCGAGCACGCCCGGGTGCTGAGCGTCGGCGGCCGGTACGTGACCATCACCGGCTGCTGGAACCCGCGCTACGGCCAGCCGTCGAAGTGGGTCTCGCAGATCAACGCCCACTTCGAGTGCAACATCCACTCGCGCCGCGAGTACCTGCGGGCGATGGCCGACAACCGCCTGGTGCCGCAGGCCGTCATCGACCTGACCCCGGACACCCTGCCCTACTGGGAGCTGCGCAACACCACCTCGCTGGTCACCGGCATCGAGGAGGCGTTCATCGAGTCCTACAAGGACGGCTCCTTCCAGTACGTGCTGATCGCCGCCGACCGGGTCTGACAAGGTCTGACCGGAGAGCGGCAAGGCGACGGCGGCCTCCCCGCGTGGCGCGGGGAGGCCGCCGTCGTCCGCTCCCGGGAGCCCGCTACCGCCGGGTGAAGGTGAGGTGGGTGACACCGCTCGGACTGGACACCGCCTCGGTGCGGAAGCGCTGCTCCAGCCCTTCGAGCCCGGCCCAGAGCGGTTCGCCCCGGCCGAGCAGCACCGGCACCACGACCACGTGCAGGTGGTCGACCAGATCGGCCGCCAGGAAGGCCCGGACGGTGCTCGGACCGCCGCCGATCCGCACGTCCAGGCCGCCCGCGAGCTCCCGGGCCCGACGCAGCGCCTCCTCGGGGGAGGCTTCGAGGAAGTGGAAGACCGTCCCGCCGTCCATCTCCAGCACGGGGCGCGGGTGGTGGGTGAGCACGATGACCGGGGTGTGGAACGGCGGGTTCGGCCCCCACCAGCCGCGCCAGTCCTCGTCCTGCCACGGCCCGCGCTGCGGGCCGAACTTGTTGCGGCCCATGATCTCCGCGCCGATGCCGTCGGCCCAGGTCCGGGCCATGGCGTCGTCCACGCCGGTCTCACCGCCCTCCTGGCCCTGCATCCGCCGGAACGTCCGGGTGCGGAAGAACCAGCGGTGCAGCCGGTCGGCGGCGTGGCCGAACGGCGCGTCGAGGCTCTGGCCCTCGCCCGTGCCGTAGCCGTCCAGGGAGATCGAGAAGTTGTGGACCCGGACCAGGGACATCGGCTTCCTCCGCTGCTGGCACCTCGGGGCGGGACCGGCCGCCCCCGTTCGCGGGCCACGCTAACCCGGCACCCGGGCGCCATGACGCTCCGTCACCGCCGTGGGCGTGGCGGGCGGGGTGGATGGGGGCCGGGTGGAGGAAGGGGAGGCGAGCCGGGGAGAAGCGGTGCGGCCGTCACGTTATTGTCGTGCCTTCTTCATCCGGAGCACGCCCGGGTGCGCGATGCTTCGTCAGGCCGCCCGGGAGCAGGGCGGCCGACGCCACGACCTGGGGGAACCACAACGATGACCGCACGCCGCACCCTGACCGGACTCCTCGCCGCCGGCGTGATCGCCGCCGCCGCGGCGCTGATCGCGACCGCCCCGGCGGACGCCACCCCCGCCGGCCCGGGGGACCTGCCGTTCGGCTCCGCGACCACCGTCGGCCTGCACAACACCTACGACCCGGCCGCCTACCAGTACCTCGCCCAGGGCCTGGACACCGGCACCGGGATGATCGAACTGGACCTCTGGCCCAACGTGGTGACCAAGCAGTGGCAGGTCAGCCACTCCAACCCGTTCGGCAACTCCAACAACTGCACCGCCGCGAGCACCCCCGCGCAGCTCTACGCCGGCAGCACCGACCAGAACCTGGAGAGCTGCCTGGACGACGTCCGGGTCTGGCTCGCCGCGCACCCGGGCGCCGGACCGCTGGTGATCAAGCTGGAGCTCAAGCCGGGCTACTCGGCCAACCTCGGGATGGGCCCGGACCAGCTGGACGCGGTGATCGCCCAGCACCTCGGCTCCGCCGTGCTGCGCCCGGCCGACCTGCTGGCCAAGCCCGGCGGTGGCGCGTACGCGAGCGTCGACGAGGCGGTGCGGGCGGGCAACTGGCCGAGCCGCTCGGCGCTGGCGGGGAAGGTGCTGCTGTACGCGATCCCGGGCACGGTCGAGCTGGGCAACCCCTTCGACACCCTGCACACCGACGTCGAGCAGGGCCGGCACCTGCGTGACCTGGCGGCGGCCGGGCGGATCGGCCAGGCCGAGGTGTTCCCCTCCGTGCTCGGCGCCGCCACCGGTGACCCGCGCGCCCAGTACACCGGCGCGGACGCCTCGATCCGCCCCTGGTTCGTGGTCTTCGACGGCGACGCCTCCACCTACGTCAACACCGTCGACACCTCCTGGTACGACAACGCCCACTACCTGCTGGTGATGACGGACGCCCACCTGGTCGCGCCGGCGATCAGCAACACCGATCCGACGGCCGACCAGGCGCGGGCCCGCACCGAACAGTTGGCGAAGGCGCACGCGAGCATCGTCTCCAGTGACTGGCGCAAGCTGCCCTCGGTGCAGTCCCTGGTGCTGCCGCGCGGCTGAGGCGTCGGGAGCGAGCGACGGCTGACCAGGTCAAGGCGCCGGAGCGTACGCCGAGTTGACTGCGGGTGAAGAGTCGGAACGGGGCTTCCGGTGGTTGCGTCCGGTCGTCATCCTGGTTGTCATGAACCGAACTCTACGCGCGTGGAAGACTCGTGTCGCCGCCACCGCCGCCGTCGCCCTGGTGACCCTCGCGCCGATCGCCGTCGCCACCGAGGCGCAGGCCGCGGTGAGCGGCTCGGTGTGCCTGTCCGCCCTGCCCGCCCAGGCCCACACCACCCTCGACCTGATCGCCTCCGGCGGTCCCTTCCCCTACAGCCAGGACGGCGTGGTCTTCCAGAACCGGGAGGGCGTGCTGCCCGCCCGGTCGACCGGCTACTACCACGAGTACACCGTGGTCACCCCGGGCTCGCCGACCCGCGGCACCCGTCGCATTGTCACCGGCCAGCAGTACCACGAGGACTACTACACCGCCGACCACTACGTGACCTTCCGCAAGGTCGACTTCGGCTGCTGACCGGGCCGCCGGTCCACCGCAGGAACCCCTGGGCCCCGGCGAAGCACCCGCGCCGGGGCCCGGGCGCGTCCCGGCGCCCGGCGGTGAGGAGGCGGAGGCGGCGCCGGGCTCACGGGCCCGGCGCCGCCGGCGGAACGGGGGACGGGATCAGTCCGTCGGGCAGTGGATGCCCGCGGCCGGGACGGTTCCGTCCAGCAGGAAGGCGTCCACCGAGGCGCGGATGCACTTGCTCGCGCCGTATCCGGTGTGGCCCTCGCCGTCGCGGCTGATCAGGACGGCGTTGCCGAGTTCGGCCGTGAGCTTCTCGGCCCAGGCGTACGGGGTGGCCGGGTCGCCGGTGGAGCCGACGACCACGATCGGGGTGGCGGCGGTGGACTTGATCACGTGCGGCTTCTCGGTGGCGCTCGCCGGCCAGACCCGGCAGTCCGGGTCGAACAGCGCGCCCGTCGGGTCGTGCTTGCTGACCAGCGGGGCCTTGGCGGCGAGGTCGGTCAGTGCGGCCTGGAGCTGTTCACCGGTCGGCGCGTCGGTGGCGCCGTCCATGCAGTGGATGGCGGTGTAGGCGTCCACCGAGGGGCTGTAGTGGCCCTCCTTGTCGCGGCCGTTCATGCCGTCGGCGAGGGCGAGCAGGTCGTCGCCCTTGCCGCGCACCATGGCCCAGCCGAGGGCGTTGCGCAGACCGCTCCAGGCCTTCTCGCCGCCGTAGAGTCGGCCGAGCACACCGTTCCAGGCCGCGTTGGAGGGGCGGTTTCTAGCGGTCGTTGCAACACGTGGTCGGTTGTCTAGGCCGCGAGGAGTTTAGCCAGACGCTCGGCTGGGGTTTCCCAGCCGAGCGTCT
>NZ_JBVITE010000028.1:0-98267 GCF_055575155.1 Kitasatospora sp. NPDC034533
ATCGGTAAGCCGTGTGCGGGAAAACCGCACGCACGGATTGAAAGGGGAACGGGGAAACGGGCCCACTGGGCACCGCGCCCCTGACTACCAATGACCGATCACGTCAGCCGCGGGCCGGACGCGCCGGGCCGCACCCTGCGCCACCTCATGGGCGAACCGGCCTGGACGGGCCTGCTGGCCGAGGCGTTCGAGCGCCGGCATCCGATCGGCGCCACCCTCCTGCGCCAGGGCGAGCCGGGCACCCACGTCCTCGCCCTGCTGTCCGGAGTGGCCAAGGTGAGCCGGCGGGAGCGCAACGGGGACGTCCGGCTGCTGGCCTTCCGGGGGCCGGGGGAACTGCTCGGGGAGGTCGCCGTGCTGGACGACGGCGTCCGCTCGGCGAGCGTCCAGGCGATCTCCGACTGCGTGGTCGCCGTCCTCGCCAAGGAGGCCTTCCTGCGCCTCGTCGGCGAGCGCCGGCTCTTCCCCGTGATGGTCCGCTACGCCATGGGACGGCTGCGGGAGTCGGACCTGGCCCGCACCGGCGGCGACGTCGTACCGCGGCTGGCGGCGGCCCTCGTCGCCCTGGCCGACCTCTCCACCGCGGCGGCGCCGGCCCCCGGCCGCCGGATCGAACTCGCCCTCACCCGGGACGAACTGGCCCAGTACCTCGGCGTCTCCCGCAACACCGTCACCGCGGCACTCACGACCCTTGCCGCCCACCGGGTCGAGGCCGGCCGGAAGTCCATCGCCGTCGCCGACCTCGCCGCCCTCCGCCGCGCGGCCACGGCACCGCGCGACGAGGGCTGACGAGGCGGGCGGAAACCGGCACGGATCAGTACAGGGGCTCGCCCGACTCTGCGAGGTGCCTGCGGATCCGTGCGACGTCGGCGCGGTCCTTGCCGCGGTCGTAGAGCTGTTTCCAGCGAAGGACGCGACGGAGGGGCGAGAACGGGATGCCGTGGATCAGTTCTGCTTCCTCGATCAGTTCGTCGCGCTCACAGGTTCCCGGGAGCCACGTGTCGAAGGCTTCGATCGCGCCATCGAACAGCAGGGCCATTCGTCCGTGGCCGGACGGTGCGGGAATCGGCTGCGCGATCGCCGTGATGATCTCCCATGCCCGACCGCGGGCCACGATGTCCAGGTCGCCGACGTTCAGCTTCAGGCCGTGTGCGAGCAGTGGGCCGCTCCCCGCGACGACGTAGTCGCAGGTCGGCAGGTGCAGGGACATGAGCTTCTGGACCAGCGGGTGCCGGCTCAGGTCCACCGGACCTCCTAAAGCGGCGACAGGCCCATCGCCAGGCGAGCGACCACACCCATGGCGAGTGCGGTGGAGACGCTGGTCAGCGTACCGAGGAGAAAGAACTCCGACACGTACTTGCCCCCCTTGTCGAGCTCCGGAGTCCGGGCGAGGGACTTCGCGGCCAGGGCCAGAGCCGCCGCCTCGGAGTGGCCGGCGATCAGGAACGCGAAGAGCACACCTCGTTCCAGCCACCCGATCACGAGCCCTCGGCGCATGAAGTCCAGTGCGTGCGTCCTCTGGTTGGCATCGTCCAGCTTTTCGACTTCCACCTTGACGTGATGCGTCACCCAGAGCGCTACCTTCCCGCCGCAGAAGACCGTGAGAAGAAGGCACGAAGTCATCACCGCGACTCGGTCGTCGAGGACTATGTGGTGTGCGCGCATCGTCGACCACGGCCCGGCAGCCCAGACGGCGATCAGCAGAGCCAGTACGAGGGGCACGGCGGCGGCGCGTCCGATGGTGGCGAAGGCGGTTGAGAGGTGCCGGCGCACGTCCGTACCGCGTGGGGGCCAAGGCCTCGACCGAAGGACCGAGGCCAGGGTGAGGCACGCACCGACGAACGCGACGAGCCAGAGGTTCCTTGGCGCGCCGATCATGGTGTAGGAGGCGTAGGCGGCGAAGAGCGCCAAGGTCAGGCGCGGGTACCGCCTGGGCTCGCCGGCCGCGTACTGCGGCCCGTTCCACCCCAGCCCCCACGGGACGAGCACGGCCGCGGCGATGCCGAGTGCAACACGAGCTGTCTCCAAGATGGCCCCCTCGATCGTCTGTCACCATCGGAAACTGACGGTTGGTCAGCTGCGGACCTGAGAGCATAGCCGTCTTGCCGTGTGCGCCGCCTCGCCTTCTCCTCGGTGCGGCGCCGCGCAGGATCCGGCGGGGCCGTTGCTCTGCGCGCTGGCCGGGACCAGCGCGATCATCCGGGCGAAGTACCGGTGGATCGAGGCCGGTACCGCCCTCCTGCTGCTGGCGCTTCCGCAGTTCGCGCTCACCCTCCGTCCGCTGTGAGGGGCGGGCCGTCGGGGTGTCCCTCGGCGGCCCGCTGGAGGCAACGGACGTTGCGTGGTCGGGCAATTGTTGTTGACGTCCGAGGCCGCCGGTCCGTACAGTCCCGGGCCATGGACACGGGCGATCTTGGTCGGCGGGTGGCGGAGGACGTGGCCGGTGGCGGCGGGCTGGAGGGGTTGCGGCGGCTGTCGGGGGTGATCGAGGCGCTGGAGGAGCGGCGGACGGAGCTGGTGGAGGAGCTGCGGCGCGGGCGGGAGGCGACCTGGGAGGAGGTCGGGCGGGCCTGCGGAATGACGCGGCAGGGGGCGACCCGGCGATGGGCGGGGCGGCTGCGGGCGCGGTCCTTCGGGGAGGCCGTGGACGCGTACCAGCACGGCCGGCCGGGCTATCCGCGGGCGCTGGTCGGATCGGCGGTGCCCCGGGAGGCCCGGCGGGTGCTCGATCTGGGCGCCGGGACGGGCAAGTTGACCGCCCTGCTGGTCGAGGCCGGGCTGGACGTGGTGGCGGTCGAGCCCGACCAGGGGATGCGGGCGCGGCTGGCAGCGGCGGTGCCGAAGGCGGCGGTCCGGGCCGGTTCGGCCGAGAGCATCCCGTTGCCGGACGGCAGCGTGGACGCGGTGGTGGTGGCGCAGGCCTGGCACTGGTTCGACCCGGCCGTCGCGGTGCCGGAGATCGCCCGGGTGCTCGCCCCCGGCGGGACGCTCGCGCTGGTGTGGAACGTCCGGGACGAGTCCGAGCCCTGGGCCGCCGCACTCGGTGTGCTGATGCACCGTTCGGCGCCGCAGCGGATCGACACCCGGCCGGTCGTGCCGGCCCCGTTCGGCGCGCCCGAGCGGCTGGAGATCCGCTGGGAGCACGCGACCACCCGGGCCGGGATCGTCGACATGGTCGCCTCGCGCAGCTATGTGATCGCCCTGCCGGAGGAGGAGCGGGTCCGGCTGCTGGCCGACGTCGAACAGCTGCTGGCCACCCACCCGGACCTGGCGGGCCGCGAGGAGATCGCCCTGCCGTACGTGACGAGGTGCACCCGTGTCCGGCTCGGTTGAACGCTCTGAGCATCATGAGTGCACCGAGCGTCCTGGGCGCCCGACGGCCGGGCAGGGCGGCGTGCTGCTGCGCCGCCTCGGCGTCGCCGACGCCGAACCGTACCGGGCCTTCCGGCTGGAGGCGCTGCGCGCGACGCCGAGCGCCTTCACCTCCGGCCACGCCGAGGAGGCCGCCAGGCCGCCGTCCGTGACGCTGCGCCGGCTGGCGGAGGCCGAGTCCGGCCCCGGCGCCCTGATCGGCGCGTTCGACGGGGCCGGCACGCTGGTCGGCACCGCGGGCCTGAAGGTGCCGTCGCGGAGCCGGGAGCGGCACAAGGGCACCCTGTACGGCATGGCGGTGGCCCGTGGTGCCGGCGGCCGGGGGATCGGCCGCGCCCTGGTGGGGGAGGTGCTGCGCACGGCGGTCCGGGACGGGCGGCTGCGCCAGGTGCTGCTGACCGTCTCGGAGGGCAACGAACCGGCCCTGCGGCTCTACACCGCCTGCGGCTTCGAGGTGTGGGGGCGGGAGCCGAGGGCCGTCCTGGTCGACGGGCAGCCGGTCGCGAAGCTGCACATGGTGCGCCTGCTGGACGGCGAGCGGGCGGGGCCGGCCGGAGGCTGACAATTGTCACGGTGGGCCGGTGCGCGAACACACTGCCCCGCGTACCGGGCCGGCGACCAGCATGGGTGCCATGACCTCCACCGACCTGCTACACCCCGACACCCGTCGGGCCTTCCGTACCGTGCGGCTGCTCGTGCTCGCCTACCTCGGCCTCAGCGTCGCCACGCTGGCGGGCGCCATCGCCCTCCGTGACCACCCCTCGGTGGTCACCGCTCCGGTGCTGGTCCGCGGCACCATCGTGGTGGCCGGCGCCGCCTTCACCCTCCTGCTGACCGTCCGGGCCGCCAACGGCTCCCGGGGCGCCTTCCGGCGGCTGCGGATCGTCTCGGCCGTCATGCTCGCCGCCATCGTGGCGATCGTCGCGTTTCCCGGTACCTTCCCGGTGTGGATGAAGGCCGAGCAGGGCGTCTGCGGGCTCGCCCTGCTGGGCGTGACCGTCGTGATCAACGGACGGCACCTGCGTGGCCTGTTCGCCGGGCGCTGAGAGGGAGACGCAGGAGTGATGGGCCTCGACCACGCGGGCTCCGGCGGGGACCAGCCGGCCACCACGCCCCCCGGGCCGGAGGCCACCCGCCCCGGTCCCGGGAGCGCGGCGAGCCCCGCCCGTCCCTGGGCGCAGGGCTGGCGACGCGCCCTGCTGGGCAGCGGGATGGTGGTCTTTCCGGCGCTGACCGCCGTCGCCGTCGGCAACACCGTCTCCGGGGCCGCCGCGATCGCCGGACACGCCGTGGTCGTGGCCTTCTGCGTCTGCTACGTGCTCCTGGTCCTCGCCTTCGGCCGCGGCCGGCGGGGCTGGATCGCGCCGCTGCTGGCGGCGATGACGGCGCTGTTCCTGGCCGCGCTGCCGTTCGCCCACGAGAACGCCTTCTTCCTCGCCACCGTGATCGTCTCCGCGGTCGCCATCCTGTGGCGCCGGCACGCCGCGAGGGTGGTCGCGGCCGGCGCACTGGCCGCGCTGGTGGTGCCCTGGGCGGTGCGCCCCTGGCACACCGGGCCCGGCGGATTCCAGGCCCTGGCCCTGCTGTTCACCTCGCTCACCTGCGGTGCCTTCGCCGAGATCGCCGCCACCAACAAGGCCCTGTTCGCCGCCCGGGCCGAGGTGGCGCGGCTCGCCTCGGAGGCCGAGCGCGACCGGATCGCCCGGGACCTGCACGACCTGCTGGGGCACTCGCTCACCGCGATCACCGTCAAGTCCCGGGTGGCCCAGCGGCTCGCGGGCAAGGACCTGGACCAGGCGGTCGCGGAGATGGCGGCCGTGGAGACGCTGTCCCGGCAGGCGCTGTCCGACGTCCGCGCCGCCGTCACCGGCTACCGCGAGGTGACCCTGGCCGGCGAACTCGCGCGCGGACGCGAACTGCTGCGCGCCGCCGGGGTGGTGGCCGACCTGCCGACGGCGGCGGACGCGGTCCCGCCGGGGGTGCGCGAACTGTTCGGCTGGGTGGTGCGCGAGGGGATCACCAACGTGGTGCGGCACGCCCGGGCGGACCACTGCTCGGTGCTGCTCACCGCCACCTCGGTGGAGATCCGCGACGACGGGACCGGTACCCCGGGCGGCCCCGGCGGCACGGCCGGCGGCAGGGGCCTGACGGGCCTGCGGGAACGGGTCGCCGCGGCGGGCGGTACGGTCGAGGCGGGCCCGCTCGACCCGCGCGGGTGGCGGCTGCTGGTCACCGTCCCCTCGGGCGGCCCGGACCCCGGCCGTGAAAGGCGGTAAACGGACGTGAAAGGCCGTGAAAGGCCCTGAACGTCGCGAAGGCCGTGAGTACCGCGGAGGCCGCCGACGCCACCCGGGCCAGCAGCGCCAGCAATGCCAGCAACGCCACCAAGGCCGCGAAGGGACGCCATGACGATCCGCCTGCTGCTCGCCGAGGACCAGGAACTGGTCCGCACCGCGCTGCGCACCCTGCTCGACCTGGAGGACGACTTCGCCGTGGTCGCCGCCGTCGGCCGCGGCGACCAGGTGGCACAGGCGGCCCTGGAGCACCGGCCGGACGTCGCCCTGCTCGACATCGAGATGCCCGGGCTGGACGGCCTGGCGGCAGCCGCCGTGCTGGCCCAGCGGGCGCCGTGGTGCCGGGTCGTCATCCTCACCACCTTCGGCCGGGCCGGCTACCTGCGCCGGGCCATGGAGGCGGGCGCGGTCGGCTTCGTGGTCAAGGACGCCCCCGCCGAGGTGCTGGCCGACGCGATCCGCCGGGTCGCGGCCGGGGAGCGGGTGGTGGACCCGGAACTGGCCGCCGCCACCCTCGCCGCCGGCGCCTCCCCCCTCACCGCCCGCGAACGCGACGTACTGAACGCCTCCCGCTCGGGCGCCGGGGTGGCCGAGATCGCCGCCAAGCTCTACCTGTCCGAGGGGACGGTCCGCAACTACTCCTCCTCGGCCATCGCCAAGACCGGCACCCGCAACCGCGCCGAGGCCCTGCGGATCGCCGACGAGCGCGGCTGGCTCTGACCGCCCGTTCCGGTCCCGGGCGCGACCGCCGGACCGTCGGCCACGGCCGCGCGAACACCGTCGTCCGCGAGGACGAACGGCCGCCGCGCCCTGCCCTGGCGGACAGCCCCCGCAGCGGCCGCCGTACCGGCCTGGGCCCGGGAGGACTCCGGCCCGGGGGCAGCCGGTCCGCGATCGGCGTCGCCGCGCGGTGGGACGGCGACGGCGGACGAACAGGGCGCTCGCGACGGCCTGCCGACGCCGGGGAGCGGGTAGTGGGTGTCGATCACGGCGCCCCGGCCGGTCACCCCGGCCGGTCGGCCGTCGGCACCCGCCGGGGGCGCACCCCGGACCGGACCGGACCGGACCGGTCGCGGTTGACGACGGCCGCCGGGCTCCTTCGTGCGCCGGGCTCCCTTCGCACGCCGGAGCCCCTTCACGCCGGCTCCCTCGAACGGGGCCGGCGGATCAGCCCCGGCCGGGCGCCCAGCCGAGGGCGGGCCCCAGCCGGGTCGCCAGGTCGGTGAGGATCTGCACGTAGTCCTCGTGCCCGAAGCTGAACGGCAGCGCGAAGGCGACCTCGTCGACCTCGCGGTAGCCGGCATGGGCGCGCAGCCGCTCGGCGAGTTCCTCGGAGGTCCCGACCAGGTCCGGGGCGAACAGCAGCCGGGCCGGGCCCTGCGGGGTGCGGGTGCGCGGGGTGCGGGCGAGGGCGTAGTCCCGGTACTTGGCGCGCTGCTCGGGGGTGGCGCTGTCGGTGGGGATGACGACC
The DNA here is from genome assembly GCF_055575155.1 of Kitasatospora sp. NPDC034533. Classification (NCBI taxonomy): domain Bacteria; kingdom Bacillati; phylum Actinomycetota; class Actinomycetes; order Kitasatosporales; family Streptomycetaceae; genus Kitasatospora; species Kitasatospora sp. NPDC034533. The sequence goes on from NZ_JBVITE010000028.1 coordinate 7,138, forward strand.
AGGCCCTGGGAGACCCGGGCGCGCTCGCCGTCGGGGTGCCGCTCGCGGAAGGCGCGGATCAGGGTGGCCTGGATGTCGGCGAAGTCGTGCGGGCCGTCGCCCTGCGCCTTCACGACGCTGCTGGTGAGCAGGTTGAGGCCCTGCTCGCCGGCCCAGCGGGCCGAGCGCAGGCTGCCGGCGCCGTACCAGAGCCGGTCGGCGAGCCCGGGGGAGTGGGGCTGGACCCGCGAGGAGTACACCTCGATGCCCTCGGTGCCGGAGAAGCCGGAGGCGTCCTCGCCGCGGACCAGGGCGATCAGCCGCTCGGCGCGCCGGGGGCTGAAGTCCTCCTGGTCGCCGGTGTCCGGGTAGAGGGCGCCGCGCACCTGCTCGTAGTGGACGGGCGGGCCGACGCTGAAGCCGGGGTTGAGCCGGCCCCCGGAGAGCACGTCCACGGTGGCCAGGTCCTCGGCGAGCCGCAGCGGGTTCTCCCAGCCGAGCGGGGTGACGGCGGTGCCGAGCTGGATGCGGCTGGTGCGCTGGGTGGCGGCGGCGAGGACGGCGACCGGGGAGGAGATGCCGTACTGGAGGTGGCGGTGGCGCAGCCAGGCGCTGTCGAAGCCGAGGCTCTCGCCGAGGGCGATGAGGTCGAGGGTGGATTCGTGGCCCCGGCGCGGGTCCGCCTCGTCGAAGAGCCCGATGGTCAGGAAGCCGAGTTTCCGCAGTGGGCGAGGGATCGGCGACATGGTGGGCTCCGCGGGTGGGAAGCGGCCCTGGGCGGGCCGGTCGGGTGGTGCGTGCTGTCGAACGTACGCAGCCGCCGCACCGCCCGACAAGATCGACGCGGGATCCGGACACGTCCCGCAACGCGGCGAAACGCGGGTGTCACATGCGGCGGCTCCCACCCGGTCCGATCGGGTGGGAGCCGCCCCGCCGGGGCGCCGTCAGCAGCTGCGCAGCTCGGGGCTCTGGTTGCGGATCTGGTTGTGCAGCGAGGTGAACTCGCGGTACGCCTCGCTGTCCTCGGCGCCGGGGCGGAAGGCGCCGACGCGGTGGCAGTTGACGAAGGCGAGCTTCACCCCGAAGTGGTCCTCCAGGCTGCCCCGGATCGCGTTGCTGGCGAGCGCGCGCAGCAGCTGGGCCCGCTGCTCGTCGCTGGGCGTGGTGTTGTCGGTGGTGAACTCCGCCTCGCCGGCCGCGAGTTCGGTGCTGAGCCCGGCCACGACCTGGTAGGCGTACGGGAGCGAGGCGCGGACGGTGTCGAGGAAGGCGGCCTCGTCGACGCGGCCCTGCTGGGCCTGGGCGAGGAGGGCGGGGGAGACGTCGAGCGACATGGAGGTCCTCTTTCGGGGGATGCGTCGGGCTCTCTGGGCAGCGGCCCGTGGCGGGCAGCGGTCACCCGCAACGGCTATCGAAGATGAAAACCATTGCAAGGAAGACTCTTCCGGTCGCCCTGACGCCCTGTCAAGCGCGGCCCCTCGAAGGGCTGACGGCGGACCCACCGCGCCGACTCGCGCGGCCGATCGGGCCCGGGCCGACCTCAGTGGGTCATCGGGCCTCGTGGTCGGCGGCGGCGACGGGCCCCGGCAGCCGGCTGACCTTGATCACGAACACCGCGATGGTCACGGCCAGTGCCGCGAACACCAGCCCCAGCTGGAACGCGCTGCTGATGCCGTGCACCAGGACCTGCGAGGAGTAGGGCGCCGGGAGGCGGCCGGTGGCCCGGAACTGGGCGGCCTGCTGCGGGGTGGCCTGCCGCAGGAACGCCCCGGCCTGCCGCCGGGCCTCGTTGCTGCCGGCGGTGCCGTACACCGTGACGAGGATCGACAGCCCGAGCGATCCGCCGACCTGCTGGGTGGTGTTGAGCATCCCGGTGGCGGCGCCGGTCTCGTGCGGGGCGACCCGGGAGACGACGGTGAGGGTGGCGGGCACGAAGATCGATCCCATGCCGAAGCCGAACATCATGGTCGGTCCGAGGATGCCGCCGACGTAGTCGCTGCCGATCTCGATCCGCGTCGCCCAGATCACCCCGCCCAGGACCAGCAGCGAGCCGGCCACCAGGAAGGGCTTGGGGCCGAAGCGCAGCTGGGTGCGGGCGGCGAACTGGGCGGCGGCGACGATGGCGACGCTGATCGGCAGGAACGCGAAGCCGGCCCGCAGCGGGCTGAAGCCGAGGATCTCCTGCACGAACAGGGTGATGAAGAAGAAGATGCTGAACATCGTGGCGGCCACGCAGAGCAGCAGCCCGTACGCGCCCGAGCGGTTGCGGTCCCGCAGCAGGTGCAGCGGCATGATCGGCTGCCGCGCGTGCCGCTCGTTCGCCACGAACGCCACGATCAGCAGCACCGCCAGGCCGAAGGCGGTCAGGGTCACGGAGTCCGTCCAGCCGTGGTCGGAGGCGCGGATGAAGCCGTACACCAGCGAGACCATGCCCGCGGTGGCGGAGAACGCGCCGGTCAGGTCGAAGCGCCCGGGGTGCCGCTCGGACTCGTTGATGTAGAGCGGTGCCAGCAGCGCGATCGCGATGCCGATCGGCACGTTGACGAACAGCACCCAGCGCCAGGACAGCCAGGAGGTGAGCATGCCGCCGAGCAGCAGGCCGACGGCGCCGCCCGCGCCGGCGACGGCGGAGTAGACGCCGAAGGCCCGGTTGCGTTCCGGGCCCTCCTTGAAGTTGGTGGCGATCAGCGCCAGCGCGGTCGGCGAGGCGATGGCCCCGCCCACGCCCTGGAGGGCCCGGGCGGTCAGCAGCCAGGCGGAGGACTGCGCGACGCCGCCGAGCAGCGAGGCCAGGCTGAACACCAGGACGCCGACCACGAAGACCCGCCGCCGCCCGAGGATGTCGCCGGCCCGTCCGCCGAGCAGCAGCAGTCCGCCGAAGGTCAGGGTGTAGGCGTTGATGACCCAGGACAGGTCGGTGGTGTTGAACCTCAGCGCCTGCTGGATGTGCGGCAGCGCGATGTTCACGATCGTGATGTCCAGGACGACCATCAGCTGGGTCGCCGCGATGACGGTGAGTGCGATCCCTGGGTGCTGGCCCCGGCGTGCGGTCGCGGGCGCGGCCTCGGCCAGTGCTCGGGAGGTGGCCATGGCAGGTCTCCCAATGGCTCGGGAGTGAACGACGGGCAGGGGACGGATTCGTTCACCACCACCGACGGTAGCCCCGGGTGATAGGGAACACAATCGTTCATTACGGACAGGCGTCACGCGTCCCGAGCGCCGTCGTCCTCGCCCGCGGTGTGTCCTCCGCGCCCTCGCCCGCGGGCCCCGAGGTGGCCGGTACCGAGGTGGCCGGTACCGAGGTGACCGGTACCCGAGGTCACCGGGCCCGGACGATGACCACCGGGCAGTCGGCGTGCTGTGCGCAGTGCATGCTCACCGAGCCGAGCAGCACCTTGGTGAAGCCGCCGCGGCCGTGGCTGCCGACGACCAGCACCTCGGCGCCCCGGGCCGCGTCCAGCAGGACGTCGGAGGGGTCGCCCAGGACCATGCTCTGGCGGACCTCCGCCCGGCAGTCGTCGCCGAGCACCGTGTGCAGCTCGTCGGCGAAGCGGCGCTGGGCCAGCTCCCGGTCGAAGGTGGGGTCGACCACCGGTGCCGACCAGCCGAAGTGGCTCGGTGGCTCCCAGGCGCCCACCGCGTCCACCACCCCGCCGATCAGCGTGGCGTGCCGGGCCGCCCAGCGCAGGGCGGCGTAGGACGACGGCGAGCCGTCGACGCCGACCACGACGCGGGGCGCGGAGTCGTTCGCGTTCATCTGCACCGTCCTGTGGGTCGCCGGCCTCCCCCACCACGGTGCTGGCCGTCCGGCGCCTCCGCCACCACGGTCCGCCGCCCGGGTGACGCCGGCCCGGGCACCGGGGTTCAGGGAGGCGCGGAGCGTCGCTACCGCCGGGTACCTTCCTGCGGCGCGGCGGTCCCCGGCCGAGGGCCGCCGTCGAGACGATGACGAACGATCAGGAGCCCTGTCACGGCACGGCGTTCCCGCAGGTTGGGCGCGTGCATGACGCCTTTTCCGGCGGGCGGGACGACCCTTGACGGCGCTTGGGTTCTCTGCGAACCTCTCGGCAGGTCTGGACCAAGATCGGTCTCTTCGCCGGGGAGAGGGCCGGCGCCGATCCGATGGTCCGCAGGGGGGATCTGCGGGCCTGGCGGGCCGAGGCCGCAGCGGCCCGCCGGCCGCGTCACCAGAGCATCCGCGGTGCCGATCACGCCGGCGCCCGGCCACGGGGAACGCACCATTCACCGACTGCCGAATCGAGTCGCACATGCCGCACTCCCTCCCCCCGCACGCCTCGCCCGCACAGCGGGGCGTCTGGTTCACCGAGCGCCTCGGCCGGGCGCACGGGGTGTTCCACATGCCGCTCCTGCTCTCCTTCGACCGGGTCGACGCCGAGGCGCTCGCCCGGGCCGTCGCGACGGTGACGGAGCGTCACCCCTCGCTGTCCCAGGTGTTCGTGGAGCGCGAGGGCGACCTCGTCCTGGAGCCGGGCGCCGCTCCGGTCCTGGAGGTGGTCGACGCCTCCGGGGACTGCGCGGAGGGCCGGGAGAAGCGGCTGGCCGAGGACGTGGCGCGACCGTTCGACCTGCAAGCCGGCCCGCCGGCGCGGTTCACCCTGCACCGGGGCCGCGGCGAGGCGGCGGTCCTGCTGGTGGTCGTGCACCACGCGGTGTTCGACGGGGAGTCCAAGGACGTCCTGGTGGCCGAGCTCGCCGACGCCTACGCGCGGGCCCTGGGCGGGCCCGTTCCGGCGGCCGACCGGACCCCGCCCGCGCCGCCGTCCGCGCCCGGTCGGACCCCGCCCGAGCCGCCGTCCGCGCCCGACCCGGAACTGGTCCGCCGCGCGGCGGACTGGTACGGACCGCGGTGGGCCGCGGCGACCGAGCCCGTCCTGCCCGGACTGCCCCACGCCGTCACCGCCCCGGCCTCCGGGGCGTCGGTCGGGTGGCGGACGGACGCGCTGGGCCGGGCGGCACTGGCCGAGGCCGCCGAGCGCTGCGGCGTGACCGTCTTCGAGTTCCTGCTCGCCGCCCTGCACGGACTGCTGCTGCGCTACGGCGGCGAGGCGGTGGCCGTCTCCGTGCCGCTGTCCGTCCGGACGGCCGGACAGGCCGGGGAGATCGGGCTGTTCGTCAACGAGCTGCCGGTGCACGCGCCGGCCGGGGTGGACACCGCGACGCCCTTCGCCGCGTACGCCCGGGCGGTGCGCGCCGAGGCCCGCGGCGGCTACCCGTTCCGCTCGGTGCCCTTCGGCGCGGCGGTCGGCGGTCTCACCCCGCGGGCCGGGCTGGCGCCGGTGTCCTTCGGCTACCGGCGCGGCCGGGCCGTGGAGCCGGTGTTCCCGGGAAGCGCCGTCCGGGTGGACCGGGCGGCGTTCAACGGCGCCGCCCGCAACACGCTCCACCTCCAGGCGGTCGACACCGCCGACGGGATCGCGTTCTCGCTCCAGTACGCCCCGGCGGTCCTGGCGCCGGAGGCCGCGGAGCGCGTCGCCGGGCACTACGCGGCCCTGCTGGAGGCCGCGACGGCCGAGCCCGGCGCCCCGCTGGGCGCCCTGGCGCTGCTGGGCGAGGCCGAGCGGCGGCTGGTGACTGAGGGGTGGAACGACACCGCGCGCGCCCACCCGCACCGGAGCACCGCGCTGGACCTCGTCCGGGAGCGGGCCGCCGAGACGCCGGACGCCCCCGCCGTCAGCGCGGGCGCCGAGCGGCTGACCTACCGGGCGCTCGTGGAGCGCGTCGACGAACTGGCCGCCGTCCTGCGCGGGGCCGGGGTCCGCCCGGGTGACGTCGTCGCCCTGCACCTGGAGCGCTCCGCCGACCTGCCCGCCGTCCTGCTCGCGGTGCACGCCGCCGGGGCTGCCTACCTGCCGCTCGACCCGGCCCACCCCGCCGACCGGCTCGCCTTCCTCCTCGCCGACTCGGGCGCGGCCCTGCTGGTCGCCGACCGGGAGCCCGCGCCCGGCGTGGTGGCGGCGGCCCCGGCCGTACTCCGGCTCGGGGAAGGCGGCGGGCAGCCGGTGCCCGCCGAGGCGGCGCCGGCCACGCCCGGGGGCCTCGCCTACGTGCTGTACACCTCCGGCTCGACCGGGCGGCCCAAGGGGGTGGAGATCGGGCACCGGGCCCTGGTGAACCTGCTGACCTCGTTCGCGGCGCTGCTGGACTCGGGGCCGCGGGACGTCTGGCTCGGCCTGACCTCGCTCTCCTTCGACATATCCGGGGTGGAGATCCTGCTGCCGCTGACCACCGGCGGCCGACTGGTCCTCGCGCCGGAGGGCGCGGCCCTGGACGCGCCGGGCACGGTCGGGCTGATCCGCCGCGAGGGCGTCACCCACCTCCAGGCGACCCCCTCGGGCTGGCGCGTGCTGCTCGGCGCCGGGCCGCTGCTGGCCGGGCTGACCGGGATCGTGGGCGGGGAGGCGCTGCCGCTCCCGCTGGCCCGCGAGCTCAGGGGCTCCCTCGACCGGCTGGTCAACGGGTACGGCCCGACCGAGGCGACGATCTACGCCACCTGGGCCGACGTCCCCGCCGGAGCGGACGCCGTGGTGATCGGCAGGCCGGTCGCCAACACCAGGGCGTACGTCCTGGACGCGAACGGCCGGCCGCTGCCGGTCGGTGTCCCCGGTGAACTCCACCTGGGCGGCGACGGCCTCGCCGAGGGCTACCGGGGCCGGCCCGAACTGACGGCGGAACGTTTCGTCGAAGACCCGTTCGCCGGTGGCCGGATGTACCGCACCGGCGACCTCGCGGCCTGGACGCCGGACGGCGAACTGGAGTTCCACGGCCGGATCGACGAGCAGGTCAAGATCCGCGGCCACCGGATCGAGCTCGGCGAGATCGAGGCCGCGCTGCTCGAACACCCGGCCGTGGCCGCCGCGGCCGTCACGGTGTTCGAACAGGCCGACGGGTCCTCCGCGCTGGTCGGCTACCGGGTGCCCGCACCCGGCAGCGCGCCGCTGTCGGACGCCGACCTGCGGGACCACCTGCGGCGCACCCTGCCCGCCGTCATGGTGCCCCGGCAGTTCGTGGCCCTCGACCGGCTGCCGCTCACCCCCAGCGGCAAGCTCGACCGCCGCGCGCTGCCCGCCCCGCCGCGCCCGTCCGCCGAGCAGGCCATCGCCAAGCAGGCCATCGCCGCGGAGGGCACCGGTGAGCAGGCCATCGCCGAGCAGCCCGCCGGCGCGGAGACCGACGAGCTCACCGCGGGCATCCTGGCGATCTGGGAGGAGGTCCTGGGCATCTCCGGCATCGGCCCCGAGGACGACCTCTTCGACCTCGGCGGACACTCCCTGACGATCATCCAGATCACCGCCCGGATCCGCGACGCCTTCGGGGTCGAGCTCGCCTTCGACCTGTTCTTCGACGCCTCCACCCCGGCCGCCCTGGCCGCCGTCGTCCGAGAGCCGCGTTGACCGCCGTCGACCGCCCCGCCGCGTCCTCCCCGCTCCACGCCCGAACGGACTGCCGATGACCGACACCCAGGACCTGCCCGCGGACTGGTCCGCCACCAAACGATCCCTCCTCGCCCAGCGCCTGCGCGGCGCCACGGCCCCGGTGCGGGTGGTAGAGCCCCGCCCGGAGGGCACCGCCCCGCCCCTGTCCAGCGGTCAGGAACGGCTCTGGTTCATGGACCAGTTCACGCCCGGTGGGACGGCCTACACCCTCGCCCCGGCCCGCCGGCTGCGCGGGCCGCTGGACCGCCCGGCGCTGGACGCCGCCCTGACCGACCTGGTGGCCCGGCACGAGGGGCTGCGGATGACCTTCCCGGCCACCGAGGACGGCCGGGCCGAGGTCCTGGTCGCCGAACCCGGTCCCTTCGCCGCCCGGTTCGTCGACGCCTCGGACGATCCCGCCCCCGAGCGAAGAGCCGCGCGGGAGATCGGGGCACTGGTCGCCGACCCCTTCGACCTCGCGGCCGGACCGCTGGTGCGGGCCCTGCTCGTCCGGCTGGCCGACGAGGACCACGTCCTCGCCCTCGTCATGCACCACATCATCGGCGACGGCTGGTCGATCGACATCCTCAACCGGGAACTGGACGTGCTGTACGACCGGCACGCCCACGGCTCCCAGACACAACTGCCCCCCGTCCCCGTGCAGTTCGGGGACTACGCGCGCTGGCAGCGCGACCGGCTGGACAGCGGCGCGCTGGCCGCCTCCCGCGACTACTGGCGCACCGAACTCGCCGACGTCCCCGCCCTGGAGCTGCCCGCCGACCGCCCCCGGCCGCCGCTGCTCACCTTCGACGGCGCGGCCGTCGAACTGCACTGGAGCCCGGAACTCGCCCGCGCTGTCGCCGAGTGCGCCCGCGCCCACGGCGCCTCGACGTACATGGTGCTGATGGCCGGGCTCCAGCTGCTGCTCGGCCGGCACACCGGCCGGCGGGACTTCGCGATCGGATCCGCCGTGGCGGGCCGGCTGCACCGGGAACTGGAGGGGGTGGTCGGCGCCTTCGTCAACATGCTGCCGATCCGGGCCCGGCTCGCGGACGGGCTCACCTTCGGACAACTGGTCGGCCGGGTGCGGGAGACGACGCTCAACGCCTACACCCACCAGGAGGTGCCCTTCGAGCAGATGGTCGCGGACCTGGACATCGAGCGCGACGTCAGCCGCTCGGCGGTGTTCCAGGTGACCTTCGCCTACCAGAACTACGGCGACCGCGCGGCCGCCACCGCCCCCGGCGCCCCCGCCGAGGGATTCGGGCACGCGGCCACCACCAGCCACTCCGACCTCGCGTTCTACCTGCGGGAGAAGAAGGACGGCGGGCTGTTCGGCCTGATCACCTACCGGACCGACCTCTTCGACGCCGACACCGTACGGCGGCTCGTGGAGCGCTTCGAGGTCCTGATGACGGCGGCGACGGCCGACCCGGACCAGAGCGTCGAGGCCCTGCCGGTGACGACCGGCACCGAGCGCCACGACGTGCTCGAACGCTGGGCGGCCGGCCCGGCGCTCCCCGAGGACGACGCCGGGACGCTGACCGCGCTGCTCTCGGCGGCGGCCCGGCGGGCGGGCGACCGCCCCGCGCTGGTCTTCGAGGACGCCACCGTCACCCACCGCGAACTCGACGCCAGGGCCGCCGCACTGGCCCGCCGCCTGCGGGAGCTCGGCGTCGGCCGGGACGACCGGGTCGCGGTGTGCCTGGAGCAGTCCCCGGAGCTGGCCGTCGCCCTGGTCGCGGTGCTGAAGGCCGGCGGCTGCTACCTGCCGCTGGACCCGGAGCAGCCGCCCGCGCGGCTGTCCCACCTGGTGGCCGACGCCGACGTGCGCGTCCTGGTCACGGACTCGGACCTGCGCGACCGCATCCCCGGGTACCGGGGCACGGAACTGCTGGTGGACCGGATCGACCTCCGGCCCGACGGAGCGCCGCTCCCGGAGGCCTCCGGCCCCGACGACCTCGCCTACGTCATCTACACCTCCGGCTCCACCGGGCAGCCCAAGGGCGTCGCCGTCCAGCACCGGGAGATCCTCAACTACCTGGCCGGCGTGCGGGAACGGCTGCGGATCGAGCCCGGCGCCCGCTACGGCCTGCTCCAGTCCCTCTCCTTCGACTTCAGCATCACGATGCTGTACCTGGCGCTCACCACCGGCGGGCGGGTGCACCTGCTGCCGCGCCGCATCGCCGGCGCCGAACTCGCCGAACACATCGAGGCCTCGGCCCTCGACTACCTCAAGATGACGCCCTCCCACCTGGCCGCGCTGTCCGCCGACGCCCCGATCGAGCGGCTGCTGCCGCGCCGGGCCCTGGTGCTCGGCGGGGAGGCCTCCGCCCAGGCCTGGGCCGCCGACCTGGCCGGCCGGGGCGGCTGCGCGGTGTTCAACCACTACGGCCCGACCGAAGCCACCGTCGGCGTCACCGTCCACGAGGTCCTCCCCGGGGACCACGCACCGGGGAACACCCCGATCGGCACCCCCCTCGCCGGCGCGCGCTGCTACGTCCTCGACGGCGCACGCCAGCCGGTGCCGCCCGGCGTGACCGGTGAGCTCCACCTCGGCGGACAGCGGCTGGCCCGCGGCTACCTGGGCCGCCCCGACCTGACCGCCGAACGCTTCGTCGAGGACCCGTTCGCCGGCGGCCGGATGTACCGCACCGGCGACCTGGCCCGCTGGCGGACGGACGGCGTCCTGGAGTACCTGGGACGCGCCGACGACCAGATCAAGGTCCGCGGCTACCGGGTCGAGCCCGGTGAGATCGAGGCCGCGCTCACCGCGCTGCCCGGCGTCACCCAGGCCTTCGTCACCGTCCGGGGCGAGGGCCTCCGACAGAACCTCGTCGCCTACCTGGAACGCGCGCACGGCGCGACCCTCCCGGCCGCGGCCGAACTGCGGACGGAACTCGGCGCCGTCCTGCCGGACTACATGGTCCCCGCCCGGTTCGTCGTCCTGGACCGGCTGCCGCTGCTGGCCCACGGCAAGATCGACCGCAAGGCGCTGCCGGAGCCCGAGGACGCCGCCCCGGCCGCCGGGCACGTCGAACCCGAGGGCGGGACCGAGACCCTGATCGCCGCGATCTGGGCCGAGGTGCTCGACGTCGCCCGGGTCGGCGCCCTCGACGACTTCTTCGAGATCGGCGGGCACTCGCTGCTCGCCACCCAGGTCGTCGCCCGGCTGCGCCGCGCCTTCCCCGACCTGCCCACCCCGGTCGGCGTGATGGACCTCTTCCGCTTCCCGACCGTCCGCGGCCTCGCCGGGCTCGTCGCCGACCCGGGCGCCGACCGGGGGCCGCGGGGACTGCTGCACCGGCTCACCCCCGAACGCCGCCGCACCCGCGCGAGCGTGGTCTGCGCGCCCTACGGCGGCGGCAGCGCGCTGATCTACAAACCGCTCGCCGACGCCCTGCCCGAGGACTGGGCGCTGCACTCCATCGCCGTGCCCGGCCACGAACTCGGCGAGGAGCCGATGGACGTCGAGGAGGTCGCCGACCGCTGCGCCCGCGAGATCGTCGAGAGCGTCGAGGGCCGGATCGTGCTGTACGGGCACTGCGGCGTCGGCGTGCGCCTCGCCGTCGAGATCGCCCGCCGGGTCGAGGCCGCCGGGCGGGAGATCGACGCCGTCCACCTCGGCGGCATCTTCCCCTTCGCCCGCCCCAAGGGGCGCGGCGCGGCCGTGGGGGAACGGTGGGCCCGGCTCCTCGACCGGATGCGCAGCGACCAGGACATGATCAACGGCCTGGCCGCCGCCGGGCTGGACACCGACGACCTGGACCCGGAGCAGCTGCGGCTGATCGTCCGCAACCGCCGCACCGGCACCAAGGACGTCGAACGGTACTTCACCCGGATGTTCGCGACGGAGGGCGGCCGGATCGAGGCGCCTGTGATCGCCGTCTGCGGCGAGCGGGACCCGGCCACCGAGTTCTACCAGGAGCGCTTCCGCGAGTGGCACCGGATCTCCGGCACCACGGCCGTCGTGGTCCTCGACGAGGCCGGCCACTTCTACCTCAAGTACCGGGCCGCCGAACTCGCGGACATCGTCACCGGCGTCCACCGGTCCATCGCCGCAGGGGAGGAGGAACGCCACCGCCGCACCGACGGCGCGACCTGGTGGCTGGCCGGGCTCTCCCGGGACGCCGACCGGCCGGCGCCAAAGGACGCGGACGCACCCGTCCGCCCGACCATGCGCCGCTTCCTCACCGTCGCCTCCGGGCAGCAGGTGTCGATGATCGGATCGGCGCTCACCGAGTTCGCCCTCCCCGTCTGGATCTACCTGCGCACCGGCTCCCTGGCCCAGTTCGGGCTGCTCGCCGCCTGCGGCCTGGTGCCCGGCATCCTCGCCGCCCCGCTCGCCGGCGCCGTCGTCGACCGGGGGGACCGGCGCCGCACCATGCTCCTCGGCGACCTCGCCGCCGGCGCCACCCAGGCGCTGCTGCTCGTCCTGTACGCCACCGGCGGGCTGGAGGTCTGGCACGCCTACGCGCTCGTCGCCGTGCTGTCCGCCGCCCTCTGCTTCCAGCGGCTCGCCTGGAACGCGGCCGTGCCGCAGCTCGTCCCCAAGCGCTACCTCGGCCGCGCCAACGGCGTGGTCCAGATGGCCTTCGGCCTCGCCCAGTTCCTCGTCCCGCTGTTCGCCGTGGGCCTGCTCGCCGCGATCGGGCTCGGCGGCATCCTCGCCGTCGACGTGGCCGGCTACGCCGTCGCCGTCGGCGTCACCCTGGCCGTACGGTTCCCGGACGTGATGGGCGCCACCCGGCGGGAGAGCATCCCCGCCGAGATCCGGGAGGGATTCCGACGGGCCCTCGGCAGCAGGCACTTCCGGGCGATGCTGCTGTACTTCGCCGTCCTGAACGTCTTCCTCTCCCCGCTGTTCCTGCTCACCACCCCGCTCGTGCTCTCCTTCGCCCCGCTCGCCGCGGCCGGCTGGGTGTCCACGGCGGCCGGCCTCGGCGCGGTGCTCGGCGGGATCACCCTGGTCGCCTGGGGTGGACCGCGCCGGCGGAAGCTGCGCGGGGTGCTGCTCGCCACCCTCGCGGTCGCCGCGGCCTGCCTGCTCACCGGGCTGCGGCCGTCGACCTGGACGGTCGCCCTCGGCGCCTTCGGCATGACCTTCGCGCTCTCGCTGCTCAACGGCTCCTACGCGACCATCGTGCAGACCAAGGTGCCGCTGCGCTTCCACGGCCGGGTGATCGCCGTCAACACCATGGTGGCCTGGTCGACCCTGCCGGTCGGGTTCGCCGTGGTCGCCCCGTTCGGCCCCGGGCTGCTCCAGCCGCTGATGGACCGTGACGGCGCCCTCGCCTCCACCGTCGGGCGGCTCATCGGCACCGGCGACGGCCGCGGCATCGGCCTGCTCTACCTGCTGTTCGGCCTCGCCATGGCCGCCCTCGCGCTGGTCTGCCTGGCCGTCCCGGTGCTGCGCCACTTCGACCGCGACGTGCCCGACGCCGAGCCCGACGACCTGGTCGGCCTGAAGACCCTCCAGGACCGGGCCGCCGCCGTCGCCGCCGTCGAGACCGCGGTGGCCGCCGAGGCGGCCCCGCCGTACCGCTCCGAACTCCCGCACCGCTCCGAGACCGAGGTGACCGTCCGGTGACCACCGCCACCCACCCACTGACCGCCGAGCAGCGCCGGCTCTGGTTCCTCCAGCAACTCCACCCGCAGGACGCCGGGTTCAACATGTACCTCAACCGGCGCTGGAGCGGGCCGATCGATCCTCGGGCCCTGCGCACCGCCCTGAGCCGGCTGGCGGCGCGGCACGAGATCCTCCGCACCCGCTTCGTGGTCGAGGGCCCCGACGCGGCGGAGCCCGTCCAGCTGGTCGAGCCCCCGGCCGAGATCGACCTGGTCACGCTCCGGCTGCCCGAGGGCGCCACCGAGGCGGACTTCACGGACGCCTGCCGCCCGTACGTCAACGCGCCGTTCGACCTCGCCGCCGCGCCGCCCCTGCGGGCGACCCTGATCAGCGCGGGGGAGCGGGAGCACGCGGTCAGCGTCGTGGTCCACCACATCGTCGCCGACGGCTGGTCCTTCCGCACCATGTGGCGCGAGCTGCTCGCCCTCTACCGCGAGGCGATCGGCGAGGCGCCCGCCGACCTCCCGGAACTCCAGCTCCAGTACGGGGACTTCGCCCGCGCCGAACAGGCCAGGACCGGCGGGGCGTCGGGCGAGGAGGCGTTCCGGTTCTGGGCGGCGCGGCTGGCCGGCACCGGGGCGCTGCGGCTGCCCTTCGACCGGCCGAGGCCCTCGGCCCCCACCCGGCCCGCCGGGTTCGTCACCGTGGACCTCGGTCCCGAGCTGACCGCCGACCTCGACCGGCTGGCCCGGCAGGAGCGGTGCACCCCGTTCATGGTGCTGCTCGCCGGCTACCAGTGCGTGCTCGCGCGCTGGACCGGCTGCCGGGACTTCGTGGTCGGCACCCCGCTGGCGGGCCGGACCGAGAAGGCGCACGAGGCGCTGCTCGGCTACTTCAACCGCACCGCGGTGATCAGGTCGGACCTGACCGGGGACCCGGACTTCCGCGGCGTGCTGAAGCGGACCAGGTCCGCCGTGCTCGCCGCGCTGAGCCGCCCCGACGCCCCGGCCGAGCGGCTCGCCGCCCACCTGGGACTGCCCGCGGACACCGGAGCCGGGCCGCTCTACCAGGCCGTCTTCGTGCACCAGAGCCAGAACGAGGTGACGGACGGCTCCGGCGGGCCCGCACTGCCCGAGGGCGTCCGCACGACCAGCATGGACTCCGGCTTCGAGCAGGCCAAGACCGATCTGCTGCTGGACAGTTGGCGCACCGCCGACGGCGGGGTCACGCTCTCCTTCTGCTACGACCGCGAGCTGTTCGACCGGGAGACGGTCGAGGCGCTCGGCGGCCGGTGCCGCGAGCTGTACGCGCGGATCGCCGAGGACCCGGAACTCCCGCTGCACGGCGACTGGTTCGTCGGGGCGCGGGAGCGCGCGGCGCTGCTCGCGCTGGGCTCGGGGCCGGCCGCCGCGGCCGCGGTGCGCACGGTGCCGGAGCGGTTCGCCGAGCAGGCCGCCGCACGGCCGGACGCGCCGGCGCTGGAGTGCGACGGCCGGACGCTGTCCTACGCCGAACTCGACCGGCGCTCCACCGAACTGGCGCGCCGGCTCGGCCCGGTGGCCGGCCGGGTGGTCGCGGTGTCGATGGCGCCCTCCGTCGACCTGGTCGTCGCCCTGACGGCGGTCTGGAAGGCCGGTGCCGCCTACCTGCCGCTCGACCCGGCCCACCCCGAGGACCGCCGGGCCCTGATGGTCCGCGAGGCCGGCGCCGTGCTCACCCTCACCGGGACGGACCTGCCGGACCCGGGGACCCCCGCCGAGCCGGCCCCGGTGGACCCGCAGGGCCTGGCCTACGTCCTCTACACCTCCGGATCCACCGGGACGCCGAAGGCCGTCGCGGTCGACCACGCGGCGGTGGCGGCGCGGGTCGACTGGATGACGGGCCCGGACGGCTACGCGCTGGGCCCGGCCGACCGGATCGTCCAGTTCGCCTCCCTCGGCTTCGACACCCACGTGGAGGAACTCTGGCCGGCGCTGGCGGCCGGGGCGTGCGTCGTGCTGCTGCCCGGAGGCGGGCGGACCCTGCCCGACCTGCTGGACGGCCCGTCCGGACGCTCCGTCACCGTGCTGGACCTTCCGACGGCCTACTGGGAGGAGCTCGTCGGCCTCGGCGAGCAGACCCGCTGGCCGCAGGCGCTGCGGCTGGTGATCATCGGCGGCTCCGAGGCCCACGCCGACACCGTCGCCCGCTGGCGCCGACGGCACGGGGACGCCGTCCGGCTGGTCAACACCTACGGGCCCACCGAGGCCACCGTGATCGTCACCGCGGCCGAGCTGACGGAGGCGGACGCCGACGGCCGGCCCCCGCTGGGCCGGCCGTTGCCCGGGGTCAGGCTCCACGTGCTGGACGAGCGCGGCGGGCTGCTGCCCCGGGGAGCCGAGGGCGAGCTGTACATCGGCGGCAGCGGCCTGGCCCGGGGCTACCTGGGCCGGCCCGACCTGACGGCGACCGCCTTCCTGCCCGACCCGTTCGCGGGCGGCGTGATGTACCGCACCGGCGACCGGGCGCGGTGGCGGGCGGACGGCCGGCTGGAGTTCCTGGGGCGCGCGGACGCGCAGGTGAAGCTGCGCGGCTACCGGATCGAGCCCGCGGAGATCGAGTCGGCGCTGACCGCGCACCCGGCCGTGGCGCAGGCCGCGGTGCTGGTCCGCGACGGCCGGCGGCTGGTGGCGTACGCCGTCCCGAGCCCGGGGGCCGAGCCCGGCCCGGCCGAGCTGCGCGAGCACCTGGCCCTGCGGCTGCCCTCGTACATGGTCCCGGACGCCGTGCTCACCCTGGCCCGGCTGCCGCTGACCGCGAACGGCAAGCTCGACCCCGCGGCCCTGCCGGACCCGGGGACGGCCGCCGGGGAGGGCTACGTCGCGCCGCGCGGCGACGCCGAACAGCTGGTCACCGAGCTGTGGCAGGAGGTCCTCGGGGTGCCGCGGGTCGGGGTGTTCGACGACTTCCTGGCGCTGGGCGGGGACTCCCTGCTGGTCACCCGGGTCGCCGCGCGGATCAGGTCCGGCCTGGGCCTGGACATCCCGATCCGCGACGTGTTCGAGAGCAGCACGCCGGCGGCCCTCGCGGCGCGGATCGAGGCGCTGCTGATCGCCGAGATCGACGCGCTCAGCGAGGAGGAGGCGGCTGGTCGGCTGACCGGCTGACCGGCCGAAGGGGTGGGGCCCGGCTCCGCGGCACGCGGTGGCCGGGCCCCGGCGCGTCCGCGTCAGCCGCCGACGGCCGCCGCCAGCGCGGCGGTGAGGTCCTCGGCCAGCGCCGCCATCGTCCCCGCGTCGAAGGCGTGCTCGTTGTACCGCAGCCAGCAGCGCAGTTCGCCGTCCGGCTGCTCGGTGACCGCGAGCTCCGGGACGTGCCGGTCGCCGCCGGGCAGCGGGTACGGCACGGTGGCGTTGCGCGGCAGCTCCCAGGCGGCGCAGGCCACCCCCGGCAGCTGGGCCGGCGCGCTCCAGCTCTCGTACCTCAGCCAGGCCGCGAACGGCACCCGCGGGCTGAACTCCGCGAACGGGTACAGCTGGTGGTCGAGCGCGGCGGTGGCGGCGGAGCGGACGCGGTCGAGCAGTTCGGCGAAGCCGGGCGCGCCCGAGGCGTCCACCCGCACCAGCAGCGACTGGACGAAGCAGCCGACGGCCCGTTCCGCCTCCGGCCGGGTCCGGCCGGGCACCGGCGTCATCAGGACGAGGTCCTCCCGGCCGCTGCGGGCGGCCAGCAGGCCGCTCCAGAGCGCCGCCACCGCGAGGAACGGGGTCGCCCCCAGCTCCGCCGCCCTGGCCCGCAGCGCGTCCGCCCCCCGCGCGGGCACCGTGAAGGCGTGGGCGGCGCTCAGCACCACCTCGGTGTGGCGGCGCCCGGGGAAGGGGTCGATCGCCTCGGGCGCGTCCGCGAGCGCCGCCGCGAAGTGCGTCCGGGACGCCGGCCAGTGGGCGTTCGACCACTCCACCAGCTCCCGGTACTCCGGTCCGGGCCGGGCCGCCGGCCCCCGGCGGCCGTTGCCCAGCGCCGAGTACAGCACCCCCAGGTCGCGCAGCAGCAGGCCGAGCGACCAGCCGTCGCTGACGAGGTGGTGGACGGCCAGCAGGACGACGTGGTCCCCGGGCCCCCGGCTCACCACGGCCAGCCTGGTCATCGGGTCCGACGCGAGGTCCGTCGGCCGGTCGCGGACGGCGACCAGCCGGGCCGACACCTCCTCGTCGCTGTCGCCGGGCGCCCGCACCAGCACCACGTCCGCGCGCGGCTCGTCGTGCAGGACGGCCCGCAGCACCCCGGGTTCGGCGTCGGGCACCGGGACGAACCCGGTCCGCAGCGCGGGGTGGCGGCGGATCGCCTCGTGCAGGGCGTCGGCCAGCACGTCCGTCCGCAGGTCCTCGGTCACCCGGAACATCACGGCCACCGAGCCGACGTTGCGGCCCGGCGCCTCGGCCATCCAGCGCAGGAAGTTCTCCTGCTGCGAGGTGAGCGGCAGGTCGTGCGGCTGGGCGCGCAGGGAGCGGAGGAAGTCCGACACCTCGGCGCCGGGCCGGTCCGCGGGCCCGGCCGGGGAGTTCCCGGCCCGCTCCAGCCAGGCCGCCTGGGCGCGGAGCGAGGGGCGCTCGAAGACCAGCGCGGTGCGCGCCGCCACGCCGAACTCGGCGGAGATCGCGGCGGCCAGCTGGACGGCGCGGAACGAGTCCCCGCCGAGTGCGAAGAACTCGTCCTCCACCGCGCGGACCGGCCGCCCCAGCACGGTCTTCCACAGGCCGGCCAGGGCGAGTTCGCGCTCCGTCTCCGGGGCCCGCCCGACCGCCGGGGCGGGCTCGTCGAACGCGGTCCGGAGCCGGTGCTTGACCACCTTGCCGCTGGGGTTGCGCGGCAGGGAGTCCACCACCAGGACGCGGACCGGCAGTTCGGGCCGGGCCAGCCGCTCGCTCAGGAACAGCCGCAGGCCGTCGAGGTCGATCCCGCCCGGCAGCGGAACCACCGCGGCCACCGGCACCTGGCCCATCACCGGGTGCGGCAGGCCGAGCGCGGCCGCGTCGGCGACCTGCGGGTGCTCGTGCAGCACCGCCTCGATCCGCAGCGTCGAGACCTTCAGCGCACCGGACTTGACGATGTCGCTCTCCCGGTCGACCAGGTGGAGGTAGCCGTCCCCGTCCAGCCGGCCCAGGTCGCCCATGCGCACCCAGCCGTCGCGGAAGACGGAGCCGGAGGCCGCGCCGACGTACTCGCGCGGCGGGCCGGGCTGGCGCAGCCAGATCTCACCGGTCGCGCCGGGCTCCACCGGCTCCCCGGCGTCGTCCAGGATCCGCAGGTCCGCCGGGTCGGTCGGGCGGCCCACCGATCCCGGGCGGCCCGGGTCCACGATCGCGGATATCTGGGCGGGGGACGCCTCGGCCGAGGTGTAGGTGTTGACGACCGTCGCCTTCGGCAGCGCGGCGGACAGCCCGGCGGCGACGGCCGGCGGGAGCGCGGCGGCGGTCGAGCCGACCAGCAGGACGCTGCCGAGGTCCCGGCGTTCGGCGATCCCGGAGTTCAGCAGCTCCACCGCCATCGACGGCACCAGGAAGACCGTGCCCGCGCCGAACTCCTCGACCACCCGCCCGAACTCCTCCGCGTCGAAGCGCGGCAGGCAGACCGTCGTGGGCTGCGCGGTCAGGGCGTTCACCAGGACCGCCTGGGCGGCGTTGGTCCCGATCGGGAAGGCGTGCACCGCGTGCCGGGAGTGCGCGTACGGGCGGGGGCGGGGGTCGAGGACCAGTCCGGCGGTCAGGCTCGCGTGCGCGGCCCGGACGCCCTTCGGGGTGCCGGTCGTCCCGGAGGTCCCGATGACCTGGGCCGGGTCCCCGGGGCCGACCCGGTGCGGCGGCTCCTCGCCGCCCCGGCCGCCAGGCTCGTCCGACTCCTCCAGCCGCTCCAGCCGGTAGCCGGGCAGCTCGGTGCGCGGGCCGCTCCCGGCGATCGCCAGGCTCGCTCCGGCCACCTCGACGAGCCGCGCCACGTCGGCCGGGCCCAGGTCCTCGCGGATCACCAGCCCGGCCGCGCCCGCGTAGTGGGCCGCCAGGAACGCCACCGCGTACTCGTCCCACTCCCGGTTGGTGAACAGCAGCGCCACCGTGTCCCCCGGCCGGACCCCCGCCCGGGCCAGCCCGTGCGCGGCCCGCACCGCGCGCTCGCGCCACCGGCCGTAGGTGAGGCTCCCGCCGCCCGGTACGAGCAGGGCGGTGCGGTCGGGATGGAGCGCCGCCCGGTGGTCCAGGAGCGCGGGGAGCGTGAGCGGGACGGAGGCGGGCTGGGCGCTGATGACGACTCCCAAGGGGCTTTCGGAGCGCGGCGGAGCGGCACCGGAGGAAGATCGGCCGCTGATTGGTCCAGACCGTAGCGGAACGGTGAAGGAAGGCGCCAGATCCGTCCACGGATCGTCATGAGCCGTACCGCACGGGCCCGGTGAGCTGCTCGGCGGGGTGGCCGCACACGGGCGCTGCCACCGGTGGGCACCGGGCCGGGCACCCCGAGGCCCGCCCTCGGCTAGCCTCCCCTCGTGGACGATCACACCGAACCCCCGACCCGGCGGATCTTCGTGGCCCTGGCTCCGCCCGACGAGGCCAAGGACGAACTGGCCCGGGCCCTGGAGCCCGCCTACGCCAGGTACCCGCGGCTGCGGTGGAACCGGATCGAGGACTGGCACATCACCCTGGCCTTCCTCGGCGAACAGCCGTCCACGGCGGTGCCCCCGCTGCGCGAGGCGCTGGCCGACCGGGCCGGGTCGCACCCCGCCCTGCACCTGGCCCTGCGGGGCGGCGGCCACTTCGACCAGCGACTGCTGTGGACCGGGATCGACGGGGACCTGGAGCAACTGCACCGGCTCGCCGCCGACGTCCGGCGCCTGGTCCGCTCCTGCGGAATCGAGTTCAGGGAGCGGCCGCTGCGCCCGCACCTGACGCTGGCGCGCTCCCGCCGCGACGACTCCGTCAGCGTCCCGCTGGCCGCGGCCGGGCTCACCGGGTTCACGGGCGGCCTCTGGCGGACCGAACGCCTCCACCTGGTCGGCAGCAACATCGGCCGGGGCCCCGGGCCGATCCACTACCGCGACATCGCGGCATGGCGCTTCGGCGACGCGCTCCGGGCCCTCGACGGCGGCGCCCCCACCGGTTCGTAGCCCACCGGCGGGCGCCTGCTGGGGCCACGGGGGCTGGAGAGCCGCCGTCGTGCCGCTGTTCGGGCCAGGAGGTCGTATACAGGCCAACCGGCCGTCCGCGCGGTCCGAGGTCGCCCAGCGCGGGCATGTACATGACTGAGGGCCCGTCCGGCACCGGGTCGCGACGGCCTGGAACCGCCCCGGAACCGGCCGGGGCGACAGAAGGGGAGTGCTCCGCCATGGGTGAACTGGACGGCAGGACGGCACTGGTGACGGGCGGCTCGCGCGGGATCGGGCGGGCGGTCGCGCAGCGGCTCGCCGCCGACGGGGCGCTGGTCGCCGTGCACTACGGCGGCAACGAGGAGGCCGCCGCGCAGACCGTGGACCGCATCGCCGAGTCCGGCGGCCGGGCGTTCGCGGTGCGGGCCCGGTTCGGCGAGGACGGCGCGCTGGACCGGCTGGTCGAGGGCCTCACGGCCGGGCTCGCGGAGCACGGCGAGGACGGCCTGGACGTCCTGGTCAACAACGCGGGCATCCACCTGATGGCCTCGATCGGGCAGATCACCGAGGAGGAGTTCGACCGGGTGATGGCGATCAACGTGCGCACCCCGCTCTTCCTGATCCAGCGCGCCCTGCCGCTGCTGCGGGACGGCGGGCGGATCGTGAACGTGGCCTCGACGGCCGCCCGGATCGGCGCGCCCGTCCAGATCGGCTACGCCGTCAGCAAGACGGCGCTGACGGCCCTCGCCGCCCCGCTCGCCAACGAGTTCGGCCGGCGCGGGATCACCGTCAACACCGTCAACCCCGGGGTGATCGTCACCGACATGACGTCCCCGTGGATCGGCGGCCCGGAGACCACGGCCTGGGTGGAGTCGATCACCGCCCTGGGCCGGGTCGGCCTGCCGGAGGACGTCGCGGACGTCGTGGGCTTCCTGGCGGGGCCGCGGGGCCGCTGGGTGACCGGTCAGGCGATCGACGCCTCCGGCGGCACCTACCTCGGCCCGATCCCGCCCGTGTGACCGCGACGGGCCGCGGGCGGCGCGGGAGACGGTGAGCGGCACACCCCCGTCCTCCCACGCCCCCTCGCCACCGCGGACGCGGGCGGGGCCCGGCGGTCGGGGTGCCGACCGCCGGGCCCCACGGGTGTCAGGGCAGCGGCACCTCCAACTGTGCCGCCAGGTCCGCCACCAGGGAGTCCAGCCAGCCCCGGATCGTGCCGGGGTCGAACAGGTCGGCGTCGTACTCGACCTGGCCCGCGTAGCCGTCCCCGTCCGGGGTGAGGCCGAACGAGCAGTCGGCGCGGGTGGAGGGGCCCGGGAGGTCCTCGATCTCGGCGGTCAGGCCGGGCAGGTCGAGGGCGATGGGCGGGGTGCTCTGGACGGCGAGCATGACCTGCGGGTACGAGGCGGGCAGGACGACGCCGCGCGTTCGCAGCGGCTCGACCAGCATCCGGAACGGCGTCACCCCGTGGTCGAGGGCGGAGGCGATCGTCTCGGCGGCGGTGTCCACCAGCGCCCCGAACCCGCCTTCGCCCCCGGTCGGCACCAGGATCGGCAGGCCGTTGGTGAGCAGTCCGACCACCTTCTCGTCGGCCGGCCGGGTGCGGTTGGCGTTGGAGAGCAGGATCAGCACCCGCGGCGCCCCGCTGAGCGAGCCGAGCAGCCGGGCGAGCGCGGCCAGCAGGACGGCGGAGGCGGTGGTGGAGTGCGCGGCGGCGTACCGGCCGACCGCCTCGGCGACGGCCGCCGGGACGCGGAACCCGAGGGTCTCACCGCGCCCGGAGCGCCGCTCGGGGCGGGGCCGGTCGGTGGGCAGGTCCACCGAGAGCGGGGCGCCGCCGAGGACCTCGGCCCAGTGGTCGGCGCACGCCTCGACGGTGGCCCGGGTGACCACCGTCCGCTCCCAGCAGGCGTGGTCGGTCATCCGGCCGGGATCGTCGGGCAGCGGCCCGCCGGTGCGGTAGAGCGCGCCCAGGTCGTCCAGCACGGTGGCCAGGGACCAGCCGTCGACCGCGATGTGGTGGATGGTCAGCAGCAGCACCCATTCCCGCTCCGCCGACCGCAGCAGCCGGGCGCGCAGCAGCGGCGGCGCGGCGAGGTCGAAGGGGCGGCGGATCTCGGCGTCGGTGGCGGCGGCCAGGGCCGCCGCCCGCCCGGCGGGGTCGAGCGCCCGCAGGTCCTCGACCGGGAGCTCGACGGGGGTGTTCGGCAGCACCTGCTGGAGCACCCCGAGCGCGGTGTCCGCGAACCGGGTCCGCAGGCTCTCGTGGCGCTCGGTCAGCGCCGTCAGGGCGTCCGCCAGCCGCCCGGGCTCCAGCGGTCCGCGCAGGGTGATCCGCTCGGTGATGTTCCACACCGCCGGGTCGGCCGACGCGGCGTGGGCGCCGTGCATCCGGTGCTGCGCCACCCCGGCCGGCGCGGCGGCCAGGGCGGCCCCGGCACCGGTCAGGGTGGACAGCAGCCGCTCGCGGTGGGCCCGGACCAGGCCGGTGACCTCCTCGTCCATCGCCCCCGCGGGGGCCAGGTAGCCGAGCCGCTCGCCGGTGGTGCGCAGCACGATCTCGCGCTCGTCGAGCAGTTCGAGGAGCCGGGCCCACTCCTTCTCGGCCGTGCTCACAGGGTGCCCTCCTCGTAGGCCGGGGCCTGCTCGGCGGCGGGCCGGTGGGCGGCCATCGCGCGGATGGTCGGGCGGCGGAAGAAGTCCAGCACGCCGATGCGCAGCCCGGTCGCCTCGCGGACCCGGTTCAGCAGCCGGGTGGCGGCCAGCGAGTGCCCGCCCAGGTCGAAGAAGGAGGTCTCCACCCCGGCCGGGCGGCCGAGTTCCTCCTCCCAGAGCCGTTGCACGGTGCGCTCCAGGTCGGTGGCCGGCGCGGCCTGCGGCCGGTCGGCGCCGAGCGGCCGGGGCTCGGGCAGGGCGGCGGTGTCCAGCTTGCCGTTCGTGGTGAACGGCAGGGTGTCGACGGTGGCCCAGAGGGAGGGCACCAGGTAGTCGGGCAGCAGGTCGGCCAGCCGGTCGGCGATCCGGGGCAGTTCGGCGGCCGGGCAGCCGACGTACCCGGCGAGCGCCGTGCCCGCCGCGGTCCGGCGCGCCGTCACCACCGCCGAGGCCACCCCGGGGATGCCGCGCAGCACCGTCTCGATCTCGCCCGGCTCGACCCGGTAGCCGCGGATCTTGACCTGGCGGTCGGCCCGGCCGAGGTACTCCAGCAGGCCGTCCGGCCGCCACCGGCCGAGGTCGCCGGTGCGGTAGCAGCGGCCGTCGGGGGTGTCGACGAAGCGGGCGGCGGTCTCCTGCTCGCGGTTGAGGTAGCCGATGCCGACCTGGACGCCCAGCGCGTGGATCTCGCCGACCGCGCCCGGCGGCACCCGGCGTCCGGCGGCGTCCAGCAGCACGATCCGGACGCCCACGCCCGGACGGCCGACCGGCGCGTGCTCGGGGCCGTCCGGGTCGACCTCGCAGACCGTCAGGCCGTGGGTCTCGGTCGGGCCGTACTCGTTGATCAGCCGGCACCCGGGGTTGCGGTGCAGGAAGGTCCGCAGGCCGGGGGTGACCAGCACCTGCTCGCCGCCCGAGACCATCTCCCGCAGGTGCGGCACCGGCTCCTCGCCGAGGGCGTCGACCAGGGCGGCCAGCGGCGTGTACGGCAGGTAGACCCGTTCGGCCCGGGTGGCCCGGACCACGGCGGCCAGCGCCCGGGCGTCGTAGCGGGTCTCCTCGTCGATCAGCAGCAGGGTGCCGCCCGCGCCCAGTGTGGCCAGGACCTCCTGGATGCTGACGTCGAATCCGCAGGAGGCGTACTGGAGGGTACGGGCGGCGGGGTGGGCGGCGGTGTTCCAGGCCGCGAGGTGGGCCACGCCCAGGGAGTGCATCAGCACGCCCTTGGGGCGGCCGGTGGATCCGGAGGTGTACAGCAGGTACCCGGGCGCCCGCGGCGAGGGGACGGGCAACGGGGGCAGCTCGACCGGCTCGGCGGCGGCCGGGGCGGCGCCGGTGAGCACCGTGGGGACGGTCAGGCCGAGGGCCGCCGGGGCTTCGTCCGAGGCGGTGACCAGGACGGCGGGTCCGGCGTCCTCGACGATCAGCCGGCAGCGCTCCGGTCCCTGGAGCAGGTCGATCGGCAGGTGGACGGCGCCGAGGCGCAGGACGGCCAGCATGGCGGCCACCTGGTCCACCGAGCGGGGCAGCAGCACGCCCACCCGGTCGCCCTCGCGGACGCCGGCGGCCAGCAGCCGGCGGGCCAGGTCCTCGACCCGGGCCAGCAGCGTCCGGTAGTCCGTCTCGGTGCCGTCGGCGGCGACCACCGCGGCCTGCCCGGGCCGCTCGGCCGCGGTCGCGGCGATGGTGGCCAGCGGGTGCGGCGGGTCCTGGATGGCCTCCGGTCCGCACTCCAGCGCGGTGTCGGCCTCGGCGGCGGGTACGGCGGTGAGCTCGGCGAGCGGGCGCCGCGGGTCGGCGACCGCGGCGGCGAGCAGCCGCTGGAACGCGTCGACCAGCCGGTCGACGGTGGCCCGGTCGAACAGCGCCTCGGCGTACTCGACGTGGCAGCGGATGCCGTCGGGCAGGCTGGTCAGGAAGAGCGTCAGGTCGAAGGCGGAGCGGTCCGCGACGTGGTCCAGCGGGCGGGCCGTCACCCCGGGCAGGTCCAGCTCGAAGACGGCGTGGTTCTCGAACTCGACCAGCACCTGGAACAGCGGGTTGCGGCTGGTGTCGCGCGGCGGGTTCAGCTCCTGCACCAGGACCTCGAAGGGCAGCTCCTGGTGCTCGTAGGCGTCCAGCGCGGTGGAGCGGACCCGGGCCAGCGCCTCGGCGAAGTCCGGCTCTCCGGACAGGTCCAGGCGCAGCGCCAGGGTGTTGACGAAGAAGCCGACCAGGTCCTCGGTGCCCTCGGCCCGGTTGGCCACCGGGGTGCCCAGCACGATCTCGTCCTGGCCCGCGTAGCGCTGGAGGACGCCGGCGAAGGCGGTCAGCAGCACCATGAACAGGGTCGAGCGCTGGCTCCTGGCCAACTCGCGCAGGCCGTCGGCGAGTTCGGCGGGCAGGTGGTGGACGAAGGCGCGTCCCCGGCCGTCCGGCACGGCCGGGCGCGGCCGGTCGGTGGGCAGCGCCAGCACCGGCAGGTCGCCGCCGCCGAACACCTTGCGCCAGTGGGCGAGGCTCTCCTCGTACTCGCCGGCGGCCACCCGGGCCCGCTCCCGGGCGGCCTCGGCGGCCGGGGCGGTGGTGAGCAGCGGCAGCCGGGCGGGTCGGCCCTCCCGGGCGGCCAGGTACAGCTCGCCCAGCTCCCGGGTGATCACCACGGTGGACAGGGTGTCGATCACGATGTGGTGCATCGACAGCACCAGGACGTGCCGGTCGGCGGCCTGCTCCAGCAGCAGCGCCCGGAACAGCGGGCCCTCGGCCAGGTCGAAGCGGTGCGCGCCCTCGGCGGCGACCAGGTCGGCGACGGCGTCCGGTGAGTCCCCGTCGGCCGTGACCCGCTGGAGGACCGGGCCGGTGGGCGGCGCCAGCACCTGCTGGAACGGTTCGCCGTCCTGCTCCCGGAAGACGCTGCGCAGCGCGACGTGGCGTTCGACCAGCAGGCGCAGCGCGCCGTCCAGCGCTTCCGGGTCGAGCGGGCCGTCCAGGGCGATCGCCTTGACCTCGTTGTACTGGCCGCCGTCCGGCAGCATCCGGTGCAGGAACCACATCCGCTGCTGGGCGTAGGACAGCGGGGCGCCGCGCAGGGTGTCCCGGCGCAGGGCGTCGAGCTGGGGCAGGCCGGCCGCGACCAGCTCGGGGGAGAGCCCGAAGTCCACGAAGGCGGCGATCTCGTCGGCGCCGGCCGCCCGCAGCTCGGACAGCACCCCCCGGACGCTCTCCGGGGTGCCGATCAGCGCGCGGGAGGCGCAGTAGCGCTCGTACGCGCGCTCCAGCACGAACTCCAGGTCCTCCTCGCGGGCGTTCTCGTAGTCGAGGGTCAGGCCCAGGCTGTTGGCCATCTGCCCGAACAGCGAGAGCGAGGAGCGCAGGTAGTGGCAGAACGGGCGGTAGGCCTGCTCGCGCGCGGTGGCCAGGTCGGTGCCCAGGTAGGTGTGGACCAGCACGACCACCCGGCCGGCCTCCGGGTCGAGGCCGTGCTCGGCCCGGGTGCGCCGGTAGAGCGCGACGTTCTCGGCCAGCTGCGCGACGTCCTGGGTCATCAGGTTGGTGATGACGCCGAGGTCGTGCCGGGCCGCCTCGCGGAAGCTGTCCGGGTTGCCGACGATCGCGGTGAACATCGGCGGCAGCTCCTGGAGCGGGCGCGGGTGGAGGCGCACCTCGATCGGCTCGCCGTTGCCGTTGCGGCCCCGGTACGCCTCGCCGCGCCACAGCGCCCGGACGGTGTCGACCTGCCGGTGCATCAGCTCCTTGTGGCTGCCGTAGTGCTCGGGGAAGAACAGGAAGTCGTTGGGGTGCCAGCCGCTGGCGCAGCCCAGGCCGACCCGGCCGCCGGAGAGGTTGTCGACCACCGACCACTCCTCGGCGACCCGCACCGGGTGGTGCAGCGGCAGCACCGCGCAGCCCGCGTTCAGCCGGATGCGGCTGGTCTCCCGGGCCAGGGCGGCGGCGAGCACCGAGGGGTTGGGGAAGATGCCGCCGAAGGAGTGGAAGTGGCGTTCGGGCAGCCAGACGGAGTGGAAGTCGTGCCGGTCGGCGAAGCGGGCGCTCTCCAGGACGATCCGGTACTTCTCGTCCTCCGGGGAGTCCAGGGGGTAGTCGCCGAAGAAGTAGAGGCTGAAGTCGACCGGGCGCTGGGGGTCGCTGACCGGCCGGTACGCGGTCGGGGCGGCCTCGGTGCGGACCTCCCCGGCCGGTGCGGGGAGCTGGGCGGCGGGCCGGGGCTCGGGCAGCCGGACGCCGGGCGGGGCCGGGAAGAAGCCGCCGCGCCGCAGGTCGCGCAGCGACTCCCGGACGGCGTCGATCACGAACTCCACGTCGCCGTCGGTGTGGGCGGTGGAGAGGAAGAAGTTGCGCCACTCCCACACGTAGACCCCGCGGGTCAGCAGGTGGGGGAAGAGCAGTTCCATGTCGGCCCGGGGCTCGAAGCGGAAGAGCGAGCCGAAGTGGGCCAGCCGCAGCGGGAACTCCTCCTCCTCGAAGAACCCGTTGAGGGTGGCCGCCAGCTCGTCGGTGCGGGCGTTCAGCCGCTCCTGGAGGCCGGGGCCGGCGGCCTTGAGGTGGCGCAGCACCGCTCCCGCGGCGGTCATCGCCAGCGGGTGCTGGATGTAGGTGCCGCCGAAGAAGGTGGTGTCCTTGGGCGGATAGCTGTCGTCCCCGTAGTCCCAGTGCCCGCCGTCGATCCCGTCCAGGATGTCGGCACGCCCGGCGATCGCGCCGATCGGGTAGCCGCCGCCGAGCACCTTGCCGTAGGTGGACACGTCCGGGGTGACGCCCCAGAAGCCCTCGGCGCCGCGCAGGTGGGGGCGGAAGCCGGTGAGCATCTGGTCGAAGACCAGCACGATGCCGAGCCGGGTGGTCAGTTCGCGCAGCGAGCGGACGAAGTCGACGGGCCGGCGCCCGGGGTGGCGGCTCTGCACCGGCTCCACCAGGACGGCGGCGATCCGGTCGCCGTGCTCCTCGATGACCCGGAGGCTCTCCGGATCGCCGTACCGCAGCACCAGCAGGTCCGCGACCGCGCTGCCGGGGATGCCGATGGACACCGGGACGGTCTCCCGGTCGGCGCCGTGGCCCAGCGTCCGGCCCAGGGTGTGGTCGAAGTGGCCGTGGTAGGAGCCCTCGAACATGACGATCTTGTCCCGGCCGGTGTGCGCCCGGGCCAGCCGGATCGCCCCGGCGTTCGCCTCGGTGCCGGAGTTGGCGAACGCGACCCGCTCGGTGCCGGTCAGCTCGGCCAGCAGCTCGGCGGCTTCGCCCGTCTCCGGACCGCGCGGGCCCAGCCGCAGTCCGGAGGCCAGGTGCTCGCGGACGGCCTCGGTGACGAACTCCGGATCGTGGCCGAAGAGCAGGACGCCGAAGCCCATGGTGATGTCGACGTACGGGTTGCCGTCGACGTCCTCCAGCCGGGAGCCCCGGGCCCGGCGGGCGGCGAGGGGGTAGAGCATCTCCTTGGTCCCGGAGCGGAAGCCGACCACGGCGCGGCTGTCCGCGAGGGTGCGGCGGTGGCGGCGGGTGATCGCCTTGGAGGTGGTGGTGCGGGCGGTGAAGCGGGCGACCAGCTCGTCCACGTGGGCGCGCTGCTGCTCGGTCAGGCCGCCGGCGGCCATGCCGGACTCGCGGGGGACGGTCACCCGGGGGCCGTGCACCTGCGGGGCGGCAGGTGCCGCGGTGGGCACGGGTGCTGGGGCGGGCACGGGTGCCGCGGCGGGCGCCGGGGCCGGGGTGGCGACCGGAGCGGCCGCCGGGGGGAGCACCGTGGGCGAGGCCGCCGGGGGGAGGGCGGGCACGGCGGCGGTGCCGGCCAGCAGGCCGAGCTGGTCGCGCATCAGGTCGGAGAACTGGCCGAGCAGTGCGAGCTGCCGCTCGATCAGGCCGGTGTTGCCGTCCGCCACCGGTGGCAGCGCGGCCGGGGCCTGCGGGACGGCCGGCGCGGGGTGCCCGGGCAGGGGCGCCGGGGCCTGGGCGGCGGGGGCGGGCGGCGTGGCCGGGACGGCTTGGACGGCTTGGACGGCTTGGACGTGGACGGGAGCCGGGGCGGCCTGGACGGGCGCCGCGGCCACGGGCTCGGATTCCGCCACCACCGCCACCGCCACCGGCGCGCCCTCGGGCGCCGCCACCGGCTCCGGCTCGGCGGCCGGCAGCAGCGTGGCCAGCACCGCCGGATCCAGCCGGGAGGCGATCAGCCCGGCCAGCCGGGCCGGGGTGTCCGCCGCCTCGAACAGCTCGCGCATCGACAGCCGCACCCGGAACGCCCGCTCCAGGTCCCGGATCATGTTGATCATCGAGAGCGAGTCGGCGCCCAGGTCGAAGAACGGCTCGTCCACGCCGACCGCGGCCTCGTCGTAGCCGAGCTGGCGGGCCGTCCGCTCGACGACCTGCCGCAGGACGGCCTGCTCGGCCAGTTCCTCCGGGCCGGGCCCCGGGGTCGGCTCGGCGGCCGGGGCGTGCTGCTGCTGGGGCGGTTCCTGACGCATGGCGGGGTCCTCGGTGGTCGGCCGGGCGGGGGCGGTGAACCAGTGGCGGCGGCGCTGGAAGACGGTGGTGGGCAGGGGAACGCGGCGGGCCGGTCCGTCCGGCCAGTCCCGGGCGGCGGCGAAGCGGGCCCAGTTGAGCGGCACGCCGCGCACCCAGAGTTCGGCCGCGGCGGCGTCGAACCGCTGCTCGGGCGAGGCACCGCGCCGCCCGCCGGGCACGAAGTGGCGGTGCGGCAGCTCCCGGCGGCCCAGACCGGTCAGCGTCGGGTGCGGGCCGACCTCCAGGAAGAGCTCGTGGCCCTGCCCGTCCAGCGCCGCGAGGACGAGGTCGAACCGGGCGGTCTCCCGGGTCTGGCGGACGAAGTACCCGGGCGTCGGGACGGTCCCCGGCGCCAGCACCTCGCCGCCGAGGTTGCTGACCAGCGGTACGGTCAGCGGCCGCAGCCGCAGCCGGGCCAGCTGGTCGCGGAACGGGCCGAGCACCGGGTCGAGCAGGCTGGAGTGGAACGCCCGGTCGGTGGCCGTCCGTTCGGTGGCCAGCCCCTCGGCGGCCAGGGCGGCCTCGGCGGCGGCGATCCCGGACGGCGGCCCGGCCAGCACGCACTGGCCCCGGCCGTTGACCACGGCCACCTCCACGCCGGGCAGCCCGTCGAGGAGCCCGGCCAGCCGGTCGAGGCCGGCCGGGACGACCGTCATGGCGCCCGGGCCGGTGAGCCGGTGCATCAGCCGTCCGCGCAGCGCGGTGAGGAACATCCCGTCGGCCAGGTCGAGTGCCCCGGCCGCGTGGAAGGCCGCGTACTCCCCGGCGCTGTGCCCGGCGACGGCGGCCGGCCGGACCCCGAGGTCCTGCCAGAGCCGCAGGTAGGCGGCCTGGAGGGCGAACAGGGCGGGCTGCGCCGCCTCGGTGGTCCAGGTGTCCTCGGTGCCCCGGGGCGCGGGGTCGAGCAGCAGGGGCAGCAGCGGCTCGTCCCAGTTCTCCCGGTGCAGCCGGTCGCAGGTGTCGAGGACGGCGCGGAAGCCCGGGAAGGCCTGGTACAGCTCGGCGGCCATGCCCCGGTACTGGGAGCCCTGGCCGGTGAAGAGCAGCACCGGCCGGGCCTCGCCGCGCCCGGCCTCGTGGTGGGCCGCGGCGGCGGTGGGCCGTCCCGCGAGGAAGGCGTCCAGGGCCTTGACCAGGGCGGCCGGGTCGGCGCCGGTGACGGCCAGCCGGTGTCGCAGCGGGCGCCGGCCGCCGCCGAGGGTGAGCGGCAGGTCGCCGGGCGCGGGTGCCGGTGCGGCGGCGAGCCGGTCGCGCAGCCGTTCGGCCAGCTCGGTCAGGCCCTGGGCGGTGCGGGCCGAGAGCGGCAGCACGGTCGGGGCCGGCCGGGGTTCGGCGGCCGGCTCGGGGAGCGGCGGGGCCTGCTCCAGCACCAGGTGGGCGTTGGTGCCGCCGACGCCGAGCGCGCTGACCCCGGCGCGGCGGGGGGTGGGGCCCTGCGGCCAGTCCCGGCGTTCGGCGGAGAGCCGGAAGGGGCTGCCGGCCGGCTCCAGGGCCGGGTTGGGGCGGGTGAAGTTCACCAGCGGCGGGATGGTGCCGTGCCGCAGCACCAGCAGCGCCTTGATCAGGCCCGCCATCCCGGCGCAGGTGTCCAGGTGGCCGATGTTGGGCTTCACCGAGCCGAGCGAGCAGAACTCGGCGGCGTCGGTCCGGGCGCGGAAGGCCTGCTCCAGTGCCCGGAACTCGATCGGGTCGCCGAGCGGGGTGCCGGTGCCGTGCGCCTCGATGTAGCCGATGCTCTCGGCCGGCACCCCGGCCAGGTCCAGGGCCCGGCCGACCACCGCCGCCTGGCCGTCCACGCTGGGCGCGGTGTAGCCGACCTTCCGCCCGCCGTCGTTGTTGACGGCCGAGCCGAGGATCACCCCGTGCACGGTGTCGCCGTCCGCCAGCGCGCGGTCCAGGCGCTTGAGCAGGACGGCCGCGACGCCGTTGCCGCCGACGGTGCCGCCGGCGTCGGCGTCGAAGGCCCGGCAGGCACCGTCGGGGGAGAGGATCGAGCCCTCCTCGTAGCGGTACCCGGCGGCCTGCGGGATGTGCAGGGCGGCGGCGCCGGCCAGGGCGAGTTCGCAGTCTCCGGCCAGCAGCGACTGCACCGCCAGGTGCACCGCGACCAGGGAGGTGGAGCAGGCGGTCTGCACGCCGACGGCCGGTCCGGTGAGGCCCAGCCGGTAGGCGACCCGGGTGGCGGCGAAGTCCGCCTGGTTGCCGATCGCGGTCTGGAGCGCGGCCACCGGCTCGGCCGGGTCGGCGGTGGCGGCCAGGGTGTGCTGGTAGTAGGTGCGCAGCGCGTACAGGGTCATCCCGGTGCCGGCGAAGACGCCGATCCTGCGCTCGGGGTCGGGTGCGTCGTAGCCGCCGTCCTCCAGGGCCTGGCGGCAGATCTCCAGCAGCAGGCGCTGCTGGGGGTCCATCAGCGCGGCCTCGGTGCCGCTGATGCCGAAGGCCTCGGCGTCGAAGTGGTCGATGTCCGGCAGGGCCCCGGTGACCGGTACGTAGTCGGGGTGGCGGTACTCCTCCGGGCGGAGCCCCGCCGCGGCCAGCTCGGCCTCGGTGAACCGGGTGGTGCTCCGGACGCCCTCGACGATGTTGTGCCAGTACTGCTCGGGACTGTCGGCGCCCGGCAGGCGCAGCGCGAGGCCGACGATCGCCACCCGGCGGTCCTCGCCCGGCCCGGCGGCGGGGGAGGCGAGCGGGGCGGCGGGAGCCTCCGGCTCGGCGGCCAGCTGGGAGACCAGGGCGTCCACCGTGGCGTGGCGGAACAGTTCGGTGGGCGACGGGGGCGCCGGGAGGGCGGCGCTGAGCGCGCCGTGCACCCGCATCAACTGGAGGGAGCCGATGCCGAGTTCGGCGAGCGGGCGGCCCGGGTCCAGCGGGGTGTCGAGGACCGACTCGAAGGCGTCCAGGACGAGCCGGCGCAGCGCGGACGGCGCGGGCCGCTCGGCGGCCGGCCGGGCGGCGGTCCGGGTGTCCGGTGCCGCGGCGGCCGGCTCGGGCGCGGCGGCACCGGACACCGGGCGCGGCGCGGTGGCGAGCAGGCGGCGCCGGGCGGCGGGGGAGCTCGGGTCCGGACCGGCGTAGCGGTGGCCCGGGGCGCCGGCCAGCAGCAGCGCGGCCAGCCGGCGGCCGTGCGCGGCGCTCAGCACCGCGATGCCCCGCCCGGCGGCGGCCTGTTCGTTCTCGGTGTCGCGGTTCATGCCGACCCCGCGCCACAGGCCCCAGGAGATCGTCCAGGTGGGGGTGCCGGTCTCCCGGCGCAGCCGGTCGACGGCGCTCTCCAGGTAGCGGTTGGCGGCGGCGTACCCGGTGGAGCCGACCGCCTCCTGGAGGCCGATCATCGAGGAGAAGGCGACGAGCTGAGCGCCGGGCCGCTGCCGGACCAGCTCGACGAGGTGGTCGGTGCCCTCGGTCTTCGCCCGGACGGCCTCGTTCCAGCCCTCGGTGTCGGTGTCGGCGAGCAGCGCGAGCCGGTAGCCGCCGGCCAGGTGGAGCACGCCGTCCAGCGGCGCCCGCCACTCCCGTTCGGCTTCGGCGAGCACCTCCTCCAGTCGTCGGCGATCCGTCACGTCCACCTGGCGGTAGGTGACCTGGCCGCCCTGGGAGGCCAGTCGGCTCAGCGCGGCCCGGCGCTCGGCGGCCTCGGCGGTCGGCGCGTCGAGGTCGCCGCGGCCGACGATCAGCAGCCGGGAGCCGTACTCGCGCAGCAGTCCGGGCAGCAGTTCGGCGGCGATCCCGCCGAGGCCGCCGGTGACGAGGTAGCGGGCGCCGGGGGTGAGCAGCGAGCAGCCCGGCTCGGACGGCTCGGGGACGGCCTCGACCGCCGCCAGCCGGGGGACCCACGGGCGGCCCGCGCGCCAGGCGCACTCGGGCTCCGGGCGGGGATCGGCCAGCAGGGCGAGCAGCGCGGCGGCCTGGTCGGCGGTGGGTGCGCCGTCGGGCAGGTCGAGGTGCCGGGCGGCCGGGACGAGCTGCTCGGCCCGTGCCCCGGCGGTCAGGGCGGCGGTCAACGCCGCGCGGGGGGTGGGGAGTTCATCGGGGAGGACGGCGTGCAGGCCGGCGCTGACCGTGACCAGTTCGCGGACCGGTGGCCACGCCGGGAGTGCCCGCAGCAGGGCGAGCAGGGCCTCGTCCGGGCGCGGCGCCGACTCGCGGTCCGGACCGGGCGCCGAGGCCCCGGCGGTGGCGCTCCACAGGTAGACCAGCCGGTCGGCCGTCCGGTCCCTGAGGGCCCGCAGCCACTCCTCGGGGTCGGCGGTCGGCGGCCGGTCGACCACCAGGGCGTTCGGCAGGGCGGCGGCCAGGGCCTCGGTGAGGGTGCCGGGTCCGGCCGGTCCGAGCAGCAGGATCGTTTCTTCGGACGGCGGGACCCCCGGGACCCGAGGCGCCGGGCGGGGCTCCCAGCGCAGCTGCCGTACGCAGTCGGGCAGCGTACGGGAGTTGGCCTCGGCCAGGTCCAGCGCCACGATGTGCTCGTCGAGTTCGCCGTCCAGCAGCCGGCGGCGCAGCGCGGTGCGCTGGATCTTGCCGCTGGTGGTGCGCGGGAAGTCGGCCACCGGCACCGGGAGCACCAGGGCGGGCGCGGGCTGCCGGCGGGCCGCCAGCAGCTGCCGCACCTCGGCGGCGACCGGCGGCGCGGGTGCGTCCGGGTCGCTCGGGACGTAGGCGATCACCAGTTGCTCGGTGCCGGTGCGTTCGTCCGGCACCCCGAAGGCCGCGACGTGTCCGGAGCGCACCCCCGCCGCCGAGGCCACCACGTCCTCCAGCTCGTGGCAGAAGTAGTGCACGCCGTTGACGATGATGATCTCCTTGCGGCGGCCGGTGAGCACCACCTCGCCGTCGGCCAGGAAGGCCAGGTCCCCGGTGTCGAACCAGCCGTCGCCGACGAAGGCCTCCCGGTTGGCGCCCGGGTTGTTCAGGTACCCCGGGGTCACCCGGCCGGAGCGGACCTGGAGGCGGCCGACCCAGTGCTCGGGCAGCGCTCGTCCGGCGTCGTCGGCCACCCGCATCCGGGTGCCGGGTGCGGGCCGTCCCATGCTGAGGAAGGCGGTGCCGCGTTCGGCCGAGTCCGGGTCGAGGGGCTCCAGCCGGCCGCTCAGCGAGTCGGTGCGCACCAGCCGGCGGGCGCCGGCCTCGTGGTAGCGCTTGTAGGCGATGGCGGTGCAGGTCTCGGCCATGCCCCAGCCGAGCAGCAGGTGCTCGGCGCGGAGGCCGAACGGGGCGGTGGCGGACAGGAACTCGTCCAGCACCGCCTCGGTGCACTGCTCGCCCGCGTTGATCAGGGACTTGACGGAGGACAGGTCCCAGTGGCGGCCGGGCCCGGCGGCCCGGACGGCCTCGGCGACCAGCCGGTAGCCGAAGTTGGGGGACCAGGAGTGGGCCGCCCGGTAGCGCTCCAGCGCGTCCAGCCAGACCAGCGGGTCGGCGAGCACGAGTTCGGTGGGGATCTGCACCTGGTCGGCGGCCAGCACCACATCGCGCAGGTGGAACATCAGCAGGCCGGCGACGTGGTCCAGGGGCAGCCAGTTGACGGTCGTGTCGGCCGGGTCGCAGCCGTGCGAGACGGCGCCGGCCACGTACTCCAGGATGCCCCGGTGGGTGATCTGCACCGCCTTGGACCGGCCGGTGCTGCCGGAGGACAGCTGGAGGATCGCGACGTCCTCGGGCGCGGGGGCGTGCTCGGGTGCGGGGGCGTCCCCGGCTGCGGGCGCGTGCTCGGCGGCGGGGCCGTCGCCCTCGGCGGGCCGGTCGACCGCGATCACCCGCAGGCCGGGCGCCGGGTACAGCTCCCCGAGCCGTTCCAGGCCCGCCACCGCCGGACCGCAGGCGAGCACCGGCGGCTCCTCCAGCGTCTGCCAGGCGTGCCAGAGCTTCTCCAGGACGGGGTTGCGCTCGTGGTAGTCCGGCGGGCGGGCCACCGTGACGGGCCGCATCCCGCCCAGCAGGCAGGCCCACAGGGCGGGGAAGTAGACCTCCGGCTCCGGGAGTTGGAGGATCACCCGGTCCCCGGCCCGGACCCCGGAGGAGGCCAGCACGGCGAGGATCCCGCGGGCCCGGGAGAGCAGTCGGGGGTACGTCAGCCTGGTGGCCTCGCCGCCCGCCCGGATCAGGTGCAGCCCGCGCTCCGGGTGCCGTTCGGCGGCGCGCAGCAGCGCCTCCGGCAGTGTCCGCGGCGCGTCCGGTGCCGGCTCGGGCAGCGGGGCGCCGACGGCCTCCGCCCCCGGGGCCTCCGGCGCGGCGGCCGGTTGCGCCGGGGCGCTGCCCGTCGCCGCGGAGCCCTCGCCGAACGGGCGCCAGTGGTCGGTGAGTTCGCGCAGATGGCGCAGTGCGGGGCCGGGTGCGGCAGGTGCCCGGCCGAGCGCCGCGGCCAGCGCGGCGGCGTCGGGTTCCCCGTCGGGGGTGCGGACGATGCCGTCCAGGAGGTGCAGTTCGGCGCTCGGATCGGCGTCCAGCAGCGCGGCGGCGGCCAGCCGGCGCAGGGCCTCGGGCTCGCCGTCGACGGCGGGTACCAGGTAGGCCAGCAGGCCGGGCCGGCCGTCGGCGTGCTCGACGGGCAGCAGCGCGCAGTCGGCGATCTCCGGGCGCAGCAGCAGCCGGGCTTCCAGGGCGCGCAGCCGGCCGTGGTCGGGACCGGTGGGGCTCATCAGGTTCGGCACCTTTCGGATCGGTGCCGGGGCGCGGGTGTGGGCCGCCCCGGTGAGGGAGGGGAGCGGAGGTGTCGGTGGTGCTCACGGCGCGGGGGCGCCGGCGGTGCGGGGTGTGCGGTTGCGGGGAAGTGCGGCGGCGGGGCGCGCTCAGCGGCGGCGGGCGCGGGCGACCATCACCAGGAAGCCGAGCGCCAGCACGATCGGGACGGAGTGCGAGACGCCGACCACGGTCAGTGGGCTGAGCAGGGCCAGCAGCGAGCCGCTCAGCAGCATCCCGGTGCCCATGCCGACGTTCTCGGCGGAGGTGAGGATGCCGAAGGCCTCGCCGCGCCGCTCGTCGGCGAGGGCCTGGATCCGGGTGGTGTAGGAGATCTCGGTGAAGCCGTCGCCGAGCCCGGCGCCGATCGCGACCAGCAGGAAGAGCGGGGTCGGGAGCCCGGTGAAGGCCAGGATGAAGCAGGCGGACATCAGGCAGGTGCCCAGCGCGAAGCCGCGCTCGCCGGGCTCGATCCCCCGCCGCAGCATGAACCGGGACACGAGTTGCTGGGCGGCGAGGTTGCCGATCGCCCAGGTGGCCCAGAAGGTGCCGAGCAGCGCGGCCGGGTTGCCGGGGGAGGACTGGTTGGCGAAGACGGGCAGGCTGATGTTGTGGGCGGCCGAGCCGAAGGCGTCCAGCAGCCGGATCCCGGCCATGGCGCCCACCACCGGGGTGGCCCGCAGCACGACCAGGGCCTGCCACCGGCTCCCGCGCCGCTTCGCACCCGTCGTCGGCCCGTCCGCTTCGGCGGCGGGCTCCTGCGGCCGGGCCGCGGCCTCCTCGGACGGCACGGCCCGGGTGGGCAGCGGCAGCCGGAGCACCAGCGCCGCGAACAGGACGAAACTGGCCGCGTCGATGAGCAGCGCGGCCCGGAAGCCGGCCCAGGCGGCGACCACGCCCGCGGAGGCGAAGCCGAGCACCATCGCGGTCGAACGGCAGCTCGCCATCAGGCTGTTGGCGCGGGCCCTGCGGTCGGTGCCGACCATCTCGGGGATGCTGGTCCGCAGCGCGACGGCGCACACCGCGGCCGCGCCGCCGAGGACAAGGGCGAGCGGGTAGAGCACCGGAATGCGGGCGGAGGCCGGGGCGAGGGCCACCGCGACCAGTGCGATCGCCTGGGCGAGCGCGCAGCCGGTCATCAGCCGGCGCCGTTCCAGCCGGGCCACCAGACGCCCGGCGACCAGTCCGCCGGCGAGGCCACCGCCCAGTCGCAGGACCAGGTACCCGGCGGTGCCGAGCGCGTTCCCGGCGGCCTCGTAGGCGAACAGGCTCAGTGCGACCAGGTCGAGCTGGCTCCCGTAGGTGGAGAGGGCGTCGCCGGCGGCCAGCCGGTAGAACACCCGGGGCAGCTTGTCCGTGGTCTGGTGCGGTGTTTCCAACGCGGTGTCCGGCATCGTCTTCTCCCCGGGCCCGCCCTGCGGCAGCTCAGTGTGACATTGCGCTGCAACCTAGGGGCGGCCGGGTGGTGGATCAATGCCGAGATCAGTTCCTGTCCGAAACATCGTGTGTTCGGCCGACTTACTGTCATCTTTCGCGCCACCCTGGCCGGTTGGCGGCGTACGGCCAGAGTGGCGGACGGTGCGGAGCGGGAGTCAGCGGCGGCCGAACAGCCGGCCGAGCCAGCCCTTGCCGGTGCGGCCCTGTCCGGCGCAGTCGCACCGGTCGGACTTGCGCACCCCGGCCAGGACCTGCTCCACGTGCATCCCGCACCCGGCGAAGGTCGGCTTCCCGCAGGTGCGGCAGGCGACTCGTCGGCACATGTCGTTCTCCGTTCTCGAAGCCCCCAGGGGCGGGGCCACCCTCCCAATATACCCCGCCCGGTATTTTCCGTTCCGGGCCCGTCCGGCTGGCGTGCCCGTCCGGCCGCCGGGCCCGGGAGCAGGGGTGCCGGACCGTCGGGGAGCGGACCGGCGGGGTCGCGTGGGCCGGCGTCGCGCGGGCGGATCGCCGCGTGGATGCCGCCCGCCGCTGCGGGCGGCCGGGAAGAGCGCCGCTCCGCACGGCGGCGTCCGTCCGAGGGTATGACCATGGGGACGGCCCGCCGCCGAGCCGAGGAACCACCGTCGCCCGAGGAACCACCCGCCACCCGAGGAGCGCCCGCATGCCCACCCTTGCCGACCCGTCCGACAGCGACTCCCACCCGTCCGACAGCGTCCCCGGCCTGCCGCACAGCGTCCCCGAGCTGCTGACCAGGACGGCCGCCCGCTGCCCGGAGCGCCCCGCCCTGCGGCTCGACGAGCAGGTGCTGACCTACGCCGAACTGGACGCGCTCAGCGCCCGGGCCGCGCACTGGCTGGCCGCACTCGGCGTCGCGCCCGGCGACCGGGTGGCCGTCCTGCTGTCCAACGTGCCGGACTCCGCGGTGCTGTACTACGGCATCCTGCGCGCCGGGGCGGTGGTCGTCCCGATGAACCCGCTGCTGAAGGCCCGGGAGGTCGAGCACTGCCTCGCCGACGCCGGGGCCGCCCTGCTGCTCGCCTGGCGGGCGGGCGCCGAGCAGGCGGCCGAGGGAGCGCGGCGCACCGGGACCACGCTGGTCGCCGTCGAGCCGGCCGCCCTCGCCGCGACGCTCGCCGCACAGCCGGCCGACCCGCCGACCGCCGCGCGCGGGGGAGCGGACACCGCCGTCATCCTCTACACCTCCGGCACCACCGGGGCGCCCAAGGGCGCCGAGCTGACCCACCGCAACGTGGTGTGCAACGTCCGGGCCGGCGTGCGGGTCCTGGGGACGGCCGAGCACGACGTGGTCTTCGGCGGGCTGCCGCTGTTCCACTCCTTCGGCCAGGTGCTCGGCCTCAACTGCGCGGTGGCCGTCGGGGCGTGCCTGACCCTGGTGCCGCGCTTCGACCCGCCGGCCGCGCTCGCGACGATCCAGCGCGACCGGGTGAGCGTCTTCCTCGGCGTCCCGACCATGTACGCCCTGCTGCTGAACCACCCGCGGCGCACCGAGTTCGACGTCTCCTCGCTGCGGCTGGGCCTGTGCGGCGGCGCGCCGACGCCGCCGGAGGTGCTGCGCGGCTTCGAGGCGGAGTTCGGCTGCGTCGTGCTGGAGGGCTACGGGCTGTCCGAGTCCTCGCCGCTGGCCTGCGTCAACCGCGCCGACCGGGAGCGGGTCGCGGGCACCGTCGGCATCCCGATCGAGGGGGTGGAGATGCGAATCGTCGACGAGTCCGGCCGGGAGGTCCCGGACGGCACCGTCGGCGAGGTGGTGATCCGGGGCCACAACGTGATGAAGGGCTACTGGCGCCGGCCGGACACCACCGCGCAGACCGTCCGGGACGGCTGGCTGCACACCGGGGACCTCGGCACCCGGGACGGGCGCGGCGACTTCCGGATCGTGGACCGCCGCAAGGACGTCATCATCCGGGGCGGCTTCAACGTCTACCCGAGGGAGGTGGAGGACGTGCTGTACGAGCACCCGGCGGTGGCCGAGGCCACGGTGGTCGGCGTCCCCCACCCCACCCACGGCCAGGAGGTGGGCGCCGCCGTGGTGCTGCGCCCGGGCGCCTCGGCCGGCACCGAGGAGATCCGCGACTTCGTCCGGGAGCGGGTGGCCCCGCACAAGTACCCGCGGCTGGTCTGGACCGTCGACGCGCTGCCGAAGGGAGCGACAGGGAAGATCCTCAAGCGCGAGGTCGTCGTGCCCGAGGGGATCTGAGCCGGCGCGGGGGGAGTGCGGCCCGGGGGGACGGGCGGCGGCCCGGGGGAGTGCGGCCCGGGGAGGGCCGCCCCCGGGAGGTCAGACGACCCGGCGCATCCAGCCGTGGACGTCCTCGGCCCGCCCGTACTGGATGTCCAGCACGTGCTCGCGGATCGCGATGGTCTGCTTGCCGGGCGTGCCGTTGCCGACGGTGAACCCGTAGCCCTCGCCCTTGAACCCGACGATCGGGGTGACCACGGCGGCCGTCCCGGCGGCGAAGACCTCGGTGACGGTGCCGTCGGCGGCACCGGCGCGCAGTTCGGAGAGGGTGATCGGGCGCTCCACCGGGGTCAGTCCGAACTCGCCCGCCAGGGCCAGGATCGAGTCCCTGGTCACCCCGTCGAGGATGTTGCCCAGCGCCGGGGTGACCAGCTCGCCGCCCGAGGTGACCAGGCACAGGTTCATCGTGCCGGACTCCTCCAGGTCGCCCTCGCCGCCGGTGTCGTCCAGGAACAGCACCTGGTCGCAGCCGTGCTCGCGGGACTCCAGCTGCGCGGCCAGGCCGGCGGCGTAGTTGCCGCCGCACTTGGCGGCGCCGGTGCCGCCCCGCCCGGCGCGGGTGTAGTTGCTGCTGACCCAGAGGGTGATGCCGGCGACGTCGCCGGCGAAGTACGGGCCGGCCGGGCTGGCGATGACCGAGTACGCGATCCGCTCGGCGGGCCGCACGCCGAGGAAGGCCTCGGCGGCGAACATGAACGGCCGCAGGTAGAGGCTCTTCTCGTCGGAGGCGTCCGGCACCCACACCTCGTCCGCGCGCACCAGCTCCTCGACGCTGGCGAGGAAGTCCTCCTCGGGCAGCACCGGCAGGGCGAGCCGCTCGGCGGAGCGGGCGAAGCGGCGGGCGTTGAACTCCGGGCGGAACAGCCAGACGCTGCCGTCGGCGTGGCGGTACGCCTTCAGCCCCTCGAAGATCTCCTGGGCGTAGTGCAGCACGGCCGCGCTGGGGTGCAGCGAGTACGGCACCAGCGGGCCGACCTTGCGGTCGTGCCAGCCCTCGGCGGGCGTCCAGGTGGCCGAGGCCATGTGGTCGGTGAAGTGCCTGCCGAAGCCCGGCGCGGCGAGGATGGTGCGGCGCTCCTCCTCGGGGACGGGACCGGTCGTCCGGAACAGAGGGAAAGCGCGACCCATCGTCAACTCCTCGAAACCGCTGTGGAATCCGTGCGAACCGGCGCCAACCGCCGGCGCCATGCCCGTCATGCTAACGGTCGTCAGCCGGGCGTGATACGGCCCCTCCGGCCGACCTCCGGGCCGGGGCCCGGGCTTCGGGGCTCCCCGCACGGCCGGGAGCGGGCTTTCGCCCGGAACCGGGACCGGCGGCTCCGCCCGCCAAACCCGGCGGAGTCCCAGCGGAACTCGAACAGCGGAGCGGAATCACTCGGGTGCGCAGCGTGATGTGCCGCCCGGGAGACCGTGTGGGCAGGGTGGTCCCAGCCCCCCACCTCCTCTGAAAGGGCAGGAACCATGGGCATATCGCTGTCCCGCCGCTCGATCTCCTCCGCCGTCACGGTGGCGCTCGCGACCTGCGCGGTCGCCGCCACGGCGTCCCCCGCGTCGGCCGCCGACGCCGCCGCCACCGGCGGAAGGACGGACGGTACGGGGAAGCCGACGGTGGTCCTGGTCCACGGGGCCTTCGCCGACGCCTCCGGCTGGGACGACGTCATCGCGAGCCTCATGGACGACGGCTACCCGGTCGTCGCCCCGCCCAACGAGCTGCCCGGCCTGGCCAGTGACGCCGCCGACGTGGCCAGTGTGCTCAAGAGCATCAAGGGCCCGATCGTGCTGGCCGGTCACTCCTACGGCGGAGCCGTGATCACCCAGGCCGCCGCCGGGAACCCGAACGTGAAGGCCCTGGTCTACGTGTCGGCGTTCGCACCCGACGTGGGCGAGTCCCCGGCCGAGCTGTCGACGAAGTTCACCGGCAGCGACCTCGCCACCGCGCTCAACCCCGTTCCCTTCACGGACCGCGTCGGCAGCGGGACGGACCTGTACATCCAGAACGGGAAGTTCCGCGCGGTCTTCGCCGCCGACCTGCCCGAGTCCCGCACCCGGCTGATGTCCGCCGAGCAGCGCCCGCTCTCCCAGTCCGGGTTCGCGGAGAAGGCCACCGCGGCCGCCTGGCGGGACATCCCGTCCTGGTTCGTCGTCTCCCGGCAGGACAAGGCGATCGCCCCCGACCTGGAGCGCTTCGAGGCCAAGCGCGCCAAGTCGCACACCGTCGAGATCGACTCCTCGCACGTGTCGATGATGTCCCACCCCGACGTCGTCGTCCGCCAGATCCGCGAGGCCGCGGGCGCCGCCGGTGGCGGTGGCGGTGGCGGGCGCGGTGACGGCGGGGGTGGCGCCGGTGGTGGCGCGGCCCCGGCGGAGCTCGCGGCCACCGGCTCCCACGGCGGGGCCGTCGCCGCGGTGGGCGCCGCCGGTGCCGTCGCGCTGCTGTCCGGCTCGGCGCTCACCCGCTTCGCCCGCCGTCGTAGCCTCCGCTGAGCCGACCGGCCCGCCGGCACGCCGGCCGGGCGGCCCGGGAGTCCCTGCCCGGCCGTCCGCGCCCGGCCGGGCCGGCGAACGGCCTCGCGGCGCCCGTCGGCTCCGCTTCAGGCGTGCGGGACCAGCGCGACCGGGCAGCGGACGTGGTGGACCGCGGCGTGCGCGACCGGCCCCAGGTGGGCGCCGAGCAGGGTCCGGCGGACACGGCGGCCGACCACCAGCAGCCGGGCGTCGGCCGCCGCGTCCACCAGGGCGACGGAGGCGCTGCCGCGGATCAGGTCGCCGGTCACCGCCACCTCGGGGTGGCGCTCCCGCCAGGGGTCCACCAGCTCGGCGAACCGGGCCCGCTCCACCGAGGACAGCGCCCCCGTCACCCCGCCCATCGCCTCCAGCGCCATGTACTGGCTGCCGACCGGCGGCGACCAGACGTGCACCACCCGCAGCGGGGCCCGGCGCCGGAGCGCGGCGTCGAAGGCGAAGGCCAGCACGTCGTCCATGGAGTGCGCCAGGTCCAGGCCCACCAGCACCGCGCCCGCCGACTCCACCGGCTCCGCCCGGACCAGCACCACCGGACAGCTCGCCCGGCGCAGCACCTCCTGGCTCACCGAACCGACCAGGAAGCCGCGCACCGGGCCCAGACCGCGCGAGCCGAGGACGAGCAGCGAGGCGGTCTTCCCGGCGGCCTCCAGCGCCTCGGCCGGGTCCGTCGGCACGATCGCCGAGGTGATCGGGCCGTCCCCGGCGGCGGCGCGCAACTCCGCCGCCCGGAGCTCCAGCCGGTCCAGGGCCCGCCGGTACGTCTCCTCGCTGCCGACCGTGTCCTTGTGCGGCCACGGCCAGGCCTGGAGGAGGTCGAGCGGGCAGTCGCGGCGCTGTGCCTCCCGCGCCGCCCACTCGGTGGCGGTGACGCTCTCGGGTGAGCCGTCGAATCCGACGACGACGGGTCCGGTCATGGCCGACTCCTCATCCACGCAGCTCGTTCAGGGCGGCGTCCAGCCGCCGGGTCGCCTCGTCCGCGACCTCGTCCAGCCCGCCCCCGGGACCGGCCAGGGTCACCATCGTCCGCGGGTCGACGGCCTCCACCACCGTGCCGTCGCCGTCCGCCCGGACCACCACGTTGCAGGGCAGCAGCAGCCCGATGCGGCGGTCGGCCTGGAGCGCGCGGTGGGCCAGGGCCGGGTTGCAGGCGCCGAGGATCAGGTAGTCCTCGACCTCCGCGCCGATCTTCTCGCGCAGGGTCGCCCGGACGTCGATCGTGGTCAGGACACCGAAGCCCTGCTCCTTGAGCGCCGCGGTGACCGCCTCCACCGCCTGGTCGAACGGCCGGTCGAGTCGTACGCCGAGACCGTAGTCCATGCTTCCTCCCGGGGATCGCCGTCCTGCGGCCCGCCGCCGGGCCCGTCCGAGGGCCGACGACAGGCCCCAGTATCGGCGGCCCCCGGCCCCGCCGCCTGTCGGCCGCAGGTGCGCCGACCTGCCGGGGCGGGATGTGGGAGTGGTACCGCGGTACTACGGGCGCGCCGATGATCGGC
Source organism: Kitasatospora sp. NPDC034533 (assembly GCF_055575155.1). Lineage (NCBI taxonomy): Bacteria > Bacillati > Actinomycetota > Actinomycetes > Kitasatosporales > Streptomycetaceae > Kitasatospora > Kitasatospora sp. NPDC034533. The sequence continues at coordinate 50,771 of NZ_JBVITE010000028.1, forward strand.
CCCCGGTACCACGGATCGGAGCCGTCTCCGCACTTAGCGTGGAGCTCGACGGTGGCCGGACGGACCGGCCCGGGAGCACTGGGGTGAGCGATGATCGAGGCGCACCAGCTGACGAAGCGGTACGGGGAGAAGACGGCCGTGGACGGGCTGGACTTCACGGTCCGGCCCGGGACGGTGACGGGCTTCCTCGGGCCGAACGGCGCGGGCAAGTCCACCACGATGCGGATGATCGTCGGGCTGGACGCGCCCACCGGCGGTTCGGTGCGGGTGAACGGCCGCCGCTACGCCGAGCACGCCGCGCCGCTCCAGGAGGTCGGCGCGCTGCTGGAGGCCAAGTCGGTCCACCCGGGCCGCTCGGCCTTCAACCACCTGATGGCCCAGGCCCACACCCACGGCATCCCCCGCCGCCGGGTCGAGGAGGTCATCGAGCTGACGGGGCTGACCTCGGTGGCCCGCAAGCGCGCCGGGGCGTTCTCGCTCGGCATGGGCCAGCGGCTCGGCATCGCCTCCGCCCTCCTGGGCGATCCGGCCACGGTGATGCTGGACGAGCCGGTCAACGGCCTCGACCCCGAGGGCGTCCTGTGGATCCGCAACCTGCTCACCTCGCTGGCCGCCGAGGGCCGCACCGTCTTCGTCTCCTCGCACCTGATGAGCGAGATGGCGCTGGTCGCCGACCACCTGATCATCGTCGGGCGGGGCAGGCTGCTGGCCGACACCACCGTGCACGACCTGGTCCGCGAGGCCGGCGGCGACGCCGTCAAGGTGGTCAGCGCCGATCCGGCACGGCTGCGCACCGCGCTGGCCGGCCCCGGCGTGGAGATCACCGGCCGGGCCGGCTCGGAGGAACTGCTGGTCACCGGCCGCACCGCCCGCGAGATCGGCCTGACGGCCGCCGAGCAGGGCATCGCGCTCTTCGAACTCACCCCCCGGACGGTCTCCCTGGAGGAGGCGTTCATGGACCTGACCCGCGACGCCGTCGAGTACCACGGCACCACCACCGTCGGCACCGCCGCCGAATCCCCGAGGAGCGTGGCATGAGCACCGTCGCACAGAGCCGGCCGTCCGCGTCCGCCGCGCCGCGCCCCGCACGTCCCGCCTACAAGGTGACGGCGGCTCGGGTGCTGCGCTCCGAGTGGGCGAAGCTCTGGTCGCTGCGCTCCACCTGGATCACCCTCGGGCTGTCCCTGCTGTTCCTGGTCGGCTTCGGCCTGATCGCCGCGTACCAGTTCAAGTCACGGATGACGTCCGGCCGACCGATGGACCGGGACTTCGCGGACGCGAGCACGCTGAGCCTGTCGCTGTTCGGCACCAACTTCGCCCAGCTGGCGCTCGGCGTCCTCGGCGTGCTGGTCGCCGCCGGGGAGTACTCGACGGGCATGATCCGCTCCACCCTGGCCGCCGTGCCGCGCCGGCTGCCGGTGCTCTGGTCCAAGGCCGCCGTGTACGGGCTGATCGCGCTGGTGCTCGCCACCGCCGGGGCGTTCGCCGTCTTCGTCGCCGACAGCGGAATCCTCTCCGGCACCCGCGCGGCGATGACGCTCTCCGACGCCGGTGCGGTGCGGGGCCTGCTGGGCGCCGGGCTCTACCTGGCGCTGGTCGGCGTGATCGGGGTGGCGCTCGGCGCGCTGCTGCGCTCGGTGGCCGGCGGCATCGCGGTGCTGGTGGCCGCGCTGATGCTGATCCCCGGGCTGACGTCGCTGCTGCCCAGCTCCTGGCAGAACCACATCAGCCCCTACCTGCCCAGCCACGCGGGCCAGGCGATGTTCGCCCTCCAGCACGACTCGACCATGCTCTCGCCGACAGCCGGCCTGGTCGTCTTCCTCGGCTGGACGGTCCTCGCCCTCGGTGCGGCGGCCGTGCGACTGGTACGCACCGACGCCTGAGAGACTCGACGGCGAGACGATCCACCGCGGCGCCGGGGCGACCGGCGCCGCCCCCACGACGACGTGGGCCAGGCCGATCAGGGAGGTGCCACCGATGAGCGAGCACGCCACCGCCATGAGCCCGACGAGCCCGACGAGCCCGACGAGCCCGTACGCGGACGTCCACCCGCCGGTGGACACCGCGGCCGGCGGCGCCCCGCCCTTCGACCAGCTGTCCGGCCATCCGCTGGTCGCCCGGCTGGCCAGGTTCGGCCAGGGGCTTCGGCAGGTGGCCCGCGACCACCCCTGGGGGCTCGACGCAGCCCTGCTGGCCGTCGTCTTCCTGCTGTTCTGCGTACCCGACCTCCTCCACGGCCGTGTCGAGGGCGGCGCGCGCGACCACCGGATCGTGCTCGTCCGGCCGCCGCTGCCGCAGATCCTGGCGCTACAGATCGGCCTGGTGCTGCCCCTGCTGTGGCGCCGTCGGCGGCCTACCGCCGCGTTCGCCGCGATCATGGCCGTGTTCGTCCTCCAGTGGTCACTGCACGTCGGGCTGCGCGCCGACGCCGCCCTGCTGGTCGCCCTCTACAGCCTGGCGCTGCACGGCCGGCTGCGGCACCTCGCGTGGTGCTGCGCCGCCATGGCGGTGGCCGTGTCGCTGGTCGCCGTGGCCGTCTCGGGCCACCGGCTGCCGGTCGGCGACGCGCTGTTCTTCCTGCTCAGCGCCGCGACGGCGGCCGTGGCCCTGGGCATCGCGATGCGCGTGCGGCGCGCCCAGCTCGCCGGGCTGCGCGAGCGGGCCGCCCGGCTGGAGATCGAGCGGGACCAGCGCAGCCGGCTGGCCACGGCCACCGAGCGGGCCCGGGTGGCCCGGGAGATGCACGACATCATCGGCCACAACCTGTCCGTCATCGTCACCCTGGCCGACGGCGGCGCCTACGCGGCGCAGGCCGCCCCCGAGCGAGGCCGGGAGGCGCTGCTGCTGATCGGCGACACCAGCCGGCAGGCGCTCGGCGAACTGCGGCGGATGCTCGGGGTCCTGCGCGACCAGGGCGAGCCGGACGCCGAGTACAACCCCCAGCCCGGCATCGCCGACCTCGACGGGCTGTGCGCCCGGATCCGGGCCGCCGGTCCCCAGGTGGTGTACACGGCCGCCGGCGCCCTGGACCAACTGGACCGCGGCGTCCAGCTGATGGCCTACCGGATCGTCCAGGAGGCGCTCACCAACACCCTCAAGCACGCCGGCACCGAGACCCGCGCCCGTGTCACCGTGAGCGCCGGCCCCGACCGGCTGCGGGTGCGCGTCCAGGACACCGGCCCGCCCGCCGGCTCCCGCTGGCACGGGCGCACCGAGGGGTTCGGCCACGGCCTGGCGGGGATGCGCGAACGCGCGGCCCTCTACGGCGGCACCGTCACGGCGGGCCCCGTCCCCGGTGCGGGGTGGGCGGTGGAGGCCGTGCTGCACCTCACCCCGGGCCAGGCGCCCACCCCGGGCCGGTCGTCCGCCCCCGTCCGGGCCTCGACTCCCGACCCGGCTCCCACCCCCGACCAGGCCCTCACCCCAGACCCGACAGGCGGCCCGACGTGACCACCGTCCTCATCGTGGACGACCAGCCCCTCCAGCGCTACGGCTTCCGGATGCTGCTGGAGAGCCAGCCCGACACCGAGGTGGTCGGCGAAGCCGCCCACGGCGGGGAGGCCGTCCGGCTCACCGCCGACCTGCGCCCCGACGTCGTCCTGATGGACATCCGGATGCCCGGCATGGACGGCATCGAGGCCACCCGCCACATCGTGGCGACCGGCGGGCGCTCCCGCATCCTGGTGCTGACCACCTTCGACCTCGACGAGTACGCCCACGCAGCGCTGCGCGCCGGGGCCAGCGGCTTCCTGCTCAAGGACGCCCGCCCGGAGGACCTGCTGGCCGGCATCCGCGCCGTCTCCGCGGGGGACGCCGTGGTCGCCCCCGCCGTCACCCGACGCCTGCTCGACGCCTACGCCCACCGGCTGCCGGTCCGCCCGCCCGGCGCCGAACCCGCCGCGGACCCGCGGCTGGACGCCCTGACCGACCGCGAGCGGGAGATCCTGGTCGCCATCGCCCGCGGCTGGTCCAACAGCGAGATCGCCCAGCGCCTGGTGCTGGCGGAGTCGACGGTCAAGACGCACGTCAGCCGGGTGCTGTCGAAGATCGGCGCCCGGGACCGCGTCCAGGCCGTGATCTTCGCCTACGACCGCGGACTGACCCGCCCCCAGCCACCGGTCTGACGGCCCGGCGGACGCCCCCGGGGCCGCCGTGAGGGCCGCCGTGAGGGCTGTCATGAGGACCGCCGCGAGGAGCGCCGGGGCCGCTGCCTCATGCGCCCGGGACAACGGGTGGAGCAGACTTCAACCATCCGGAGGGGCCCGGCGTGGAGAGGGCGGAGATGGCTGCGGAGAGCGTGCGAAGAGGCTGGTGGCGGCCACGGTCCGGCCGGGCGGAGCGGCAGTTGGCCGCGTCCGGACTGGTCGCGCTCCTCTGCCTGGTGGCCGGCGGCCTGTGGGCCGGGTACGTGGTGAGCCACCTGGGGGCGCCCGGGGTCTCGGCGCCCGCCCACCACCTGACGGTGCTCGGCTACGGCCTCGCCGCCGTCGCCGGAGGGGTGCTGCTGCACGCCCACCGGCCCGGGAACCAGCTCGGCTGGGTGCTGCTCGCGTACGCGACGGCGCTGATCCTGCCCATGGCGGTCCAGGCCCCGATCTGGGTCGAGGTGAGCGACCCGCGCGCGGTCGGGGCCGCGGTGGTCCTGGAGTCGGTGGGCTTCGTCGTCAGCGGCACCATCTGGATCACCCTTCCCCTGTGGCTGCCGTACGGGACGCTGCCGAGCGGGCGATGGTGGTTCGCGATCGGGGCGGTGGCCCTCTGGGAGCTGCCCCAGGCCTGCTACGACGTCTACCAGCCCACCGTCTTCGGCCGGCCGAACCCGTTCGCCGGCAGCGCCGTCGCGACCTGGCTGCGGGACTTCGACCAACGGCTGCACATCGCCCAGCTCGCCGCGTACATCGCCATGGTCCTGCTGGTGTGGCTCGTTCCGCTCCTCCGCGTCCGGGGGGTGTCCCGGTGGCGGCGCCAGAACGTGCTGATCGGCCTGGGCGTCTACCTGCTGTGGGCCGGAGCCGAGCTCGGCTACTACTTCGACGACCAGCGCACGCCCTCGTACGTCGCGCTCGTGGTCACCTCGATCCTGTGGACCGTCGCCCTGGCCGTCGTCGTGGTCCGGGACGGCTCCTGGCGGCTCGACCGGGCCGCCCGCCGGGTGCTGGTCGGCCTGCTGGTGGCCGCCGGACTGGCCGTGGTGTTCGTGCTGGTGGCCTGTCTGCTCTCCACCATGCTGATGCCCGGACGCGGCCTCGGAGCGCTGGCGGTGGTCGCCGCCGTCTTCCTGCTGGCGGTCGGCCTGCCCCGGGGCGTGCGCTGGGCGTCGGCGCTCGTCGACCGCTGGTACTACGGCTCGCGCGCCCAGCCGTACCAGGTGCTGCGCAACCTGGCCGGACGGGTGAGCCACACCGTGGACCCGCAGGAGGTGCCGACCGTGCTGTGCGACACCATCGCCGACGAACTGCGCCTCCCCGGCGTGGAGTTGAGCGTCCACACGCGCGGCGGCGAAAGGTCGCTGGCCGCCGTCGGAGAGCTCTCCGGCAGCGGCGAGGGCTTCGCGCTGGTGCACCGCGGGGAGCGGATCGGACGGCTCACGGCCGCCCCGCGCGAGGGCCAACGGGTGCTCGACGACAGCGACCGCGACATCCTGCGGTCGCTCGCCGACCAGGCCGCGCCCGCCGTCGCCTCGCTCCAGCTGACGGAGGACCTGCGGGCCAGCCGCGAGCGGATCGTCGCGGCCCGCGAGGAGGAGCGCCGACAACTGCGGCGCGACATCCACGACGGGCTCGGCCCAATGCTGGCCGGGCTGCGGCTGCGTCTCCAGGGGGCGGCCGCGGTGGACGACCCGGCGCTCTACTCCGCCGTGCTGGACCGGGTCGCGGACGACCTGGCCACGGCGGTCCGGGAGGTCCGGCGGATCACCGACCGGCTCGGGCCGACGGCCCTCGGCGACTACGGACTGTCCCGGGCGCTGGCCCGGCTCGCCGAGACGTTCAGCGGACCGGACCTCACGGTCGCCACCCGGCTGGAGCCCGACCCGTTGCCGGAGCTGCCCGCGGCCGTCGAGGTCGCGGTCTACCGGATCACCGCGGAGGCGCTCAACAACGTGGTGCGCCACGCCCGCGCGAGCACCGCCACGGTGTCCGTCCGGGTGGACGCCGGGCAGCTGCGGCTCGACGTCGAGGACGACGGGCGGGGCCCGGGCCACGGGCTGCCGGTGCACCCGGGGGTCGGGCTGCGCTCGATGTCCGAGCGGGCCGCGGAGATCGGCGGCAGCTGCACCGTGGACGCGCTTCAGCACGGCACCCGGGTCCACGCGGTGCTGCCGCGCCGCCCGGCCGGCGGCTGATGCCCGCGCCCGGGGCCCGAGCGGGCCGCCGTCCCGTCAACCGCCCCCGGCGGGAACGACCGGCTCAGGCGCGATGGCCCCCGGGCAGACGGGCGTCCCGCACGACGGCCCCCGGCGCGACGGGCCCCCGGCGCGACGGTCGGCGGGCCGGGGGCTGGGACTGGGCGACGTCTCCGGTGCGACAGGGGCCGCGCGGAGAGCCGCCGACGGAATCACTAGCAGAAGGGCGGATTGGCGCAGAAAGGTTTGACGATCGGGGGGCCTGGCCGCTTCGTTTCGGCGGTGCCTTCGCCGCGGTGCACCGGGCACCTGCACGCCCGGATGGCGGCGGCGACGCTCACCGCGGCGAAGACGGCGGCGACACCGGCGGCCACCAGTGCGGTGCCGGCCGTTCTGTCGGTCATGGGGTCCTCCACGGGATCTCCGCAGGCAGGCCGCTTCGACCTGCTCTTCCATCCGACCGCCGGCCTCGCCCCAGCCGCATGGGGCCACGGTCCCCTCCCGGTCCCGTCGTGCGGGTGGGCCCCGCGCCGGACGGGAGCCGCCGGAGGTGGACACCGGAGCGCGTCACGGTGGGCCGGGGCGGCGTCGGGAACGGGTTCGTTCACTAACATCGACAGTAGTCCCCGGCGATGACCGTGATATAGGAAATGGATTCACCATGGCGCGGCCGGTTCCGGACTTCCGGGGTTCCGGACTTCCGGAGGACCGGGGCGAATGCGCGGGGCGACGGCCATCGAGGAAGGGCGATTGAAGAAGGTGCGCGACCATGACCGCTGAAACGGATACCGGGCACGGACCGGTGACGGGCGTCCCGCTGAGGCGGCGCGGCGAGGCGCTGGAGAGCGCCATCTACGAGGCGGTCCTCCAGCAGCTCATCACCGGCGGCTACGCCCGGATGACCATGGAGGGGGTGGCCGCCGGTGCGCAGACCGGCAAGGCCGCGCTCTACCGGCGCTGGTCGTCCAAGGAGGAACTCGTCAAGGACGCGTTGCGGGCCAGCCTGCCGCCGTCCGGCCCGGCCCCCGACACCGGGAGCCTGCGCGGGGACCTGCTGGAGGTGGTCACCAGGCTGCGCGCCGCCATGTTCAGCGAGATGGGCGCGGCCGTGCGGGCCGTCATGAGCGAACTCGACCACCAGCGGGCGCACGCGTTCCTGGAGATCGTGGTGGAGCGGGTGGTCGAGCCGACGACGGCGCTGATCGCCGAGGTGCTGGAGCGCGGCACCGCGCGCGGTGAGGTCCGCCCCGGGGCGGTCACCCCGCTGGTCACCGATCTGGTGCCGGCGCTGATGCTGTACCGGATCAAGATGTGCGGCGGGGACGCGGTGCGGCTCGATCCGTCGGCGATCGTGGACGAGCTGCTGCTGCCGATCGTCCGCCCCTGAGCGGGGGATTTCGCCAGGGCGGCAGGACGGCAGTCTTCGGATTTTCCGTCCGTGTGACAAGCCGAAATCCCGGGGGAGTGGTTCCGGAGGGAATTCCCACGGGATTTCGGCGGTGGCACCCGGTGGCCGGGGCCGGTCGGCTCAGGCCCCGCTGTGGCGGAGCATGTCCTCGCGCTCGACGACCTTGACGCGCTCGCGCTGCTCGGCCTCGCCGAGCGCGCGCTCGTGGGCGTCCAGCAGCTTCCAGCCGTCCCAGGTGGTGAACCGGACGCCCTGGGCGCGCAGGTGCTCCTCGATCGCCGACGGGTCCGGCTCGACGGCGCCGGGCAGCCGGCCGCCCGCGTGGTCCTCCAGCAGGCAGGCGACGGTCTCGTTGGCGTCGCCCTTGGTGTGGCCGATCAGGCCGACCGGGCCGCGCTTGATCCAGCCGGTGACGTACGTGGCGGTGCGGTGCGAGCCGTCGCCGTCCAGGACCCGGCCGGCCGCGTGCGGGACGGTGCCCGAGACCGGGTCGAAGGGCAGCTTGGGCAGTTCGTCGGAGTAGTAGCCGACCGCGCGGTAGACCGACTGCACGTCCCAGTCGGTGAAGCGGCCGGTGCCGCGCACGTTTCCGGTGCCGTCCAGCTCGGTGCGCTCGGTGCGCAGGCCCACCACCCGGCCGTCCTCGCCGAGCACCTCGGTCGGGGACTCGAAGAAGTGCAGGTAGACCCGGTGCGGGCGGTCGCCCACGTCGCGGATCGCCCAGTTCTCCAGCGTCGAGGCGACCAGGTCGACGTGCTTGACCGCGCGGCGTTCGGCGATCGAGCCCTCGTCGTACTCGATGTCCTCGGGGTTGACGATCACCTCGATGGTGGGGGAGTGGTCCAGCTCGCGCAGCTCCATCGGGCTGAACTTGGCCTGGGCCGGGCCGCGGCGGCCGAAGACGTGCACCTCGACGGCCCGGTTGGCCTTGAGGCCCCCGTACACGTTCGGCGGGATCTCGGTGGGCAGCAGCTCGTCGGCGGTCTTGGCGAGGATGCGGGCGACGTCCAGGGCGACGTTGCCGACGCCGAGGACGGCGACCTTCTCGGCCTCCAGCGGCCAGGTGCGGGGCACGTCCGGGTGGCCGTCGTACCAGGAGACGAAGTCGGCCGCGCCGTAGGAGCCGTCGAGGTGGATGCCGGGTATGTCCAGCGCGCGGTCCGCCATCGCGCCGGTGGAGAAGACCACGGCGTCGTAGAAGCGGTGCAGGTCGTCCAGGGCGAGGTCGGTCGGGTAGTCGACGTTGCCGAACAGCCGGACCTGGGGCTTGTCGAGCACCTGGTGGAGGGCGGTGACGATGCCCTTGATCCGCGGGTGGTCGGGGGCGACGCCGTAGCGGATCAGACCGAACGGGGCGGGCATCCGTTCGAAGAGGTCGATCGAGACACCGGGGGCCTGGGCGGCGTCGGACTTCAGCAGGGCGTCCGCGGCGTAGATGCCGGCAGGGCCGGCTCCGACGATCGCGACTCGGATCGGGCGGGGCATGACGGGATGGTCCTCCGGTCGGGCGCGGCACAGGGCGGTCTGGACCTTTGTAGCAAACCGGAGGCATGACCTGCGAAGTAGGTGGCGTTGATCTATGGGGTCATAGCCCTGGCCTATGGCTCGCCGGCCGGTCCGGGCGCCCGTCCGGGACCGGCCGAGCGGGCGTGACGCGGCCGGGCCGGGGAGGGAGGGCCCCGGGTCGTACGGTGCGAGCCGCGCAGGCCAGTATGCGCCACGACCGGGCGGGGGCGGCCACCGGCCGCACGGGCTTCCTGACGGGGCGCCGGATCCCGGTGGTCCCCGACACCGGCCGCCCCTGTCGGCGGGCCGCCGGGGCCGATAGCGTCGCCGGGTGGACACGACGATCGACTCCGCCCGGGCGGGCTCCGGCCGCGACCGGCCGCCGCTGGTGACGAGGGCGCTGCTGCTGCGCTTCGTCTCCCTGCTCGGCTCCTCCATCGGTTTCAACCTGCTGCTGTCGGCGGTGCCGCTGTACGCCCAGGAGTCCGGCGGCGGTGAGCACGCGGCGGGCCTGGCCACCGGCGCGCTGATGCTCACCACCGTGGTCGGCGAGCTGGCCACCCCGTCGCTGACCGCCCGGTTCGGCTACCGCCCGGTGCTGGCCGCCGGGTTGGTGCTGCTCGGCGCGCCCGCCCTGGTACTGGTGTGGACCGGGAGCATGGCGGCGGTGGTGGCGGTCTGCCTGCTGCGCGGACTCGGCTTCGCCGTCGCCCTGGTGGCCGGCGGGGCGCTGACCGCCGCGCTGATCCCCGCCGAGCGGCGCGGGGAGGGACTCGCGCTGATCGGCCTGGTCTCCGGACTGCCCGCCCTGTTCGGACTGCCGCTCGGCGTCTGGCTGGCCCAGCACATCGGCTGGGCCTGGGTGTTCGGGATCGGGGCGGCGGCGCCGCTGGCCGCGGTCGCCTCCGTCCCGGGGCTGCCGGACCGCACCCGGGACACCGGACCGGCGGTGGGTGTGCGCCAGGGGCTGCGCAGCGGCGCACTGCTGCGCCCGGCCGTGGTCTTCGGCGCCACGGCGCTGGCGGCGGGGATCGTGGTCACCTTCCTGCCGCTCGCCGTGCCGTCCGCCGCCGTCGTCGCGGTGGCGCTGCTGGTCCAGCCCGCGGCCGCCCTGCTGACCCGCTGGCTGGCCGGGCGGTACGGGGACCGGCGCGGCTCGGCGGGGCTGGTGCTGCCCGCGCTGCTGGTGGCGGCGGCCGGGGTGCTGCTGCTGGCGTGGACGGGCAGCGCGGTCGCGGTGGTGGCCGGGGCGGCGGTGTTCGGCGCGGGCTTCGGCGTCGCCCAGAACGCGACGCTGGCCCTGATGTACACCCGGGTGCCGCCCGCCGGGTACGGCACCGTGGCGGCGCTGTGGAACGTCGCCTACGACGGCGGGATGGGGGTCGGCGCGGTCGCCTTCGGGGCGGTCGCGGGCGGGACGGGCTACCCGTGGGCGTTCGTGCTGACGGCGTTGGTGATGCTCGCCGCGCTCACCCCGGCCTGGCGGGACCGCCGCCCGGTCCGGGGGAGCGGCGACGGAGAGGGCCGCGCGGAGTGAACGGCCGGATGCGCGCCGGGTGTCAGAGCGCGTCCCAGGGGACGGTGGCCCAGGCGGCGGTCAGGGCCTCGACCAGGCCGCCCTCGCCGTCCGGGAAGGCCGTCCGGTCGATGCCGGCGAGCGGCTGGCAGGGGCAGTGGGAGTTGGCCGCCGCGGCGGCGCGCAGGTCCGGCAGGTCGTCGGAGGTCAGCGGCAGGACGGCCCAGGGCACACCGACCCTGGTCAGGCCGTGTTGCAGCAGCCGCATCGTGACACCGGGCAGCACCGGCGCGTCCGGCCAGATGACCTGGCGGCCGTCCCAGAACGCGACGTTCCACACCGAGCCCTCGCGAAGGCGCCCGTCCCGCCCCGCGAACAGGACGTCGTCGAACCCGGCGGCCCGCGCCTGGCGGTGGTGATGGGTCAGGCCCATCGTCGAGAGGTGCTTGAGGTGGGGCAACTCGCGTTCGTACGTCACCGTGCGGACGCGCAGCGCCGGCCGCGGCGCGTCGGAGACCGGGTCGGACACGGACACCATGACGTCGGGCGACAGCGGGGTGTCGGCCCGTGGGACGACGGTCACCCGGATCGACGCGTCACGTTCGGTGCCGAGCGCGTGCCGGAGCATTCCCCGGACCGCGGCGCCGTCGCTCTCGACCTCCTCACCGAACATCGCGCGGGTCGCCGCCGCCAGTCTCCGCAGGTGCAGGTCCAGGCCGCGCACCGCCCCCTGGCGCACCTGCATCGACGTGAAGTGCCCGTAACTCCGTATCGCCACCCGGTGCACGTCCTCGACGTCCGCGGGCCGGCCGTTGATCTCGATGTTCAGCATCCGCGCCATGCTTCCACAGTTCCGCCGTGGCGGACGGGTGGTCAACTCCCCGGCGCGGGGCCGTGACCGACACGCACGGGCCGGGCCGTTGCTCGACTTGCCGAGGACCGGGCGCTTGGATGGGCCCGGCCTGGTCAACGCCCGGACGCGGCCCGACCGCCCCCCGGCAAGCCGAGGAGTCACCACCGTGCACGACACCCCTGACCCCGCCGTCGTGGCCCGCCGGATCGCCGAGCGGCGCCGGCAGCTGGGCCTCAGCGAGGAGACCCTGGCCAACCGGGCCGCGATGGCCCCCCGGTACCTGCGGGCCCTGCTCGACGCGGGGCCCGGGTTCGACCCGGCGGGCTTCCTGCGGATCGCCGCCGCCCTCGGCAGCACCCGCGCCGAACTGCTGTCCGGCCGCGCCGACGCCCCGCCCGGACAGGGCGGCCCCGGTCCGCGCCCCCGGCTGCTCGACCTCACCGAGCAGGAGTGCTGGCACCTGGTCGGCAGCCACGGCATCGGCCGGATCGCCCTGCCGGGCGAGCAGGCTCCGGTGGTCATGCCGGTCAACTACGTGGTCGACCAGGGCTGCTTCGCCTACCGCACCGCCGAGCACACCGCCACCGCCCCCGAGGAGGGGGCCGCGGTCTCCTTCCAGGTCGACCACCTCGACGAGTACCTCGGCCGCGGCTGGAGCGTGCTCGCCCTCGGCCCGGCCCACTACGTGACGGACCCCCAGGAGCGCACGCGCCTGGCCGGCCTGCCCGGGGCGGCCCCCTGGGCGGGCGGGGAGCGACCGCGCTGGGTGCGCATCCACCCGGAGAAGGTCAGCGGGCGCCGGCTGGTCACGGGCTGAGGAGCCGCCCGGCGGCCGGGGCGACGCATCGAACGCCTGTGCCGCCGTGGCGGATTGGGGACCGGCGGTCGGCGGGCCGGTCCGCGTGACGGTGGCGCCGGGCACCGGCCCGGCCCGTGGACGGGCGCGGCGATGCCTGGTAAGCAGGCCGGTGGCGGCCGGGGTGGGCGAGGGCCGCCGGCTCGGGACGCGACCACCAGGAGAGCAGGGACGATGCGCAGGATGCTGATCGTCGGCGCCGGACAGGCGGGACTCCAACTGGCCCTGGGGCTCCAGGCCCACGGCTACGACGTGACGATGATGACCGACCGCACCCCGGAGGAGGTGCGCGGCGGACGGGTGCTGTCCACCCAGTGCATGTTCGACTCCGCGCTGCGCACCGAGCGCGCCCTCGGCCTGGACCTGTGGGCCGGGCAGGCGCCCAGGATCGAGGGCCTCGGCGTGTCGGTGGCCGGGCCGGAGTCGGCGCGCGCGGTCGACTGGGTCGGTCGGCTGGACGCCTACGCGCAGTCCGTCGACCAGCGGCTGAAGATGTCCACCTGGCTGGAGCTGTTCGCCGAGCGCGGCGGCCGGGTCGAACTGCGCCGGGTGAGCGCCGCCGACCTCCAGAACCTGGCCGGCTCGTACGACCTGGTGCTGGTCGCCTCCGGAAAGGGCTCGCTGGCCTCACTGTTCGAGCGCGACCCGGAGCGCTCCCCGTACGAGCGGCCACAGCGCGCGCTCGCCGCCAGCTATGTGCACGGCCTGGCGCCCCGGCCCGAGCACGACTACCCGGCGGTGCGCTGCAACCTGGTGCCGGACGTCGGTGAGCTCTTCCTGGTGCCGGCCCTGACCGAGGACGGGCCCTGCGACGCCATGGTCTGGCAGGCCCTGCCCGGTGGCCCGGCGGACGCCTTCGACGGGATCCGGGACCCGGCCGAACACCTGCGGGTGACACTGGAGTTGATGAAGGAGTTCACGCCCTGGGAGTACGACCGCACCCGCGCCGGCGTCGAACTCACCGACGCCGGCGGCACGCTGGCCGGCCGGATCACCCCGGTGGTGCGCCGCCCGGTCGGCGAACTGCCGGGCGGAGGCGCCGTCCTGGGAGTCGCGGACGTGGTCGTCCTCAACGACCCGATCGCCGGCCAGGGAGCCAACAACGCCGCCAAGTGCGCCGCGCTCTACCTGGAGGCGATCCTCGCCCACGGCGACCGGCCCTTCGACCGGGCGTTCCAGCAGGCGGCCTTCGACCGCTTCTGGCGGATCGCCGCCCCCGCCACCACCTGGAGCAACGAACTGCTCCGCCCGCCGCCCCCGCACGTCCTGCGGATCCTCGCCGCCGGGGCCGAACTGCCCGCGGTGGCCCACCGCTTCGCCAACGCCTTCGACCACCCGGCGGACCTGGAGGAGTGGTACTTCGACCCGGACAAGGCGGACGCCTACCTGGCCTCGGCCGCGGCCGGCCGCTGACCGGCCGGTCGCGGCCCCGGCTGGGGGCCCGGGCCTCGAATAGGCGCTCCCGCGTCCACCGGCTACGCTCGGTCCCCGTCGATGGGATGATGGGGTGAGCGGGGAAATGGGCAGGTGGGAGCGGGCGCTGGACGCGGCCGGCATACGGGAGCCCGGGTTGCGGGCCGACTACGGCCGGCAGCGGCAGCAGGTCGCCCGGTACAAGCGGGAGATCACCCTCGCCGCCGACCTGCTGCTGCCCGCCCGGATGGTGCCGCACGTGATCGCGGCCGCTGCCTTCATGCACCGCACCGACACCCTGATCGACAGCGGCCCGCTCGCCGAGCGCCGGGCGGCCTCGGCCCTCCGGCAGCGGCAGGTCACCGACGGCCTCGCCGCCGGCCGCACCGAGGACCCCGAGCTGCGGCCGCTGCTGAACAGCGTCGCCGCCCACCCCGTCCTGCGCGTGCCGGTGCTGGACTTCCTCGCGGCGACCGAGGCCGACCTGGACTTCACCGGCTTCGCCACCGAGGAGGACTACCAGGCCTACGTCGACGGGTACTCGCTGCCCGCCTTCATGGTGGTCGCCTCGCTGATCGGCCCGGACGGCGACCAGCGCGAGTACCGCGCCGCCTGCCGCACCTTCATCGACGGCAGCCAGCGGCTCGACTTCGTCAACGACCTCGCCGAGGACCTCGCGGACGGCCGGCTGACCATCCCCGAGAAGACGCTCGCCGAACACGGCGTCACCCGCGCCGACCTGGAGCGGGCCCGCGACCTGCCCGCCGTCCGGGCCCTGCTCGGCGCCCTGCTCGACCGGGCCGGCCGCACCCTCGCCGAGGGCAGGGCCGTCATCGGCCTGGTGCCGCCCGAGCACCGGCCGATGGTCCGCTGCATCGTCGGGATGGAGGAGCTCACCGGCGCCGCCGCCCGCGCCGACCTCGGCGCCCTGCTGCGCCGCTCGGCCGGGCCCGCCAAGCCCGCCGCGCTGCGCCTGCTGGCCCGCGAGTACCTCCGGGCCCGCCGGCTGCGCGGCTGACCGGGCGAACGGCCCGCTGGGGGCGGGCGCAGGCGGCGTCCACAAACGGAACCCTCCTTTGTCGTAGTCGATCCGGCGGGTCTGTCAGGTGCCTGTCCCGGCTCGGGAGGCCTGGCTAGCATGAGCCCGCTCAGCTCGCAGGACCCAACGACCCGCTCCTCGGGAGGACCCTCATGAGTGCCGTGATGACCGACATCCGCGACGCCGGACCGCTGGAGATCGACGAGGACGCCATCGTCTTCGAGGACGAGTTCGACGCCGACCTCACGCCGGTCGCCTGTCTCGCCGACCCGTGGGTGACGTACGTCCCGACCCGCTTCCCCTGTGAGTTCAACTCCTGATCCATCCGGATCCGAAGCGGTGGACCACGGCGGAGCGGGGGAGGAGGCGACCTTGAGCACACCGCCCGACCCCGGCTCCGCCGAGGTACCGCGACCGGTGGCAACGCGACCGGGGGCAGCGCGCCAGGAGGCCCCGCAGCAGGACGAACTGCGCTGCCGGGCCGAGCGGTTGGCCGCCCGGGCCCCCGGCCCGCACCGCCCGCTGCACGGCGACGGCCGGTGGTGGTACCTCCGGGACCCCAGGATGCCGGCGCTCGCCCACGGCTGGAAGCTGCACCTGTCCGCCCGCCCCGAGCGGTTCGCGGCGCTGCTGGACACGGCGCTGCCGATCCTGCTGCGCCGCGTCTGCGACGTGAAGTTCGCGGTCGGCACGGCGGCGCTGGCGGAGCTCAACAGCGGCCGGCACGGCGCCGCCGCCGTGGGCAAGGCCGTCACGGTCTACCCCCGGCAGGAGGAAGTCCGGGAACTGGGCGTGGAGTTGGCTCGGGCCCTGGCCGGCTGGGACGGCCCCGCCGTGGTGAGCGACCGTCCGGTGCGGGCGGACAGCCCGGTGTACTACCGCTACGGGCCGTTCCGGGTCACCGAGGACGAGGCGGAGGCCGGCATGACCGGCCCGGACGGCTCGATGTTCCCCGGCCTGGCCGAGGCCCGCTACCGCCGGCCGCCCTGGGCGGACGACCCGTTCGAGGCGCCCGGCGCCCCCGCCCGCACGGCGACCACCCGGGTCGGCGCCGGCCGCTATCGGATCACCGCCGGCATCACCCGCGCCCCCGGCGGCCACGTCTACCGCGCGCTCGAACTCGCCACCGGGCGCGAGGTGGTGGTCAAGCAGGCCCGGGCCTTCGTCGCGGAGGACGGCGCGGGCACCGACGCGCGCGGCCGGCTGCGGCACGAGCACCGGGTGCTCGCCGCGCTGGCCGGGGTGCCCGGAGTGCCGCCGCTGGTCGACTACTTCCGGCACGGCACCGACGAGTACCTGGTCAGCGGCGCCTGCGGGCCGATCGACCTGCGCCGCGCCGTGCTCACCTCCGGCCCGTACCGGGACTGGTGGACGCTGGCGCGCCGACTGCTGCGGATCCTGGACGCGGTGCACGCGCGCGGCGTGGTGGTGTGCGACCTCAAGCCCGCGAACGTGGTGCTCGGCCCGGACGGCAGGCCCGCCCTGGTCGACTTCGGCGTGAGCGCGCTGGACGGCGAACGCCCACCCGGCGCCACGGCCGGGTACGGCCTGCCGGGCGCCACCGGCAAGGACCCCGCCGAGGACCTCTACGCGCTCGGCACCACCCTGCACCACGCCCTCACCGGCCTCGACCCGGTCGTGATCGACCCGGACCCGGCGACCGACCGCGACCGCACCCTGGAGTGCCTGCGCGCCGCCCTCCCGGAGCCCGGCCACCCGGCGGCGCGGCTGGTCGAGGGCCTGCTGAGCTTCGACCCGGAACGGCGCACCGCCACGGCGGCGCTGTTGCGGGAGGGCCGGGTGCCCGCGCGTCGTGGGGCCCCGGTGCGGCCCGGCACCAGCCGGCTGGCCGAGGCGCTCGACCACACCGTCACCGGCTGCGTGCGGATGGCCCGCGAGCTGATCGCGTCCGGCGCGGGCGGTGACCGGCCCCGGACCCTGCTGTCGCTGTACGACGGCGCGGCCGGGCTCGGCCTCGAACTGCTCCAGCACCCGCACCGCCCGGACGCCCGGTCGGCCGCCGCCGAGCTGGCCCGCTGGACGGCCGCCCACCCGGCCCTCGGCCGCCTGGACGGCTCGCTGTACCAAGGGCGTTGCGGCGTCGACCTGTTCCTCGCGCAGGCCGCCGCCGTCCTCGGCACCGAGCCGCCCGAGCACCGCCGGTACGAGGGGAGCGGCCCGGACCAGATCGCCGGCGCGGCCGGGATCGGCACCGGGCACCTGCTGCTCGCCGCCGCCGCCGTCCCGCAGGCCGCACCGCACCGTGCCTCGGCGGCCGACCACGCCGCCTGGCTCGCCGGCCACCCCCTCGACGACCTCGGGGAGGAGCCCAACCCCGGCACCGCCGCCCTCGCCGAGGGCTTCGCGCACGGCCGCGCGGGCATCGCCCACTTCCTGCTCGCCATGCCGGACGAGGCCTCCCGGGCCACCGCCCGCGGGATCGTGGACGCACTCGCGGCCGACCTCCCGGGCATCATCGCCGCCGCCCGCGCGCCCGGGGCGACCCGCCGCTACCTCGCCTGGTGCCGGGGCCTGGCCGGGATCGGCACCCTGCTGGTCCAGGCCGCCCGGCGGTACGGGGACGACGCGCTGCTCGGATCGGCCGCCGAGGCGGCCGACACCTGCCGGCTGCTCGCCCCGAGGACGGCGCAGGTCTTCCGCTGCTGCGGCCTGGCGGGCGTCGGAGACCTCTTCGTCGACCTCGCGGTGGCCACGGGCGACGCCCGGCACTGGGCGGCCGCCGAGGAGCTGGCGGCGCTGATCCTGACCCGCGCGGGCGGTCCGCCGGACCGGCCGCTGCTGCCGGGCCGCCGCCCCGACGCCGAGTCCCGGGCCTGGGCCGTCGGCACCCCCGGCGTCGCCACCTTCCTGCGGCGCCTCACCCGGCGCGGCGGCCCGGTGCCGGGGCTGCTGCCGCTGGGCTGAGCGGCCTCGGGGGCGCGGCCGGAGGCTCGGCCCTGCCACGGTCACCACGTGTCCTCGCGGCGGGACCCGGCTCACCGCGATCCTCGGACCGGCCGGGCCCCCGCCCGCGCGGTCGCCGGTCGTGGACGGGACGAGCCGGGATCGCGGAACCGTGGAGGGGCGCTGGGGCGCCGCTTGAGCCGAGCCGTTCTTGAGCCGACGGGGCGACGGGCCCCGGCCAAGGTGTCGATCACCCGTGTCGGGGCCGCCTTCCCGCTGCCTAGAGTCAGTCGACGGGCGGCGCGAAGCCCGGGCCCGCGAGGCCCGAGCGGGCGCACCCCCGGGGCCGGCAGATCGCGCGGCGCCCGCTTCGCAGCCACACCATCCGGTCCGACCGGCACACCTGCCATCCCGAGGGAGCCCACATGTCCGACACCACCGAGTCCACCGCCGCCGACGGCCTCGACCTCCTGGACCTCGACCTCAGCGAGCTGACCGTCACCTCCCTGCGCGACACCGTCGCGCTGCCGGAGAACGGCGCCTCCTGGGGCTCCTGCTCCTGCCAGGCCTCGTCCTCCTGTGCGCAGCCGCAGCTCCCGGACGTGCCGACCGCCTGACGCCGCCGCTCCTGCTCCTGCTCCTGCCGAGGGGTCGTCCTGCTGTGCCCGGCGGCAGGTGACAGAGTTCTCCCGATCGACTGACGCCACGTCATGAACCCGGCCGTAGGCTGATCCTGTCGGTCAGGCCCTGCGGGGCCGGCGCCGCCACCCGAGGCGGACCCGGCGCGTCCTCCCGGACGTGCCGGATCCGCCCCGTGCGCGGCGCACCCGTGGGGGCCGGCGCGTCCCGCAACACCCGCTTCGCGGGCGTCCCACCCCGGTTCGGCCGGGGCGCCCGCCGTCACAAGGGAGTTCGCCATGTCCGACACCACCGGGCCCACCGATGCCGAGGGCCTCGGCCTCCTGGACCTCGACCTCAGTGAGCTGACCGTCACCTCCCTGCGCGACACCGTCGCGCTGCCGGAGGGCGGCGCCTCCGACGCCTCCTGCTCCTGCCGGGGCTCGTCCTCCTGCGCCCACCCGCCGGCACCGGCCGTGACGACGGACTGACGTCCCACCACCAAGGTTCGGCCGTCGGCTGATCCTGTCGGCCCGGTTCCCGGACCCGGCGCGTCCACCCGGGCGCGCCGGGTCCGTCCCGCGCTCCGCGCGAGCCCCCGCCGGGCCCGCGAGTTCGCCGGCCGGTCCCAGCAGTGCCGCCATCGCCACGCCTCAGGCCCCGTCGGAGGGACCCGCCATGCCCAACCGTGCAGCCCCGCCCCGGGACGACCGGGCCGCCGGCGGTGCCCAGGCGCCGGCCTCGGCCGCGTACACCGCCGACCACACCCTGGTGCGCTCCACCGTCCTCGCCCGGCCCGCCCAGTCCTCGGCCTCGGCCGGCGCCCGGGCGCTGCTGGCCGCACTCGCCGCCGCCGAGACCACGGCCGAGGCCCTTCGGCAGCCCCTGTGCGACGACCTCTTCGCCAGCCGGGCCGGACACGACGAGGAGTTCCACCGCCGGGTCGTGCTGCCGTTGCGCCGCGACCTGCACAACCGGCGGCCCCCGCGGGCGGCGCTGCTCGACCGGCTCGCCGACCTGCCGCGCCGCCTCCCGCGACTGGCCGAGTGGCTGGAACTGCGGCAGCTGCGGGCCTGGCTGCTGGCCGCGCTCGCGGACGCCGTCCCGCCCGCCCTGGCCGCCGAGCGGGCCGCGCTCGCGGGCATCTGCCGGGAGCCCGCCTTCACCCGGGCCGTCGCGCTCACCAGCGCCGAACTGCTGCGCGCGGTGGAGCGTACGGCGGGAGCGAGCGGGGAGCCGCGCGGCCGGGCGCGCAAGGAGGAGGCGGCGGTGCTGCGCCACGCCCTGCGGGCCACCGCCAAGACCAGCCCGCTGTCCTGGTTCACCGCCGTCGGCTGGGCTTCGGGGGAGACGGCCTCCGGGGAGACGGCCTCGGGGGAGGTGGCCGTCGGCGAGCCGCGCGCGGTCGTCCGGGAGAACCGGGCACTGGTCGCCGCACTCGTCCAGGCCCTGCTCGACGACCCGCGCCGCAGCCGGACCCTGCCGCACCGGATGACCAGCGCCGCCCGCACCGCCGATGGCCGGGCCCGCTACGCCCGCGCCGAGGCGGTGTTCGCGGGCGGGCGCTACCTGGTCACCCGCGAGGAGGAGGTCGAACTCGCCGACCGGCCCGAACTGGCCCTGCTCGCCACGCTCGCGGCCACCCCGGACCGGCCGGACCGGCTCGCCGCCCGGCTCGCCGAGGCCCTCGGCCGCCCGGGGGAGGACCCGGCCGCGCACCGCTTCGTCGGTCGACTCCTGGCGGCCCGGCTGCTGGTGCCCACCGAGCCGGTCGACCCGCAGGACCCCCAGCCGCTGCGCGGCCTCGCGCACTGGCTGCGGCAGTGGCCGGAGGACACCGGGACGGCCGACCGGATCGATCGCCTCGCCCTGGACACCCAGGCGCTGGCCGAAGCGCCGGGCGCCCGCCGACCCGCGCTGCTGGCCGCGCTCGCCGAGGACTGGCGGCGGGTGCTGGCCGACGCCGGACGGCCCGTACCGGACGGGGCCGCGCCGCTCAGCGTGCTCGGCGAGGACGTCCACGCACCGGCGCCGCCGGAGCCCCGGCCGGGCCCGGCGGACCGGGCGGCGCTCGCCGAACTCACGGCGCTCGCCGAGCTGTTCGACCACGGCCATCTGATGCGCCGGGCGGCCCGCGACCGGTTCGTCGCCCGCTACGGGGCGGGCGGGGTGTGCGACGCCCCGTGGGACTTCGGGGCACAGGCGGCACAGGCCTGGGCCGAGGCGGCGCCGCCCGAGGAACTGGGCGCGCTGCGCGCCGAGTTCGCCGACCTCCCGGAGTCGGACGGCGAACTGCTGCTTCCCGCCGAGCGGGTCCGAGCCCTGGCGGACCGGCTGCCCGACTGGACCGCGGCCCGGCCGCTCAGCTACTCCTGGTTCCTCCAACGCGACTGCGTGGACGGACTGTTGTGCGTCAACCACGTCTACGGCGGATGGGGGCGCTTCACCAGCCGGTTCCTCGACGGCACGGCCCCGCAGGCCGCCGGCGAAGTCGCCCGGGCGCTGCGGGCCGGACTCGGCGACGGCGCCCGGGCGGCCCAGGTCCGCCCGGTCGGCGGCTTCAACGCCAACCTCCATCCGCTGCTGCTCGCCGACGAGATCGGCCCCGACCGGCGCTGGACCAGCCTCGCCGAAGCCGACCTCGACCTGGTGCACGACCTCACGGACGACCAGCTCCGCCTGCGGCTGCGGAGCACCGGCGAACTGCTCGACGTCCTCTACCTGGGGTTCCTCGCCCCGGTCATGCTGCCCCAACGGCTGGGACCGCTGCTCGACGACCACCCCAACGGCGCCGTCGACTTCCGCCCGATGCTGCCGCGCACCGCGCTGGCCGCGCCCGGCGGCAGTGTCCAGCGCACCCCGCGCCTGCGCCACCGGCACGTCGTGCTCGCCCGCCGCCGCTGGCACCTGCCCGCCGGGGTGCTCGACGCCCTGCGGGCCGACCTGGCCGCCGACCCGGGACCGTACGGCGTCCCCGCCGCGGCCGTCGCCCGCTGGCGGGCCCGGCTCGGCCTGCCCGAACAGCTCTTCCTCCACCCCGTACCGGCGGCCGTCGACCCGGCGGGCACCCCGGGCGACGCCTTCGTGGCCCACCTGCGGGCGCCCAAACCGCAGCCCGTCGACCTCGGCAATCCGCTCCACCTGTGCCACCTCGCCAGGTGGCTCACCCGGCACCCGCGCGGCGTGGTGCTGGAGGAGGCCCTGCCGGGCATCGGGGGGCAGGCCGAGCCGCGCCGGGCCGTCGAGCTGGTGGTGGAGACGTACCGGCCGGGGCGTGGGCGGAGCACGCGCGCCCACCGCGCCACGGTCGAAGGGGCCCGCGATGAGTGACCGGGCCGGTCGGGGGTGCCGCAACGGTGGGCCGGCCCGCCGGGGCCCGTGCGGTGCGCGAGGGCGGTCCGCCGACGGCTCGGCGGCCGGGGTCCGCCTCTGCCGAGCGGCACCGGCGGCCGTGCGGCCCGGAGGCGGCACCGGGGGCGGGCGGTGCTCGCTGTTCCGCCCGTTCCGCCGGGCCGAGGAGGAGCGCGATGAGTGACCCGGCGGGGGCCGTCCGCGTCCGGCGACCGCTGCGGTCGCTTGGCGCGGAGGCGCTGCGTGGCGGCCGTCCGCTGTCCGCCGTTCCGTCCGTTCTTCCGGTGCCGAGGAGGCGCACGATGAGTGATCCGGCCGAGGGCCACGGGCCCGTGGGCGCCTGGGACGTGGTGCTGTACCACTACCAGCCCGACAAGGCCCGCGCTCTGCGCGAAGCCGTGCTGCCGGCGGCCCGGCGGCTGGCGGCCGAGGGGCTGGCCGTCCACGTGGAGCGGCACTGGCGGTTCGGGCCGCACCTGCGGCTGCGGCTGCGCGGCCCCCGGGCGCGGGTGGCCGACGCGGCGCGCGGGACCGCCGAGGCGCTGCGGGAGTGGGCGGACGCCCACCCCTCCGTCGCCGACCGGTCGGACGAGGAACTGCTCGCCGAGGCCGCCGTCGCCGGGCGGTCGGAGCTGGTCGCGCCGCCGTACGGGCCGCTGGTGCCCGACAACACCGTGGTGACGGCCCCCGTCGACCAGGCTGTCGAGCACTCCCTGCGGACCCTGCTCGGCGCCGACGCCGCCGATCTGCGCGAGGACCTGCTGCGGATCGGACTGCCCGCCGTCGACTCGGCCTGCCACTTCCTCGGCGCCCACGGCGACCTCCCGCAGGCCCGGGTGCACCTGGTGGTGACGGCACTGGCGGCGCACGCCACCGCGCACCCGGACGGGCTGGTCGGAGCCCACTACTCGGTGCTGTCGCACCTGGAGGACTTCCTGGTCCACGAGGACCCGGACGGCGGACTGCGGGCCGGCTTCGAGCGCCGGTGGGCGCTCACCGGCCGCTCGGTCACCACGCTGGTGCGCCGGATCACCGAGGGCGGCGCGCGCGGTTGGGAACGGGACTGGGCGCACTGGTCGGCGACCGCCTGGGCCCTGGCCGAGCGGCGGCTCGCGGCCGGCGCCGACCTCGGCAGCCGCCACACCGAGTACCGTGAGCGCGCCCGGGCCCTCGGCGACCGGCCGACCGCCGAACGCTGGGACGCCGAACTGCGCACCCGCTACAGCGAGTTCCACCACCTGCTGCACCGGGCCGACCCTGGCGGCACGATGTGGCGCCGCCCGGACTACCTGATCAACCGGGCCGCCACCAACGGCCTGTACCGGCTGCTGGCGATCTGCGACGTCCGCCCGCTGGAGCGCTACCTCGCCGCGCACCTGCTGGTGCGCAGCGTGCCCGAACTGACCGGGCACCGGTGGCAGACGCTCCTCGGCGCCGGGTCGGCGGGGGATGCGGCGGTGGATGCGGCGGCGTACGCGGAGCGGACGGCATGACGGCCGCACCGCGGCCCGCCCGGCCCCGGCTGCGCCCCGGCGTGGCGGTGACACCGCTGCGCGACGGGCTGCACCTGCGCGGGCGCGGCACCAGCCTCACCCTGGAGGGCAGCCGGGCGCTCCCGGCGCTGTGGCGGCTGCTCGCCGCCCGGCTCGGGCCCGACGCGGGAACCGAGCCGGGCGGCGAGCCCGAGCCCGCCGAGCCCGCCGATCCCGCCGCCGAGCCGAGAGTGGAGGCCGCGCTGGCCACCGTCACCGCCCGGCTGCGCGAGCACGACCTGCTGGTGGACCACCCGGACGGATCCCCGCTGCCGCCCTGGGCCGGCGCGGTGGCCGACGATCCCGGCGGCGCCACGGCCGCCCTGGCCGCCGCCCGGCCGGTGGTGGCCGCCGCCGACCCGGACGGCCCGCTGGCCCGCGCGGTGGCACGGGCCCTCGCCCGGGGCGGTACCGGCCGACCCACGGTGGTGGCCGAGCCCGCGCTGCCCGCCGGCCGGGTGGTGGCCACGGCCGACGGCCCGGTGGCGGTCGCCGTGCAGTGCGGCGCGGACGGCGGCTTCGTCACCGAGCCCGCCCACCCGGACCGGGCGCGGACGGACGCCACGGCGCTCGCCGCCCGGCTGGCCCTCCGCCCCGCCGCCGAGCCCCCGCCGCTGCTGGGCGCCCTGCTCGCCGCCGCCGGCGCCCAGCGGCTGCTCTGCGCCGTCGCGGGGCTGCCGGACCCGGGCGCGTCGGCCGACGACCCCCGGCTGATCGCCGGGCGCCCGGCCGTCCTGGTCGCCGAGGCCCGCCCGCCGCGCGCCGAGCACCGCCCCTGGGCGGCGGCCCCCGGGGAGGCCGCCGCGCCGCCCCGGGACCTCGCCGAGGCGCTGCGCCGGGTGGACGCCCTCGGCGATCCCAGACTGGGCGTACTGGACGCGCCGGTCCCCGGCGAACTGCCCCAGCTGCCGGTGGCCCTGGTGTCCTGCGCCACTCCGTCCGGCACCCTCGCCGCCGGGGCCGCCCGGACGGACCTCGCCCGGCTGGCCGCCGCCTGCCGGTCGGCCGAACTCCACCTGGCGGCGCTGGACCCGGGCACCGCGCCGGTGGTCGGCGCCGACCCGGACCAC
Organism: Kitasatospora sp. NPDC034533; assembly: GCF_055575155.1. Taxonomy (NCBI): domain Bacteria; kingdom Bacillati; phylum Actinomycetota; class Actinomycetes; order Kitasatosporales; family Streptomycetaceae; genus Kitasatospora; species Kitasatospora sp. NPDC034533. The sequence goes on from NZ_JBVITE010000028.1 coordinate 75,180, forward strand.
GCGCTCGGCCGGGCGCTGCGTCGAGCCGTCCTCGCCCGGCCCGCCCGGGGCGACCGCACGGTGTCGGAGAGCACCTGGCGGGACCACCCGCAGGCCGCCCACTGGTACGGCGTCCTGGCCCGCCGACTGGGCCGCCGACCGAAGCTGACGGTCCATCAGATCGGCGGCGTACAGGCGTACCTGGCCCGGGTGGAAGGAGTCCACGCGGTCGAGGCCACCCCCGCCGACGCCGTCGCCCACGCCGCCGTGAACGCGCTCACCCGCCTGCTGGCCCGGGACGCCGGACTCACCGCCGCCCACCACGCCGCCCTCTGCGGCGCCGCCGCCCCGCTCGCCGCCGCCGGGCGCGCCCCGGCGGCCTGGACGGGACCGGGCTGGACCGGCCGGTGGCTCGCCGAACTCGCCGACCGGGAGGCCGGCCTGCGCGCCGCGCTGCTGCGTCTGACCGGCCTGCGCACCGCCCGCCGGCAGCCCTCCGCCCCGGGTGCCCGGCCGATCGCCGACGCCCTGGACGGCTGCGGCTTCACGGTGCTCGTCCTCGCGGAAGGCCCCCGATGAACGCGCTCCCCACCCTCACCCCGGCCGAGGCCCTGGCCGCCACCGGCGGCACCGCCGCCGTCCACCTCACCGAGTGGACCCTCGGCCTGGCCGCCCGGCTCAGCCGGCACGCCCTGGCGCACCCCGTCCGGCTGGTGCCGGTGTGCGAGGACGGCGCGCTGACCGTGGTCGGGCCGCTGCTCACCCCCGGCGCGCCGGCCTGCCTCGCCTGCGCCGAGTACCAGCGGCTCGCCACCGCCGGCGGACGGGTGCCGTGGCAGAGCCCGGACCTGGCGCTGGCCGGCACCGGCACCCCGGCCTTCGCCGAGGCGGTGGCCGCGCTCGCCGCCGACCTGGCCGCCGCCCCGCCGGACCCGGCCGGTGCCACCGTCCACGTCGTGCACGGCGGCTGGGCCACCTGGTCCACCCACCGGGTGCGCCCGGTCGGCGGCTGCGAGGTCTGCCACCCGCTGCCCGCCGACACCCCCGACGCCGCCCGACTGCCCGCCAGCCCCCGCCCGCTGCCCGACCCGGCCGTACTGCGCGGCCCCAACGACCGCTCCGGTGTGCGGCAGTTGAGGGAGGAGCTGTACGACGAGCGGTTCGGGCCGGTCCGCCGGCTGTTCCGCAGCGAGGACTCCGCCTTCGCCCTCACCACCGCCTGGGTCACCGACGGCCGGGGGCTCGACGACGGCGGGTACGGCCGGGCGGCGGACTTCCGCGCCAGCGAGCGGGTGGCCCTCTTCGAGGCCGTGGAGCGCCACGCGGGCATGCGGCCGCTCGGCCGCCGGACCGTCCTTCGGGCCTCCTACGCCACACTGGAGCGGGAGTTGGGCCCAGCCGCCGTACTCGACCCGGTGCGGCTCGGACTGCCCGACGCCGCCCACCCGGGGCACCCCGCCGTGGCCACCGTCCCGTACGACCCGGAGCTCGTCCTCGACTGGGTGCACGGCTGGTCGCTCACCCACCGCCGCCCGGTCGCCGTCCCGGAGCACGTCGCCTACTGGGACGTGCCGGGCCGAGACCGCCCCCGCGTCGTCTACGAGTCCTCGAACGGCTGCGGGCTCGGCAACAGCCCCCAGGAGGCCGCGCTCTACGGCCTGTTCGAGGTCGCCGAGCGCGACGCCTTCCTGATGGCCTGGTACGCCCGCACCCCGCTGCCCGCCGTCGCCCTGCCCACCGAGGACCAGGAGATCGCCGAACTCGCGGACCGCGCCGGGCTGTTCGGATACCGCCTGACCCTGCTCGACGCCACCAACGACCTCGGAATCCCCGCCGTGGTCGCCCTCTGCCGCCACCGGGGCGACCACCCCGAAGCCCCGCGCACCTTCCTGGCCGCGGGCGCCCACCACGACCCCAGGGCGGCCATCCGCTCCGCCGTCGCGGAGGTGGTCACCAACGTCCAGGAGGCGCCGCAGCGCGACACCGCCCCGGGCGGGCCGCGCGACCCGGAGCGGCTGCGCCCGATGCTGGAACGGCCCGAGCTGGTCCTCAGCCTGGACGACCACGTCGGCCTCAACACCCTGCCCGAGGCGCAGCCCCGCCTCGACTTCCTCTTCGCCGGCCCGCCCCCGGTGCCCTGGACGGAGCGCTGGCCCGGCGCCCCCGAACCGGTCACCGACCTCACCGACCTGCTGGAACGCACCGTCGCCCGGCTGGCGAGGGAGGGCCTGGAGGTCATCGCGGTCACCCAGGACGAGCCCGGCGCCCGCGACCGGCTCGGCCTGCACTGCGCCAAGGTCGTCGTCCCCGGCACCCTGCCGATGACCTTCGGCCACGTCAACCGCCGCACCCGGGGCCTGCCCCGGCTGCTGGAAGTCCCGTACCGCCTCGGCCGCACCCCGGCGCCGCTGCGCCACGACGAACTGCCCCTCCACCCGCACCCGTTCCCCTAGGCCGGCCCAGTCGCCCGGAAGGACCGCGATGACCACCCGACCGATGCCGGTCACCCGCTGGCACAGCCTGCACCTCGCGCTGCCGCTGTCCGCCCGCGAGGCCGACGCCTTCCTCACCGAGGACCTCGCCCCGCTGATGGACGGCCTCGCGGACGGCGAGTGGTTCTTCATCCGCTACGGCGAGGGCGGCCCCCACCTGCGCATCCGCCACCGCGCCCCGGACGGGCGGGCCGACGCCCTCGCCGCCGACCTCACCCGCCTCGCCGCCCGCCGCACCCCGCCCGACGGACCGTGGGCGGACGGTCACGGCACGGTCACCGAGGTGCCCTACGAGCCGGAGACCGAACGCTACGGCGGCCCGGCCCTGCTGCCGATCGCCGAGGAGGTCTTCACCCACTCCACCCGCGCCGCCCTCAGCGCCCTGCGCGCCCTCGGCCCGGCCCCCCGGGAGCGGCTGTCGCTCGCCCTCGACCTCGCCCACACCACCGCCCACGCCCTCGGCCTCGACGAACTCGCCGCCTCCCGCTGGCTGCGCCGCCACGCCGCCTCCTGGCGGTGGGTCACCGAGTTCCGGCCGCTGCCCGGGGCCGCCGTGCACACCCGCGTCAACACGGTGTTCGCCCGGCAGCGCGAGGCCCTGGCCCACCGCGCCCGCACCCTGCGCGCCGCGCTGGACGCCGGTACGGCCGCACCCCGGCTCGCCGACTGGGCGGCGCGGGTCGCCGAGGCCGACGCCCTGATGCGGGCCGCCGCGCCCGCCGACGCCGACGAACGGCTGTCCTGGGTCTGGGCCTCCCAGCTGCACATGCTCTTCAACCGGCTCGGCGTCGGCCCCGACGAGGAACGGGCGGTCTGCCGCCTGGCCGCCCGCACCCTGATGGAGAACGGGCAGCCGTTCACCTTCTTCCCCACCGACCACCACGCCCCGGACCACCAGTACCTGGAGCGCAGCAAGTTCCAGTTCGGCCGCGGCGAGGACACCGCCCTGCGCGACCTGCCGTACGGCCCGGCCCCGGTCCCGCGCCCCGGTGACCTCCCGCTGCCCGCCGACCCGCTGCCGCCCGTCACCCTCGCCGACGCCCTGCGCACCCGCCGCTCCACCCGGGGCACGCTGGCCGGGCCGCTCACCGCCGGCGCCCTCGGCGGACTGCTCTGGACGGCCCTCGCCCCCGACGCCGGGACCGGCCACCGCCCGTACCCCAGCGCGGGCGCCCTGCACACCGTCCGGCTGCGGGTGCTCGCCCTCGCCGTGGACGGCCTGCCCGCCGGCACCTACCAGTGCGTCCCGGAGCACCGCAGCCTGCGCCCGATCGGCCCGGCCCCCGCCGTCGACGACCTCAAGGCCCTCTCCTCCTACCTCTCCCGCCCGGCCGGCACTCCGGACGCCATCGGCATCGACGACGCCCCCGCCGTCCTCGCCGTCTATCTCGACCTCGCCCACCTCCGGCGCCGCTACGGCCTGCGGGCCCTGCGCCTGGGCCTGCTGGAAGCCGGCCACCTGGCCCAGAACCTGCTGCTGACCTCGGCCGCCTTCGGTCTCGGCACCACCCCCCTCGGCGGCCTCCAGGACGACCTCGCCCACGAGCTCCTCGGCCTGGACGACCTGGGCGAACCGATCCAGTACCTGCTCCCGCTGGGCCGGCCCGGGGGAACCTCGACTCCGGCTCCCTGACGGCCGGCGGCCGGGTGGGGCGGCGGGTTGGTGGGCCGGCGGGCTCACCGCGCCGCGGGCTCCTCCGGATCCGCCTGCCGGCCGCCGAAGAAGACCTGCACCTCGTGAATCAGCCCGTCCCGCACCGTGATCGCCTCGACGTTGCGGTACCGCCCGCCGGTGGTCAACTCGTACTCGTAGTAGGCGAAGACGAGCTCCCCGTCGGCGGGCGTGACGTGCAGCAGCCGCTGCTCGCGGAACCGGTCGGCGGTGGGGAAGCAGCGCCGGAAGAACGCCTCCTTGTCGAGGCGGTCGTCCTGCGGGCTGGTGAAGCTGAAGTCCTCGGCGTACAGCGGCAGGGCCGCCTCCCGGTCCTGCGACCGGTAGTGGCGGAACGCCGCCTCGACGACGCTCACGGAAGTGCCGTTCATCCGCTCTCCTCGGTCCGGTCCCGGTCCGCCAGACCCAGTGGGTCCGGGGCGGCGTCCAGCAGTTCGGGGCCGTTGTTGCGGACGCTGTTGACGATGGTGGGGACGGCGCGCACGCGCAGGGCGCCGTCGGCCGGGCGGCGCAGCAGGTGGTGGAGCTCGGCGGGGTCGGTGTGGTCGGGGGAGAGCCAGGTGGCGAGGTCGTCGGGGGCGATGGTGAGGGGCATCCGGTCGTGGACGCGGCCGGCGGAGTCGGTGGCGTCGGTGGTGATCACGGTGGCGGTGGCGAGCCAGGCGAGCGGGTCGTCCTCGGCACGGGTGCGGTCGCGCCAGAACTCGTAGAGGCCGGCCATCAGCATCACGCCGCCGGTGCTGAGGAAGTACGGCTGCTTGTACTTCGCGCGGCCGGCGGAGGCGGGGACCTCGCGCCACTCGAAGTAGCCGTCGGCGGGGATCACGCAGCGGCGGGAGGCGAAGGCCTTGCGGAAGGCGGGCTTGGTGTCGACGGTCTCCGAGCGGGCGTTGATCATGCGGGCGCCGCCGGACGGGTCCTTGGACCAGGACGGGACCAGCCCCCAGCGCAGCGGACGCAGTTGGCGCAGCAGCTCGCCGGTCTCCCGGTCGACGCGCTCCAGGACGGCCGGGACCGGGTCGGTCGGGGCGACGTTCCAGCTCGGCGCGAAGGTCTCGGCCGGATCCCACCGGAGCTCTCCGAGCAGTGAGACGAGGTCCTGGGGCGTGGTGGTGGAGACGAAACGGCCGCACATGCCCCCAGCCTGCCACGCCGTACCGACAACGGCGTTCGGTACGGGCGGCGACCGGGCCGGCACGGGGGAACGGCGGTGGCCCGGTGTGTCCGCCCCTTCAGTGACCGCGCGGATCGCGCTCCGTCCACGGGCGCAGCTTCTCCGGGTTGCGGATGGCCCAGATCCGGGTGATCCGGCCGTCCGTCCACTCGAAGGCCGCCACGGTCGCGGTGACGCCCGCTTGCCGGGCCACCAGGCCGGGGCGGCCGTTGACGGACCGTTCGAGCAGGGTGAGCCCGGGTGCCCGGTCGGCGAAGTGGAGCAGGTACTGGGCGATCAGGGCGCCGCCGCGGACCGGGCGCAGGGCGGAGCCGGCCACGCCGCCGCCGTCGGAGGTCATCGTGGCGCCGGGGGCGAGCAGCGCGACCAGGCCCTCGATGTCCCGGGCCTCCCAGGCCTCCTTGAAGTGCCGTACCAGCCCGGCCTGCGCGGCGGTGGGCGCCGCGGGCGCCCGGGCGGCCCGGACCCGGCGGCGGGCGGAGGTGGCCAGCTGGCGGCAGGCCGCCGGAGTCCGGCCGACGATCTCGGCGACCTCGGGGAAGGGGTAGCGGAAGACGTCGTGCAGGACGAAGGCCACGCGTTCGGCCGGAGTCATCGACTCCAGGACGACGAGGAAGGCCATGTCCACCGACTCGTCCAGGGTGACCCAGTCCGCCGGATCGGTCGGTCCGCCGCCGGTGGAGCCGCCGATCCACTCGGCACGGTCGGGAACCGGCTCGGGCAGCCACTCGCCGACGTAGCGCTCGCGCCGCACCCGTGCCGACCCGAGCAGGTCCAGGCAGACCCGGCCGGCCACCGTGGTCAGCCAGGCGCCGGGCGAGACGATCGCCTCCCGCTGCGGCCGCGACAGCGCGTACCAGCGGGCGTACGTCTCCTGCACGGCGTCCTCCGCCTCGGCCAGCGAGCCCAGCAGCCGGTAGGCGAGGTTGATCAGCTGCCGCCGCTCGCCGAGGAGCACGCTCGGGTCCGCCTCGCCCTGCCGCCGCGCGGGCTCGGATGGGGGATTCATGGTCGGGCCGCTCCCTGCCTCGTCTCGTCCGCCGCCGCTCCTGCGCTCCGGGCCGCCGGAGCCCCGCCTCACACTTCGCCGGGCTGTGTCGTCGGATCACCGGGACACTACCGATCGAGTGCCGCGAGGCAGAAGAGGGGAACGTCATGGCCATCCCGACCACGGCAGGGGCGATCACGGAGACGGCGTCGGGGAGGGCGGCGGGGACGGCGGTGGAGCGGCGCACCCGTGCCTTTCTGCGGGTCTCGATCGCGCTCCAGACCACGGCCGTCCTCTTCCAGGCGGTCACGGCCGGCTTGCTGCTCTCCACCTCCTACGGCGAGCCGCTGCACAGCGTCGGCGCGCGGGTGATGTACGGCGCCTCGATGCTCTACCTGCTCGCGGCGGTGCTGTCCCGGCGGCCGGGCGGCGGATCGCCGCGCCCGGTCCTGCACGCCTCCGGTTTCCTGGCGCTCGCCTCGGCGCAGGTGGTCCTGGGCGTCGCGCACGTTCCGGCGGTCCATGTGCCGCTGGGCGTGCTGATCTTCGGCCTGAGCGTGGCGGACCTGGTACGGACGCCGGCCACGCGCTCCGGGCGGTAGCCCCGAAGGCCCCTGCCCGGGCGGGCAGGGGCCTTCGGGGGCGGCGAGGGGCGCGGGGGCTCAGCGCTCGATCGGGCGACTCGTCAGGGTGGCGAGCGTCCGGTCCAGGCCCGGGGTGCCGGGGCGGGGCCGGTTGATCGGGAGCTTGGAGAGCAGCGAGCCCATCGCGCAGGTGTTGGTCAGCGCGGAGAAGGCCAGCCCGCCGCCGACGGCCGCGGAGATCCAGCGGGTGCCGGGCCTGGCGAGGTCGACGAGCAGGCCGGCGAGGACCAGGGAGCCGGCCGCCAGGCGCACCTGGCGGTCCAGCGCCCAGACCCGGCGGGCATCGGCGACCTGCTCCAGCGGTCGGCCGGCGCTCGCCCAGGCGTTGGTGCCGCCGGTCAGGGTGAGGGTGGGGACACCGGCCTCGGCCAGCCGGTGGCAGGCGTTCTCGGCGCGCGGTCCGGCGGCGCAGACGACGGCGATCTCGTTGGTCCCGGCGGCCTCGCGCAGGGCGGGAAGGGCGCGGTCGAGCTGGTCGAGCGGGACGTTCAGGGCGCCGGGGATGTGGCCGGCGGCGTACTCGCCGGGGGAGCGGACGTCGATGAGGGTGAGTTCTCCGAGGCGGGGCTGGAGCTGTTCGACGGTCAGCGGGGTGGGGGTCATGGGTTCGCCGGGTCCTTTCGGGGACGGGTGGGGCCATCGGTGGGTGGGGGATCGGTGGTGTTCGGCGGTCGGCCGGGGGTGGCTGGGATCGGCGCCGACGGGGTGATCAGCTCAGGGTGGTGACCAGCATCAGCGCGGCGACGCCGAGCAGGGCGAGGGCGAAGGTCCGCTGGAGGGCGCGCCCGCTGAGCTTGTCGGCGAGCCGCTTGCCGTCCCAGGCGCCGAGGACGGCGGCTCCGGTGAAGGGGGCGGCCACGGCCCAGTCGATCGCCCCGGTCGCGCCGAGGCGGGGGAGCAGGGCGGCGAGGGAGTTGGCGGTGATGACCAGCAGGCTGGTGCCGACGGCCTCGGCCATGGTGAAGGCGAGCACCGAGACCAGGGCCGGGACGGCGAGGAAGCCGCCGCCGACGCCGAGCAGTCCGGTGACCGCGCCGAGCCCGGCGCCGGTCGCCGCCGAGCGGCCGGGTCCTGTGGCGGAACGTTCCTGCGCCCGCGCCTTGGGCGGCATCAGCATCCGCCAGGCCGCGAGCGCCGCCAGCACCGCGAAGGCGCTGGTCAGCAGCGCGCCCGGCAGACGGGCGGACAGCGCTCCGGCGGCCGTCGCGAAGGGCAGTCCGGCGGCGGCGAACAGCGCGCCGGTGCGCCAGCGGACCCGGCCCGCCCGGGCGTGGGCGAGCAGTCCGGTCAGCGAGGTCGCGGCGACGATCACCAGGCTGGCCGTGGTGGCCAGCGCCGGGCTGAAGCCCAGCAGGTAGACCAGCGCGGGGACGGCGAGCATGCTGCCGCCACCGCCCAGCCCGCCCAGGGCGAGCCCGACCACCGCGCCGGCGGCGAGCGCCAGGAGCAGCGCGGTCATATCACGTGCCCGGCGTCGCCGCCGGGCGTGGTGACCGGCAGCCCGGCCAGCGCCCAGGCACCCATGCCTCCGGCCACGTTCAGCACCTCGACACCGCGTGCGGCGAGCAGCTCGGCCGCGCGCCGGGCGCGGTGCCCGGAGCGGCAGACCGCCAGCACGGTCCGCCCGGCCGCCTCGGGCGGCAGCGGGACGCCCGCGACCAGCGCGATCAGCGGAAGGTGCAGCGCGCCGGGGGCGTGCCCGGCGGCGAACTCGGCGGGCTCCCGGACGTCGAGCAGCACGGCGGCGCCGGTGCGGGCCAGCTCGTGCGCCTGGACGGGCGTGGCCCGGCCGGGCGTGGCGTTCGGTCCGGGGGTGTGCGGCAGCGAAGGCATGCGGTTTCTCCAGTGGTGCAGACCGGACCGCAGTGGTCCGGAGTGGTGGGGGCGGCGCGGGTCCCGCGGGCGTCCGTACCGGCCTGGCGGCCCGGTGCGGCGGGGTGACCGGCGCGTCCTCGGCCCCGTCCGTACCTGGATCGGCGGCGGGACGCTGCCCCTCGACGCCCACCATAGTACCCCCGGGGGTATTATCGAAATCGTTCGGCATACCCCCGCCCGTATCGCTACGGCAAGCCGTATGCTCGGAAACATACCGTGGGGGGTATCAAGACGGCGCTGTGGCGCCCGACGCCCAGGAGGGTTCCCCGTGTACTTCGCCCAGTTCTACCTCGACTGCCTCTCCCAGGCCTCGTACCTGATCGCGGACGAGCGCACCGGCCGCGCCGTCGTGGTCGACCCGCGCCGCGACGTGGACGAGTACGTCGCCGACGCCAGGGCGCACGGCTTCACCGTCGAGGCGGTCATCAACACCCACTTCCACGCCGACTTCCTGGCCGGTCACCTCGAACTGGCCGACCGCACCGGCGCCTGGATCGGGTACGGGCGGCGCGCGGAGACCGAGTACCCGATCCGCAAGCTCGCCGACGGCGAACGGATCGAACTGGGCGACGTCACCCTGGAGATCATGGAGACCCCCGGCCACACGCCCGAGTCGATCAGCATCCTGGTCTTCGAGCAGCCCGACGACGCCGTTCCGTACGGCGTGCTCACCGGCGACGCGCTGTTCATCGGCGACGTCGGCCGCCCCGACCTGCTCGCCTCGGCCGGTGTCACCGCCACCGAACTCGGCGCGATGCTGTACGACAGCGTGCACCGCAAGCTGATGGGCCTGCCCGACGAGACCCTGGTCTTCCCCGCGCACGGCGCCGGCTCGGCCTGCGGCAAGAACCTCTCCACCGACCGCCGGTCCACCATCGGCCGCGAGCGCGCCACCAACTACGCCTGTGCCCCGATGGACGAGGCGGCCTTCGTCGACCTGGTCACCGACGGCCAGCCCACCGCCCCCGGCTACTTCGGCTACGACGCTGACCTCAACCGCCGCGAGCGCGAGCTCTTCGACCCGGACGCCGTCCGCGCCCTGACCGGTGCCGAGTTCCTGGCCCGCCGTGCCGGGGGCGCCCTGGTGGTGGACGGCCGGGACCCGGCCGCCTTCGCCGCCGGTCACCTCGCGCAGTCGTTCAACGTCCCCGCCGACGGGCGCTTCGCCGAGCAGTCCGGCACCGTGCTGGCGCCCGAGAACGAACTGCTGGTCATCGCCCCCGAGGAGCGCGGCGCGGAACTCGTCACCCGCCTGGCCCGGATCGGCTTCGACCGGGTGGCCGGCTACCTCGCCGACCCGGAGGAGGCCTTCCGCGCCCACCCCGAGCTGATGCGCCAGGGTGCCCGGCTCACCGTGCACACCCTTCGTGGGGAACTCGCCGGCCGGCGGCCCCCGTTGGTCGTCGACGTGCGCGGCGCCGCCGAGCGCGAGGCCGGCGCCATCCCCGGCTCCGTCCACCTCCCGCTCGCCGAACTCCCGGCCCGCCACGGCGAACTGCCCACCGACCGCCCCGTCGTCCTGCACTGCGCCGGCGGCAGCCGCTCCTCCATCGCCGCCAGTCTGCTGCGCCACCACGGCCACCCGCACACCTACGACCTGATCGGCGGCTACGGCGCCTGGGAGGCCGCCCCGGAGGCCTGAGCGCACCCACCCGCGACCGGAGCCTGGCCGGACCGGAACCCGCCCGCGACCGAACCCGGCCGTCCCGGCCAAAACCCTGCCCGCCCAGGGGAGTTCCTGAAGGCACCCGCCTCCCGGTCCGCTGTTCCCGGCTCCAGGCCGTGGCCACGGCCCGTGAAGCATCACGCCCGGACCGCGTCCGCCACGGCACGCCCCGCCGCCTTCGGGCGAAGCGCCGATGGGTCGGTGTCCATCGGGGGCCACGGATCGGTGGCGGGTCGCCGGGGACCCCGCTCCGGTTCCCGGCCCCGGTGGCAGGTGCGCACCGGCCTGCGGGCACGGCCGGGCCGGACGCCGAGGATGTGTGCCCGTCGGTTACCGCCCCTTCTCCACCGCTCCCGGTCCGCGCGTCACCGCTCGCCGCACCGCGCGGCCCGCTCCGGGTGCCCGGCCCGGAACCTCACTTGAGGGCCCGCCGGGGAGCGTCGTGCGGGGTGCCGGTGAGGACTCGCCACCGGAGCCGGGGAGGTTCGAGCCGGACAGCGGTGGCCCTGAGGCGCCCCGAGGGCCGCAGGCCCGCCCTCGGGATCGGCCGGGAACCGATCAGCCGGGAAGGCGCGGCCCCGCGGCGAGCGGTACGCCGAGGCGCTCGGACTGGGCGACCGAGGCGGGTGAATCCTGACTCCGGGCTGCCTCCGTCGGGATCCGCGGCGCCGAGGCCGGCTGGCCCGGGGGCGGGGTGTAGCCGGGCAGGCGAACGGTGCCCCACGCGTACGGGTCGGCCTGGGCGCTACCGAACGGGGACCAGGCCAGACGGCTCTTGCCGATCCGGTCGGTGGTGTCGGAGTCGTACACGAGGACGTTCGCGGTCATCCGCTCGGGGTCGACGGCGGCCGGGAGGACCGACAGCGGGATCCGCACCTCGACGGTGTAGCCGCGGTAGGGCGAGGTGACCCGGGAGGCGACGGTCAGCCCGGGGGCGGTGGTGTCCGCCGGGCCCTGGTGGTTGTCGCCGTCGCGCTCCGCGCAGGGGCCGCCGCCGTTCGCGGTGAACGGCAGGATGCCGGTCTTGAACGTGGTCGAGGTGTCGTCGGAGTCGCCGCGCGGATCGATGGCGATCTCGACGGCGTCGGTGCGCCAGTGCCGCTTGCAGTCGTTCCCGGCCTCCAGGGCGCTGCCCATCCGGTCGTCGGTGACCTGGACGAGCACGTAGAGGTCCTCCCCGTGACGGGAGATCCGGGCGGTCGCGGAGCAGTCGGCGGGGGCGCAGTCCCGGCCGGCCCAGTGCCGCAGCGCGAGTTCGGGCCCGGGGTACTCCCCGGCGCCGGCCGCGCCGTCGACGACGGGTGGGCGATCGAGGGCCGGGACCTCGGTCGCGGGAGCGGCGGGGTAGTCGGGCTGGGCGCCATCCGCCAGCCAGGGCATGCCCACGCGCCGGGTCCAGTCGCGGAACTCGGCGTACAGCGGCCTCAACCCCGTCTGGTCCCGGACGGCGGCGGGAACCGGTTCGCCGGCCCGGGCGAGGACGGTGAACCACTCGCACGGCAGCCGTCCGGGCGGGGTGTCGACGGTGGCGGGCAGCGAGCCGAGGCCCTGGGTCAGGTACCTGCGGGCGGCATCGCGCTCGACCTGCGCGAAGGTCTCGCCCGAGGAGCCGGAGCGGGCTCCGGTCCACACACCCTCCACGGGCAGCCCCGTGTGGGGATCCGTCAGCCGGGCGGCGGCGCAGGACGGTCCGACGGGCCCGTCGAACCCCCAGTTCTGGGCCAGCAACTCGGAGGGCCGCCACGGCCGGTACCCTTCGTCGGTGATCTGCCCGGGGAACGCCGTCGGGTCACCGGCGAGCCGGAACGCCTCGACGGCCAGCCGGGCGGCTTCCTGGTGCCCGCCGTGCTGGTCGAAGGGGCGCGGATCCATCGTCACCACGGTGGCCGGGGTGGTCGCGCGGAGCAGTCGGACGATCCGTTCGAGCGTGTCGGTCGGCCGCCCGGGCGCCCGGTTCCAGACGGAGGAGACCAGGGGCGCGGAGAGGGTGTACCAGAAGTCCGGCTTGTCGAGGTAGAAGACGTTGTCGATCCCGGCGAGGCCGACGGCCTCCCGTTCCTCCGTCTCACGGATCAGGCCGAGCCGGGCGCCCTCCTCCGGCCCGACGGCGTTCCCGCCGCCCTCGCCCCGCGTGACGGTCACCACCCCGGTGCGCCGCCCGCCGCGCTCCCGCCACTGGGCGAAGGTGGCCAGCGACTGGAACTCGTCGTCCGGGTGGGCCCCGATGAACAGGACGTCGGTGTGGGCCGGATCCCGTTCGACGGGTGCCACGGCACCGGCGGCGGAGCGGCCCGCCGCACCCTCCGCCGGCACGGCGAAGGCACAGACGCAGGCCACGGCCGTGGCCGCGGCGAAGAGGACGGCCGGCCAGGACCGCCGGAACAGGTTCTGGGTCACGGTTCGTGCGTTCCCTTCCGTGTGGCCGTCGCGACGCGACCGGCGCCCACGACCGCGCGGACGGGCCCGACCGCCGGCCGGCCGGAGTGCCGGTCGCTTCGTGGGCCGCCTCGCGGCGGCTCGGGTGTGATCCACGCTGGTGATGCCCAGCCCGCGTGGAGTGACACCCGGCGGGCGCCACGGTCCCTGGGCCGGGCCCCGGTCAGCCGCCGCCACGGTCGCCGTCGCCGTCGTGCCGCCGCCACTCCCCGGTCCGGGCGTTCTGCCACTCCGTCCCCACGGCTCCCTTCCGACGCGGCCGGAGTGTGGGCGGGGAGGCCCGGTCCTCCCCGCCCACGGTCTCACCGACGGGTTGTCAGGCGGGTTCCAGGTAGTAGAGGTCCGGCTTGCTGTCCTGGACGATCTGGCTGATGTCGTTGGTGTGGGCCGAGGAGGCGACCCACTTGCCGGAGACCTGGGCCTGGAGCGCGAACAGGTTGCTGCCCGCCACCTTCACCATCCAGAACGACTGGTTCCTGGGGACGTCCTCGTCGACGCAGCCTTGCGTGATGATCCAGTTGCCGTTCTCCTGGCCCCAGCGATCGACCGCCATGCACCAGCGCCGCCAGGCGTCCTGGAGGTACACCAGCTCACGGCCGTCGGAATCCCGCTTGCGGCAGACCGTCCACAGCTGGTTCGACTGGTCCTCGCGCTGGTACTGGATCACCGAGCCGTGGTTGCCGGGGGAGAGTGCGACGGTCAGCGGCCGCTGGACGCCGCCTCCGCCCGGAATGATGCGGTTGAGCCGGTGGTCGCAGGAGTAGTTGCTCGTGGGGTCGGCGGCGAGGCCGTCGGCCGGCGCGGGGGCGGCCAGGGCGACGGGGGCGGCGGTGAACAGCAGGGCGCCGGAGACGGCCACCGTGCCGAGGACGTTCAGGGAGCGGCGGGTGCGGGAGCGCTGACGGTGCGGACGGGGCATCGTGGACTCGCTTTCGCGGTGGGCGGGTCGGGCGGCCGGTCGGGTGGTTCCGGTCATCAGCAGACGAGCCGCGCCCGCGCGGCCGCCCGCAGGGTGCCGGCCGGCTCCGGGAAGGAGCAGGCCACGGTGCCCTGCTCCGGGACGTCGAAGGTGGTGAAGGTGCCGACGCCGCTCGGATTGGTGTTGACCCAGTAGCCGGTGTTGCCGCTGCGGGCGCAGATGTACCGGACCCACTCACCGGAGACCTTGCGGGTGCCGCGGTACAGGCCGTAGTAGCCGGGGCTGTTGAAGTTCACGGTGTCGGTCACGGTGGTGGTGCGCGTGGTCGCCTTGGTGCTGGACACCGAGAACCCGACCTTGACGCTCACCTTGGCGAAGATCGCCTTGAACTCGGCGCTCACCTCCGTGCTGGAGTTGATCGTGGTGCTCACCGAGTCGACCTCGCTGAGGGTCTTGGTGTAGCTGCCCGTGGTGCCGGGGGCGATCGCGACCGCGAGGAACTCGGTGACGGTCGGTTCGACGCGGACCGAGGAGATGTCCTCCCAGAGGTAGTCCTTGGCCGGGTCACAGGTGGCGGTCGGCGGTGCGGTGTCGGCGTGCGCGGGCGCGGCGCCGAGGCCGAGGCCGGTGACCGCGACGAGCGCGGCGACTCCAGAGGCGAGGGCGGTGCGCCTGGCACGCGTGGTGCGGGAACTCATGAAGGTGATCCTCCGGTGGAAAGGGACGCGCTCCGATACGCCATGTTCATGGCGTAAAACCCCGTGAAGGAAATCTTCACGTTCGCGGCGGGGTTCCCTCCATCCCAGCTTTCTGGGGGGCGCACACCAGCGGGGCGCACACCAGCGGGGCGCGCCTGCCGGGGCGCGCCTGCGGGGGCGTGGATCAGCAGCGGCCGCCTTCGCCGAGCATGATCCGCGCGACCAGCTCCTGGCGGCTGCCCACTCCGGTCTTGGTGAACACCGACTTCAGGTGGTCCTGCACCGTGTAGGGGGCCATCGCGAGCACCCGGGAGATGTCCCGGGTGTCGCTGCCGCGCACCAGCAGCAGCGCCACCTCCTGTTCGCGGGCCGTCAGTCCGTACGCGGCCAGGTAGAGCGGCATCACCTCGGCCGGTGAGGCCGGTGAGGCCACCACCGTCACCGCGTCCGCCGCCTCGCCGCCGCGCAGGGCGGCGCCGTGCAGCAGGTACCAGCGGTTGTCCCGGGTCCGCACCCGCACCGGCAGCTGCGGCACGGCCAGCCCGTGCGCCGTCCGGCGGGCGTGCTCGGCGGCCATCGCCACGCTGGTCGGGACGGTGAGCGAGCTCGGGGTGGGGTCGGCCAGCCGGGCGAGCAGCTCCTCGGCCGGTCCCGACAGGGCCTGGAGGCGGTTGCGCCGGTCCAGCACCAGCACCGCGGGAGCGGGCTCCGGCCCGTCCGGTGCTCCGGCCGGCACGTGACACGCCCTCAGTGCGTGGCCCAGGTGCCGGGCGGCGGCATCGGCCACCTCGCGGTGCCGCTCCAGGTACGGGCCCCGGTCCGGGGCCCGGAGGAACGCCGCGCACCCCCACATGCCGCCGGCCGCGTCGAACACCGCCCTCAGCTCGTCCCCGAACCCGGCCGGCGAGATCTGTGCCCGGAACCGCACGCTCTCCTCAAGCCGCCCCCTGGTGACCCGGCTCAGCGTCTCGGCACTCACCCCGCTGCGCCGGATCTTGGGAAAGGTCGCCAGATCGTCCTCCCACACCTCCAGCCGCACGGCCTGCTCGAACCCGTCGAGGGTCAGGTCCTCGCTCTGCACCGAGTTCACCAGCCCGGTGGCCGGATCCGCGGTGTGCCAGCACACCGCGTCGAACTCCAGCACCGGCCTCAGCAGTTCGTCCGCCCGCCGGAAGACCTCCGGCGCCGTCAGCCCCGCCCCGGCGAGCTCCCGCATCCCCTCGATCGCCGACCGTGCCGCCACCCCACGAGCCCCGCGTCGTCCCATGAGGGGGACGCTAGCACGTAGTTCGTACTCCCACTCGCACGTTGGCCGACGTGACCACTCCATCTTCCGAGGCGTCGTGACGTAGCGTCAAAGTCCTTACCTGCAAGACTTTTTACGTCCTCTTCGCCGCGCTCCTGCGGCGGTCCGCGACCCGGTGCGGGTGCTGTCCTGGCGGCCGGGTGCTACGGCGCCGACGCCCTGCTCGACCTCGCCGGCCGGGCGGTGCTGCCGAACCGCCGTGCTGCGGGTTCGTCACGGGGCCGTCACAGCTCTCCACCGGCGCTTGCCCGGGCCGTGGCGCTCCCGGGAGCGTGGAGCCACACCAAGGGCACCAGGGGGCGGGATGCGGACGATACGGCTGTCGATCATGCGCCGGTGGGGGAGCAACATCGGGATCGGCTGCGCGCTGGCCCTGGTCGCGTTGGTCGCGCTGGGCGGATCCGGGGCCACCAGCCCGGGGGTGGCCACCGTGATCGGCGTGCTGATCGCCGTCGCCGTCGCCGTCGGGGTGCCGCACACCTTCTGGCTGCGCGAGGAGGAGGGCGGCCTCACCGTGGTCCGGCTGCTGGTCCCGCGCCGCTACGCCTGGTCGGAGATCCGCGGCCTGGCCATGGAGTTCCACGAGGAGATCGAGACCAGCGGCCACGAGGTGATCCTCCGGCTGCGCCTCACGGACCCGCCCGGCCGGTTCTGGGGCCCGCTGCTCGGCCGGGTCGACGTCACCGAGGACGACCGGCCGCGCGGCTTCGAACCGGCCGCCCTGGCCGAACTGTTCGCCCTGTTCGGCCGGCGCGGACTGCCCGTCGACGAACCGGGGTTCGCCAACGCGGTGCTCACCCTCCACGGGCTGCCGCGGCTGCCGCCCGAGCCGGTGCGCGCCGTGCCGGCCGGCCCGGTGCCGACGGTCGAGGAGGCGTACGCGGACGCCCCGGGCGTCGAGGAGGAGGAGAGGCGCCTGGCGGCCTGGCGGAGCACTGAGAAGAGCCCGCCCCGCAAGCGGCGCGAGTACCTGCTGCGCGGCGCCGCGCTCGCCGACCGGACCGCCGCTCTGGCCGAGGGCGACACCGCCCTCGCGAAGGCGGGGCAGGCACGGTTCGCCGCCGGACGCCTCACCGAGCACGACGGCGTCACCGCCGCCGACGGCGAGGACGCGCGGCGGTACGTCCGCCAGCAGTACCTGGCCTGGTCCCGGAGCCCGGCCCGGTCCGGGCGCCGCGGCGGTCGGGAGGAGAGCTGACCGGGGGCGCCCCGGCCCGCCGGGCGCGGGCCGCGCCGGAGGGTGCGGCCCAAGCGGCGCCCTACGGCAGCCGGGCGTGCTCGGCGCGGCTTTCGGTGATGCGCCGAGCGGCGAGGGCGCGGGCCCGTTCGCGGTCGTGGCCGGTGAGCCTGGCGAGGATTGCGGCGAGTGGCCTGACCTCGCCGAAGCCGCCCCAGTGACCCTCGGGGATCTCGGTGGGGAAGACCCAGATCCGGCCGGGGTCACGTGGCCAGGCGCCGTCCTCGGCGTCCAGGATCGCCTCCGTGACGTCGGCGATGACGCCCGCGCGCTTGTGGGCGTCGAGCTGGCCCTCGGGCACGGACGGGACGACCTTGTAGCGCGGGGCGTCCGCGATCTCGCCGCCGACGTAGACGGCGGCGGGCCGGTGCAGGAAGAGCCAGGACACCGCGCGGGTGGCCGGGTCGGCGGGGTCGAAGCCCTCGTGACGGATCAGGATCTCGGTGATGCGGTTGAGCAGGGCCGCTTCCGCCTCGGGCCGTAGGGCGCCATCGGGGATGTGGACGTCGAGCATCGGCATGGCCGTCGCCTCCTGGAGGTCACCTGGGTTTAATTTCTCAACTCAGCTGTGCCGGAGCCTAGCCCCGGCTGAGTGGAGATTGTCAACCCAGGTGCGGCGGGCGGGCTACGATCGAGCCATGGCGGAGCAGCGGAAGCAACGGCGGATCGACCCGGCGAACTGTTCGGTCGGGCGCGCGCTCGCGGCGGTCGGCGAGCGGTGGTCACTGCTGATCGTGCGGGAGGCCCTGGACGGTGTCAGCCGCTTCGGGGAGTTCCGGACCCGGCTGGGGATCGCCAGCAACCTGCTCTCCACCCGGCTCGACGGGCTGGTCGCCGCAGGCGTGCTGCACCGGGTGGCGTACCAGGAGCCCGGCGACCGGCAGCGCTTCGAGTACCGCCTCACCCGGAAGGGCTTCGACCTGCGGCCCACCGTGATCGCCCTGCTGGAGTGGGGTGACAAGTACCTCGCGGACGAGGAGGGACCGTCGGTCGTCGTCCGGCACGGCGCGGCCGAGGAGCACGACGGGCCCGCCGACGACCGCCACGGCTGCGACGCACCCGTCACCCTCGTCCTGGAGTGCGCCGCCGGCCACACCCGGCTGTCCCCGGACTCCGTCTACCGCAGCCCCGGCCCCGGCGCCCGCTTCCTGCCGTCCTGAGCGGGCGGGCGGGCCGAGCGGCCCGCGGCCCGGAAGCGCGGGCGCTGCCCGGACCGGGTGCGGCCGAGCCGGCCTACGCCCCCAGCAGGTCGTCCAGCACCCGGCCGAAGACCAGGCGGCCCGCCCGGGAGAGGAGCGGATCGAGAGGCCCGGGCAGGCCGGTGACCGTCAGCTCCTCCGTCCAGACCGCCGCACTGCCGCCGCCGGCCGCCCGGACCCGCAGCTCGGCCCAGCCGCGCACCGGGCGGCCGCGCTTGACCAGCCGGCACCGCCCGTCCCGCCCCGGCCCGGGGGCGACCAGCTCGGTGATCTCCATCGGGTCGTCGAAGCGCAGCGGCCCCAGGGCCGTCCGGGCGAGCACGAGGTCGCCGACCTCCCGGCCGGTGCCCCGGGCCACCCGGACCCGGGTGAACGGCACCCGGTCACCGTGCCGGGGCCAGGCGGTCAGTCGCTCCCAGCACACGGCGGGCGGCAGCGGGGAACGGCGGATCAGGACGAAACGGGCCACGGTCCGTCACCTTAGCGGCAGCGGGGCCTCAACGGCGCCCCAGCAGGCTCGCCACCGCCGTCAGATCGCCGTCGTCCTCGACCAGCACCACCAGCGGCGCACGCGCCGGAGCCCCCCACCGGGCGATCTCGTGCGCGGCGACCCCGAGCCCCGGCGGCGCGACCAGGGCGACGGGCGCTCGCGACTCCAGCAGCGGGCCGAGCACCGGGCGGTACGCGGCCGGGGGCGGGCCGTCCCCGGCGGGGCGCAGCACGCCGAGGGCCTGCGGGCCGGGCCAGCCGCGGGTGGCGCCTCGGTAGCGGGTGGGCGCGGCGTCGGGCGGGGGCAGCAGCAGGACCCAGCCCGCGCCGGGACGGGCCGGCCGGCACAGCACGTCCAGCCGCACCGCCGCAGCGGCCGTCTCCCCGGACCTCGCGGCGGCGCCGGCCGGCTCGCCCAGCCGGGGCGCCGGCTGCCCGGCGAGGGTGGAGCGCAGCACCTCGGTGGTGCCCAGCCCGCTCGGCAGGTCCGGGAAGGAGCGCAGCAGGTGGGCGCTCTGGTCGAGGAGTTCGACGGCGTCCCGGTCGGCCAGCAGGGCGCGGTCGTGGGTGGTGGTGAGGACCAGCCCGCCGGTGGCGTCGTAGTGGGCGGCCAGCGTGATCGGGTACGAGGTGAGGGTGCCGGCCGGGACCGGGCTCCCCACGTGGATGCCGTGCGCGGCCAGGTCGCTCTCCAGCCGCAGGTGGTGCGCGGTGGTCGGCTGGTGCTCCAGCACGACCAGGCTGTTCGGCCGCTGCCCGCGCGCGCCCGGCGTCCAGCGGTGGGCCTGGCCGGGCGAGACCCACTCGTAGGAGGCGAGGTCGAGCACCCCGTCGCGCAGCGCCGCGAGCAACTGCGGCACGGTGGTGCCCGGGTGCACCCGTACGGAGATCGGCAGCGGGTTGCGCAGGGCGCCGGGCAGCCGGTCGATGCCGT
Organism: Kitasatospora sp. NPDC034533; assembly: GCF_055575155.1. Classification (NCBI taxonomy): domain Bacteria; kingdom Bacillati; phylum Actinomycetota; class Actinomycetes; order Kitasatosporales; family Streptomycetaceae; genus Kitasatospora; species Kitasatospora sp. NPDC034533. The sequence continues at coordinate 94,888 of NZ_JBVITE010000028.1, forward strand.
CCAGCGGGATGCCCCGGCCGGAGACCGTCACCGCGAAGCCGACCCGCACCGCCCGGCCGGTCCGGCCCGGGCGGCGGGGGCGGTCCGACTGCTCGGCGCGGTACAGCAGCAGCGCCCAGGCCGCCTGGAGCGCGCTGCTCTCGCCCGCGCCCCAGGCCGCCGCCCAGCCGCGCAGCCGGACCGCCTCGTACGGGGTGAGCCGGCGCCTGGTGCGCGCGCTGCCGCGCCGCAGCGGGTCCGGGACGAGCGGCAGGACGGAGCCGGCGGCCGGCCGGGTCGACCAGAACTGCCGCGCCGCGTCCGTGGACCGGCCGGCCAGCCAGCGGGCGTGGTCGCGTACGTCGGGCCGGCGCTCGCCGCCGGGCAGCACGCCACCGGTCAGGTAGGCGCGGTAGAAGGACTGGAGCAGCAGCCGTACGCTCCAGCCGTCCAGCATCGCGTGGTGGTAGGTGAGCAGCACCCGGGTGACCGGCCCGGCCCCGGCCTGCGGCGCGGCGTCGACCAGGGTGGCGCGCAGCAGGGCGGGGCGGCGCAGGTCGAAGCCGCGGCGGCGGTCGCTGTCGAGCAGTTCCTCCCAGTCGGCGGCGTCGTGCCGGTGCCGGGTCACCTCGGGGGCGGCGTGCTCGTGCAGCACCATCCAGGGCTCGCCGGCGTCGCCCTCGTCCCAGTCGAAGGCCGCGCGCAGCACCGTCTCGTGGTCGAACACGGACTGCCAGGCCGCCGTGAAGCGGTCGGTGTCCAGCGGCCCGTGCCAGCTCCAGGAGAGCTGCTCGACGTGCCGTCCGTCGGGCCGCGGGGCGCCGATGACCTGGCGCAGCAGCTCGCGCTGGAGGGCGCTGGTCGGCACGGTGACCGGCTCCGGCGGGTGGGCCACGGCGTCGCGCAGCTCCTCCAGCAGGCCGACGGCGCGGGCGGGCGGGCCGGGGGCGAGGCCGACGAAGAGCCGTCGCCGGCCGTCCCGGGCGTCCTCGACCAGCACGGCCCGGAGCGGGGGGCCGGTGGCCAGGCCGCGCCCGAGTTCGGCGAGCACCCGGTCGAGCCCGGCCGGGCCGTCCACCGTCCGCTGCCAGAGCAGGTCCGGCGCCGGCCCGGAGGGCGGCTGCGGCACGACGGCCCGCAGCGCGGTGCGCAACTTCTCCGCTGGGTAAGGGCGGTGCAGTTCGACGAGGGTGAACTCCTGCGCCGCCGCGGGCTGTTCGGAGGAAAGTCGGGTCCGGGCTGCGGGGCCGCCGGCCGGCGCGGCGCGCACCGCCCCGGCGTCCAGCGGTCCCGGAGGCCGGGGGGCGGGCAGGCAGGGCTCGGGCGCTGGTGCGCCGACCACCAGCAAGGTGACGGGTGCGCTGGAGAACTGACGGTTCGTCATGAGTGGTCAGCGGGCACCGGAGCCCTCATCCTTCCCGTGGACCGGCCGGGACAGCACCGGGGTTACTGGGTGGCGAGCCCGCCGCAGACGTTCAGCGCCTGGGCGGTGATGCTGGCCGCGGTCGGGCTGGTGAGGTAGCCGGCCAGCGAGGCGACCTCCTCGGGCGTGGTGTAGCGGCCGAGCGGGATGTGCGCCTGGAAGTGCCGGTGGATGGTCTCGGGGGTGGTGTTGTAGGCCGTCGCGTACTCGTGGTGGATCCTGGTGGTGTGCGGGGTCTGGACGTAGCCCGGGCAGATGGCGTTGACGGTGGTGCCCGTGGGTGCCAGCTCCTTGGCCAGCGCCCGGGTGAAGCCGATCACGGCGTGCTTGCTCGCGGTGTACGGCGCGCCCAGGGTGACGGCCTGCTTCCCGGCGGTGGACGCGATGTTGATGATCCGCGGGTGGGTGGTGCTGGTGATGTGGCCGTGCCGGAGGGTCTCCCGGGTGACGAGGAAGACGGCGTTGAGGTTGGTGTCGATGACGTCGTACCAGAGGTCGTCGGTGGTGGTCGCGGTCGGGCCGCCGCCGGTGCGCCCGGCGTTGTTGACCAGGACGGTGATCGGGCCGTACTCGGTCACCGCGTGGCGGATCAGCTCGCCGACCTGGGCGGGGTCGCGCACGTCGCAGGTGAGGCCGTCGGCCTGGTGGCCCTCGTCGCGCAGTCCGGCGAGGGCCTGGTCGATGTCCCGGGCGGTGCGGGCGCAGATGAAGACCCGGTGGCCGCGGCTGCCGAGCTCGCGGGCGATGGCGAGACCGATGCCGCGGGTGCCGCCGGTGATGAGGGCGAGGGGTTTCTCGGGTGCGGTGGTCATGGCGCGTCCTGTGGGTGAGGGCGGGGAGAGATCGGCGGGGGCGGCCCCCGCCGGAGGGACTCAGGCCGGGTACAGGTTGTAGGTGGTCGGGTGGGCCGTGGTGGGTGAGCTGAGGGCCGGGTCCAGAGTGAGGATCGCGTGCTGGAGGTGCTGGAGGTGCGGGGAGGGCTGGATGCCGAGCTCGGTGGTCAGCCGGTGGCGCAGGTGGTGGTAGGTGGTCAGGGCGCTGGTCTGCCGGCCGGCCCGGTAGAGCGCCACCATGGCCTGGGCGTGCAGGCCTTCGTGGTGCGGGTGCTGGTGGGTCAGGTGGGTGAGCTCGGGGATCAGCTCGTTGTGCCGGCCGAGCCGCAGGTCGGTGTCGATCCGGCGCTCCAGGGTGATCAGCCGGCTCTCCTCCAGGCGCATGATCTCGATGGTGAGGATCGGCCCGGGCCGGACGTCGACCAGCGCGGGGCCGTGCCAGAGCGCCAGCGCGTGGCGGAAGTGGGTGGCGGCCTGGTGGTCCCGGCCGTGGTTGAAGGCGTGCTGGCCCTGCGTGGTCAGCAGGTTGTAGGTGTGGACGTCCAGGTCGTCCGGGTGGGTGGAGAGCTGGTAGCCGCCGTGCCGGGTGGTGAGGATGTCCTTGGCGGTGGTGTGCGGGGTGGGCCCGAGGGCCTGGGTGATCCGGCGGCGCAGCTGAAGGATGTACGTCTGCATCGTGGTGAGCGCCTGTCTGGGAGGGTCGTCGCCCCAGATCTCCTCGATCAGGGTGGCCGTGGGCAGGATGCGGTTCGGGTAGAGCGCGAGGAGGGCGAGGATCTGGCGCTGCTTGCCGGCGGTGGGGACGACGGAGATGCCGTTGAGGTCGGCGGTGAGGGGGCCGAGGACCTTGAGGTGCATGGCGGTTCCCTAAGAATGTGAGGCGGTCCGGGAGGACCGGGTGTGGCTGATGGCTGGAGCGCCGCAAGGTCCGCGGCGCCGATGTCGTCGCCGCGAAGGCGGTGGAGGCCGCGCAGTCGCAGATGGCCGAACTGCCCGGTGAGAAGCGGGCCGCGAAGCTGGTCTGCGACCTGGCCCACCAACTCCTGGCGCTGGACGAGCGGATCAAGGACAACGACCGCGAGATCCGCGAGACCTTCCGCACCGACGACCGCGCCGAGATCATCGAGTCCATGCCCGGCATGGGC